>QCBE01000004.1 GCA_003281715.1 Prochlorococcus sp. AG-347-B23
CTTAATTCCTATGAAGCTTTTCAGGATTTCGAATCAGGCAAGAATCCACAAGATGTAGCAGAGGATTTTATTTCTAGAAATAGTACTGCTATTTCAGAAGTTTTCGAGAATTTTGATGAAGAAGATAAAGATACACTCGATCAGTTTCTTAAATTAACCGAATGTGAGATGCATGTGTTTAGAATTCTTGAAAAACAAATAGAGTTAAGAAACAAGGTAAGATTTGTAGATTTTAAAAAAAGAAAAAAATGAGGAGTTAATTTCTATATAAGTTTATTTTCCCCATTACCAGTCTTACCAAAGCCTAGCCAGATAAACCACAAGATCCATCCGAAGATGGGTATTAAATTAATAAAGATCCATTTCCAATCTTTTCCAAAGTCCCTGATTCTTCTTATATCAATAGCTATTTGAGGAATGATACAAACTAATCCATAAGCATTGAAACCAAACGTTTTTAAAAATATTGGGATAGTTAGTAAAGAAATTATAAGATTCGCTAATTGAACTAACCACCAGTCTGATCGAGATGTGAATCCTTTGAATTCTGTAGCTTTAATCCAAAACTCTTTATATGCATTAAAAAAGTTATTCAGCATATATTAAAAATTTAAAAAATTTAATACTATCAATTTAATCTTCAATTTCTCAAAATGTTTTTTATTTACTAAATAGGATCAAATAAATTCATATCATTTGTATCTTGTTTTGGGAGCTCATCTCGATTTGGTAATGAACAGAATCCGTCTTTGCAAATCATCTTTTCTTTTTCAATACTTGTAGTTTCTGAGAATATATTTTTGTTATTGCTATTTGAAGATTCTTTCAGCATTTATTAAAAAAAATTAAATCCAATATTAAATTAATAACTCAATTTATTTTGATAAGCAATAAATTTAATATTAATTATTTATTTACTTTTTTTGATTTGGCAAGTCTCTCCAAAACAGCGCCATTATATAAATGAATAAAGATATAGAACAAATATAAAGTATAGAATTTAGATGCATTTTTATTTATTAAAGTAATAACAACGAGGGCCCTTCATAAAAATGGGATTTCAACAGATTAGTAATTTTTTGACTTAGCGATCAAACAAATTCTAGTATTTATTTAAGTTTTTTATGCTTTTCCCAAACTTTCAGAAGGAAAAGTGTTTAAATTTTAGGAATATATCTATTTATTCACTAAAACTCATAAATGTAAGAGTTTGATAAATCTAATCAAATTCTATATTTTTAAATGTTTTTGAGATATTTACTATTTATCTTTATTTATTTCTGTTAGAGCTTTTCTACCTTCTTTAAGGGTTCTAAAGACAAGCCAAGACAAAGAAGAAAAAATAAGAATTGTAAGTGTTACTAAGGAAATATGAGTTGTATCAAGATTGTTGGCCAATTTAATTAAATTCTTTATGAATCTTTAATTTAAAAAAATCAAACGTCTGATCTAGAGTAAGCAGGTATTAGCATTCCACCATCTTGATCATCATTATTGTCATCATCAAACCCACCTCCTAAGAGTAATTCAATAATTATAAGTACAGCTACTGGATAAAGGCACCATAATATAGCTGCTAAAGGACTTACTGAGGAAGAAGCTGAGTAAAATTCTGTCATGATTTGATATTAATCTAAAGAAACAACTATTGTGGATCCGCTGGGTAGTGTTTTATTCAATATTTCTATAAAAATTTTAAAAACTTTTCTCTTTCGCAAGAATAGATTTTTGGTATGTATTGATATTTTTATTCTTAAAATCGATTTGAATAATAATTTCCTTGAACCTACTGAGAGACTAATAATGACATAATGAATCGCGTTATTGTTATTTTTTATACTTAACAATAATTGTACAATTTTGATTCAAAAACTATTATTTATCTTGATTTTATAAATTCTATGTTTTCTTTCACTTTTGATCCTTTGGCTGCGATATTTGGTATATCTGGAATTGTAGGCTTCTTTTTCTTCGTTTCTGCTGCTAAGGGGACTTCCAGTATAAATACAAAACCAAAAAAGGAATTAGATTAGAACTTATTGTGTCAGAAAACTAAATTGAAATTTTAAATTTAGTATTTAAAAGGCTTGTTAATTATTACTTATTCCATTGTTTAGAAATAAATTCAAGAAAATCTTTTAGATCCTCTTCAGGACAATTTGTTTGTTTTTGTAAATCAATGCAAATTTGCTTAATATTTTCAAAGGCCTTTTTTACTATTTCGTTTTTTTCAATAACCTCAAAATATTCTTGATCAGTAAAAGGCATAATATGAGTTCCCTTCTTGAAAATTATTTTATTAACCATATTTTATCTACATTGACTTAACAGTAAAGAAGAAAAAATCTTTTTTCTTAAATCTAGCGGCCCAATCGATAATGTTTTTTAATACTTTTGGTTACTTCCCATTCGCAGTTAAGTCCAGCAGGAAACTCAACTAGATCTCCAGCTTTAATAGTGTAAATCTCACCGTTTTGCGTACTTATTTTTGCTTTACCTTTAATAATTAAGCAAATTTCCTTATCATCATAGTTCCACTGAAATTTGCTTGGCTCACATTCCCAAATAGGCCAACTTTTTATTCCATACTGAATTATTACGCTTGCACTACAAGGGGAAGATATTAGAACTTTCACGAAATAGTTCGGATATGTTTTTTCATTTTACAAATAAAAGAAATATTTATTTTCGAGAATGTGTATTTCTTTACTGTCTTTTATTTTTTTTCGTTTATCATAAAAAAAATTTCTAATTTATGGATGAGCTTTCTATATTGTCAATTTCGCTATCTATAGCTTCTCTAGGAATATTTTTTTTATTTTTCGCTTCAAATGATGATGATGATCAAGATGGAGGTAAGTTGATTAAATCACTAGAAAAAATTAATTAATTCCAAGTAAATAAAATATTTAATAGAGATTTATAACCTATAAAGCCTGCATAAATACAGCTTAAAAGAATAACATAAACTTCCAAGGCGCCAAGTCTTTTTTTCTTTAATGTTTTCATTGTTTTGAGTATTTATAGAGTAATTTTATTTAATTTTATTTTTATTAACATGAGTATTTTTTACATTAACTCAGAGATTACAGAATTATTAATGTCAAGCCAAAAAATAAAAAACAAGTAAAAAATATTATTTTTTTGGTAATTTCTCTTTCCTCAGTCTTAGCAAAAAATAAGGAAATTACTGGAGATATGCTTAATAAGGCCCATCCTACTCCTATGGGAAGGGTTTTAAACACAACTTGTTGTAGAAATATTCCTATATTTGTTCCAAGAAGTATTGAAATAAAAAATCTTTTTTGTTGTTTTTTGTCTATGTTTTTTAAGAAAAAATTAATCTTAAATCCTTTTAGACTAATCAAAAAAATTATTGCACCTAATAGTCTTATTTCAGTTGTAAGGAAAGGAGATAAATTGCTTTGAAGGAAAACCATCCTTGATAAAAGACCTCCAAGAACAGCACATAAAACTGATAAAAAAGGAAAAGCAAAAATCTTAAAGTTATTTTTTTCTGAGAAAGAGGAGTTTTCCTCTTTAAAATCGTTACCTTTTCTGAGAATTATGAAAAGCGAAATCGTTACTATAATTATTCCAAACCATGATTTAGTTGTTAAATTTTCATTAATAAAAAATTCCCCTGATAAAGCTGCCATTAACGGAGAAAGAGTTTCTATAGATAAAGTTTTTCTTGTGCCAATTGTTTGTAGTGACTTTAAATAGAAAGTATCACCTAAACCAATACCTATTATTCCACTAATTAGTAGGATAAATATGTTTTTTAATTCAGTTGTAGAACTTAGATTGATGAAAGCAGGTATAAAAACTAAAAAAGCTATTATATTTTTTATTAAATTAATATCTATTGATTTATATTTTTGAGTTTGCGAGCGCCAAATAAAGCACGCATATGTCCAAGATGTAGCAGCTCCAAAAGCAGAAAGAATTCCAATCAAAACGAATAATTTTTAAAATTTTATTTTATAAATTGAGTAAATGCTAAAAAGAATACATAAATAAGAATCAAAATTCCCGGTAAGTACTGAATTAGTGATTTGAAATTATTTTTTTTCATATTTACTTAAAATAATTTGTTAATTCTAAACAGTTTTTTTATTACTAGGGTACAAACTCTCTAACTTTTTTCTTCTTTGGACTTTCGCATTAATTCTTTCTTCTTTTTCTTTTTTCTTGATCTCAT
This sequence comes from Prochlorococcus sp. AG-347-B23, assembly GCA_003281715.1. Lineage (GTDB taxonomy): Bacteria > Cyanobacteriota > Cyanobacteriia > PCC-6307 > Cyanobiaceae > Prochlorococcus_A. The sequence goes on from QCBE01000004.1 coordinate 4,205, forward strand.
CATTTATCTTGTTTTGTCTGTAACCAAACCAAAGTAAAACCCAAATAACAGAAGTTATTAAAAGAAGAGCCGTATATTGACCAGTCATAGGAAAACTGGCCTCAGAATATTTGACGTAAGAAAGTAATGGACTCATTTAATTAAGTTAAAGCATAAAAATAACGACTGCGTTGATTTTTTTTTGATATTTAAAAATTAGTGAATTGCAGCTATTTATTATGAAATTTTTTATTTATTTTTTTGATAGTTTTTGGGATAATTTTTCTTTATAACTCCTTGCTATTATCAGATAGAAGCATATTGAATGATAAGTTTTTGGAAAATTTTGATTTAGCAGTTGTTGGAGGCGGTGCGGCTGGTTTTATGACAGCAATAACTGCTGCTGAAAATGGAGTAAAAAAAATAATAATTCTTGAAGGCACTTCAAAACTTATGGAGAAAGTAAGGATTAGTGGAGGTGGAAGATGTAACGTCACTAATGCGACATGGATACCGAATGAACTAGTTGAGAATTACCCCAGAGGTGGAATTCAGCTATTGGAATCATTTAATCGTTTTGCTGCTGGAGATGTATATGATTGGTTTGAGAAAAAAGGGTTAAAATTAAAAATTGAGGATGATCTAAGAGTTTTCCCAGTATCTAATTCTTCTTCAGATGTTATTGATTGTTTGAGAAAAAGTGCTTTATCAAAAAAAGTACATATATTAACAAAATTTTTTGTAAAAGAAATTTCAAAAACTCCAGATAATATATTCAATATTTTTAGTCTTAAAAAAGCAAAGGTAACTGCAAAAAAAATTATTCTTTCAACTGGGGGTAATCCAAGCGGATATAAATTAGCTCAAAACCTTGGACACACCATTATTAAACCTGTACCATCGCTTTTTACTTTTTCGACAAAAGAACCAAATTTAGATGAATGTAGTGGGGTATCTATAAAGGACATAGATATAGAAATTAAATTAAACAACAAGAATTTTCAAAATAGAGGCGATTTACTAATAACGCATTGGGGGTTTAGTGGGCCAGCAGTATTAAAACTTTCATCAATTGCAGCAAGGGAACTTTATAGCCAAAAATATAAATTTAATCTAATCATTAAATGGTCTTCTTTAAGTTATGAGGAGTTAAAAGAAAAAGTTAATTACTTAAGATTAAATAAAGGCAAGGTGAATCTTATTAATAGTAGACCTGTGCCACTATTAACAAAAAGATTATGGATTTTTTTATTAAAGAAAATAGGTATTAATAAAGAGAAAAAGTGGGCTGATTTACTTGCGGATGAAAGAGAGAAAATGATAAATACTCTAATAAGGGATAAATATATAATTTCGGGCAAAGGTCCATTTGGAGAGGAATTTGTAACTTCCGGAGGCGTAAAAATTAATGAGGTTAATTTTAAAAGTATGGAGAGCTTAATTTGTCCAGGGTTATTTTTTTCTGGAGAAGTTTTGGATGTTGATGGGATCACTGGTGGATTTAATTTTCAACATTGTTGGACAAGTGGATGGATCGCTGGGATGGCAGTCTCAAAGTTAAATCAATCATTAATAAATTAATAAGTAATAAATCAGTAAGTAACAATTCAATAAGTTTATCTTTTTTTTATTAAGTAATAGACGGAAAAAGTTTTTTGGAGAAAATTTAATTTTAAAGTTTTAATTATTGGTGAAGATTAATGCAGAATCTTGTATCAAAAAAAGAAGAAGAGGAAAGAAGATTAAAAGCTTTAGCAGAATATAGGATTTTGGGAACCAAGCCAGAATCATGTTATGACGATATTACAAAAATTGCTGCTAAAACCTGTAATGTGCCTATTTCTTTAATGACTTTGGTAGACAAAGATAAACAATGGTTTAAATCCAAAATAGGACTTCAAATATCAGAAACTAGAAGAGATTGGTCTTTTTGTACACATGCAATAAAAGAAAATAGTCCATTAATTATTAATGATGCTTTCCAAGATGAAAGATTTATAAATAATCCATTAGTAACTGGAGATCCAAAAATACGTTTTTATGCAGGTTTTCCCCTTAGAAATAGTGATGGTAATAAGCTCGGAACTCTTTGTGTAATAGACAGAAAGCCAGGAAATCTAACTACACAACAATTTAATATTATGGAATTATTATCCAAGCAAATAGTTTCATTTTTGGAGCTTAGAAAAAAGTCATTAAATTTGCTAGATGCTTTATCTAATTTGCATAAACAGGAAGGGATTTTATCTGTATGTTCATATTGCAGAGAAGTGAAAAATAAGGAGGGCGATTGGATGCATTTAGAAAAATATCTTTCGAAAATTAGTGATATTAGATTCAGTCATGGGGTTTGTGATAATTGTATGGAAAAACATTTCCCAGATGTAATCGAAGTGTGGAATAAAAAGGATTTTTTTGAAGATGGTCAAAAAAGGTTTTTAGAGTCCTAGAATCAATAACTTACTTTTTATTATTTAATCTATTTTCTAAACAAATTCTTTATTTGGTGGTTAGTATTGTATAAATTTTGACTAGAAAATGTTATTTGGAAATTTATTAACAGGTGAAATTACTAAAAGTGCATTAGTAGCATATTTTCATTATTTAGGAATTATATTGTGTTTCGGTTCTCTTTTATTTGAAAGATTGACTCTCAAAGTAGGTCTTAATAGAAATGAGACGATTTCAATGATAATTGCTGATGTGGTCTATGGTTTGGCAGGAGTTGCAATTTTGGTTACTGGGATTTTGCGTGTTAAGTATTTTGGTCAAGGAGGTGATTTTTATACAGGTAATCCTGTTTTTTGGATAAAAGTTTCTCTTTACATTCTGGTTGGATTACTTTCTTTATATCCAACAACAACCTATATCTTATGGGCCATTCCATTAAGTAAAAATAAATTACCTGAAATATCTGAAAATCTAGTTAAGAGGTTCAGACTAATAATTACTACTGAATTAGTGGGCTTTGCAACAATACCTTTGTTTGCCACTCTCATGGCTAGAGGTGTAGGTTTAGGTTGAAAAATTTATTTCTAGAAAGAAATTGTTTAATAAGTGCTAACAAACTATATAGATGGAGTTTAAGTTATAAGATTTCTAAATCTAAAAAAGAGATTATTTTTATTGGTTTAAATCCCTCATTATCGGATGAAGTTTTTTTGGACAACACAACAAAAAAGATAATCAAAATTTCGAAAAACAATAATTACGGCAAAGTAAAATTAATAAATCTATTTGCTCTTATTTCAAGCAAACCAGAAAAACTTTTTAAACATAAAAACCCTGTGGGTTATCTCAATAATAATCATATTTATAAAAACTTAAAATACTGGTCTGAAAGTAAAAATTGTGATTTATGGTTAGGTTGGGGTAACAAAGGTAAATTTCTAAATAGAAATAAAAGAATATCAAAAAAAATAATGCAATATAACTCAATTAGGAAAAATAATTTTGATAATCCTCTTGGGCCGCTTTTAATTAAGAAAACAATCAAAGATAATCCAATACACCCTCTTTATTGTTCTGATAATTCCAACCTCCAATCTTATTTTTAGGTAATAAGGTTCAAATGCAAACCAGTATTTTTAGCTATTCCATTAAATATGTGTTAATTTCTACTTGTTAAGTTAATCTAATATGAAAATTTCAAAGCAATTAAATAAATTAAAAAACTTGAATATTGAGGCAGAAAAATGTTCCACAAGAGAAGAGGCAAAAAAAATAATTAATAAAGCAAATAAAGCACAAAGTAAAATCAACAAATAAATAAAAAGCAATTTCATTTATTCATAATTTATAATTTTCAAAAATATTTAATTTACACAAATTCACCATATTTATTTCTTGGTTTTTATGTCTTTGAAAATAATTAAAATAAGGAAATCGCAAGAAAGATTTAGATCGACTAGAGAATGGCTAAATTCGATGCATTCATTTTCTTTCGCAGAGCATAGAGATCCAAAATGGGATAATTTTGGGAAAATTAGAGTTATAAACGAAGATATTATTTCTCCTAATGCAGGCTTTAATACACATTCTCATGCAAATATGGAAATCATTACTGTCGTAACAAAGGGAGTAATAACTCATAGAGACTCTTTAAACAATCTTGGAAAAATTCACAAAGATGAAGTACAAGTTATGTCTGCAGGTACTGGAATCTCTCATAGCGAGAAGAATGAAGAAAATGAGAACTGTAAGTTGTTCCAGATTTGGATATACCCTCAAAAAGAAAATATCAAACCTCGATATGATCAAATTCCATTAAATGAAAAGTTATGGGACAATCTTATTTTTAATTACAAAGACGGTAAAAATAATAAGCTTTTTCTAAATCAAAGTATCTCTTTATGGCGTTGTAAATATAAGCCAATTAAAGAAAAAAAATTGCCATTAGAAATAGATAAATATAATTGGATACAAATAATAGAAGGTAATCTTTTATTAAAAAGTAAAAACTCTAATTCAAATATACTTCTCGAATCTGGAGATGGCTTGGGTTTTGAAGTTAATTATTATGATGATGTCTCTATAGATACTGAAAAAGACTTAGATTTTCTCTTGTTTTCGATGCCTTCCTTATAATTTATATGTTACTTTTATCCATCAACTCCTTTATTAAATGCATTTAAGGCTTGCAAAGCCATATTAAGGTGAACTTCCATAGCACCAAGTGCAATTAAAGAATTTGGTGATTTATCTTTTAGTAAATTCTCTTTTCTTTTTGATAACTCATTAACTACCTTCTTAGTTGAAGCTTCCCAATTGTTTATTAACTCTTCAAATTCTTTTTTTTCGGGGCTTTCTATTTCGGCTAATTCATCAGAAAAATGAGCATCCTTTTGTGCCTTAAGCATCAAGTAACTTAATTTTTTATGACTTATTGCTTGAGGTAAATTGTTAGATTCACTCATTGCTAGTAGTTAATTTACATTTAAAATTTAACTAATTAAGTGAATATTTGCTAGGGGATAAACGGTTGTGATGACCGACCTGAAAATCACGAAATGATACTTGAACAAAAAATGGATTTATTAACCTTTAATTTTTCACTTATTAGTTTCTTGAAATAATCTCCACGCTCTTCATAATTCTTAAATTGATCAAAACTAGAGCATGAAGGGGAGAATAATAATGTTCCAGCCCTATTATTTTGTAAATAATGAAAAACAAAATTTAAAAGCTCTTTTAGTTCTGAAAATTCAAAAATATTTTTTTTAAATCCTTCATTAATAAGCGCCATTTTTAGGACTTTTGAGCTTTCTCCAAAAAGGAAAACACATTTAACTTTTTTCTTTAAAACTTTTATCCACTCACTATATTGATTGCTTTTTAATCTACCCCCAGCAATTATTATTATTTGACCTTCAATTGAATTTATTCCCGCAATAGATGAGTCAAAATTTGTAGCTTTACTATCATTAATGATTTCTAGATTATTATTTTTATAAATTGTTTCCATCCTATGGGGTAATTGTTTGTAATTAGATAAAGAATCTTTAATCTTCATGCCAGATAATCCAACTTTTCTTGCTGCTGCAATAACCAATAAAAGATTTTGAAGATTATGCATTCCTTTTAAAGCAAAATGTTCAAGTTTGAATAATTTCTTCCCTCTCTCAACAATGTATGCTTGATCATCTATCCAATAATCGCAATGAATAAAATTTGATTTATCGAAACTAGTTGTTATCCAAACCCCTCTTGATAGCGAACTGTAGTGATTTCTAAGGTTTTTATCGTCATAATTATAAATTCTAAAATCAGATTTTTCTAACAAGCTTTTTTTTATATTGAAATAGTTTTCAAGTGTTTTATGTCTTTCAAGATGATCTTCTGTGAAGGTTGTCCATATTCCAATATTAGGTTTTACTTCTGGAGATATTTCTATTTGATAACTGCTTAATTCAGCTACAACCCAATCAATTTTTTTATGTTTTTTGGAGTGAGCATATTTACATAAAGGTGTACCAATATTTCCAGCAAAAGGAGCATATAATCCAGTATCGCAGAGTATATGGCTTAATAGATGAGTAACAGTAGTCTTGCCATTAGTGCCAGTAATACCTATCCAATTTGTGTCTTTTAAAATTTCCCATGCAACATTAATTTCTCCAATTACTTTAATTCCCTTTTTTTTTAATTCAATAATAGTGATATGGTCATAAGGTATTGATGGACTTACAACAACAGATTCGATCTCTTTCACAAAAGGTTGAATTTCTTCAAATACAAATTCTTTATTTAGAGAAACTATTATATTAAGCTCTTCTAATGCTGTTTTTCTTTCCAAGAATTCTATCCCATCTTTACTTTCCCAAACAATTACTCTCTTATTGATGCTTCTCAAATACTTGGCAGCCCAAAATCCAGATTTACCTAATCCAATTACAAGATTAATATTTCTTTTACTTAAATGATTATCTATCATTAAATTTATAATTGCATTTATATTAATTGTGTTTAAGGGGTAATTCAATCATGAGATTTTTCTTCAGTATTTATAGTATTCGCCCAAGAAAAGTTAATTAATGGAAGATAATAATGCAAAATATTGGTTCTCTTGGTTTTATGAAAAGTGGGAGAAAAATGCTCCAGGTGAATTAATTGAACAGGGTTTAACTCCGTCTCAGATTGCTGAGCGCTTTGTTAATGAAAACCATGATAGTTTAATTCAATTGTCAAAAAAAATTGATGAAAAAAATTATGATGCCTTAACAGAATTTATGAAACTCTCAGAGAGTGAATTACATATCTTGAAGTATTTTCTAAAGTTAGTAAAAATGAAAAATTTATAAGAAGTTATTAAGTATTTCGAGGCTTTTTTCCCATAAATTTTTTCTTTCTTTTTTATTCATGGCGAAAGGAGAAGTAGGGGATAATTTTGGATGACCTCTGAAATTAAATCTAGGACCATAATGATCACCGCCTCTTGCCTCTGGCGAAGTAGCTGCAAAAAGTTGAGGTAAAGCACCCATCTCAGCAGTTTGAAAAATAGGGCTAAATAATTCCAATGAGAATGTTTCTAATGGACTTGGGTTAGGTTTTTGAGCAGTAAAGAGATTTGTTTTTGCAATTCCTGGGTGAGCAGCTAAAGAAAGTATATTTTTGTGCTTTAAGTTCTCATTTAGTTCCAAAGCAAACATTACATTTGCCAATTTGCTATTGGAGTAAGATTCCCATTTGTTGTAATAGTTCTCAGCTTTGAGATTTTTCCAACCAACTTTGCCAAAAAATTGTGCTCCGGAAGTAACCGTCACTATTCTAGATTCTTCTTTTTTTTCAATAATTGGAAGTAGCTTTAGAGTTAAAAGCATGTGAGCTAGATGATTAACTGCAAATTGTATTTCATATCCCTGGGCACTTAGAGTTTTAGGCGGATGCATAATGCCTGCATTATTGATTAGTAAATCCAAATGTTCACAATTATCAAAAATTTTGGACTGAACTTCAACAATATTATTTAAATCTGACAAATCTAATTCTAAAGGTGTAAATAATCCTTCAGGATTAAGACCTTTAAGTTTTTTGATAGTTTGATTAGCTTTTTCAAGCGATCTACAAGCTATAACAACATGCGCATTTTTTTCTGTTAAGGCCTTTGCAGTGTAGTATCCAAGACCACTATTCGCACCAGTAATTAGCGCTGTTTTGCCTGCAAGGTTTGGAATATTAGATGTTTTCCAGTTAGAGATTTTAGGTCTTGAAATAGTGGCAGTCATTTAGTAATCCTGCAAATTGATTTTGGAATTTAACCAAAATTTAATTACTTTTCCACTGTAAATACTGGAAATCAGTATCGTGAGCTCTTTTGAAGGTACTATTTAATATTATTTTTGAATTGCATATTGCCATTCGTTATTTTGAGATAAACTTTTCTCTCTAAGTAACTGTAATTTCCTACTATTTATTTTTATAACTATCCCATTAGTTGGATATTTCGCAAATATTTTTCTCTCTAACCAATTTATTTTATATATTTGGATTTCGCTTGTATGATTTGTGAAGTAACTTTCAGGGGTGCTGAAGCCACATTTTTTAAGATAGTTAAGGGTTTCGTATTGATTAAGTCTTCCATTAAGTATTTGGAAACAGCAAAAGCGGAGACTTTCTCCAATCCCTTTCTTATTGAGGTATTTTCTTGTAATTCTTTGGGAAATGCCGGCAACTTGGTTTGTAGCGTATAGTTCACCTCTAATTTGAAAATCTCGTTTGATAGGAATACAATCGGGGACATTTTTAATTTGTTTAATTTTGCTTGAGACATCTAATCCTTTTTTTGTAATAGCTTTATTAAAATTGCCATCTATATATCTGATTGCAATAGCACAGCCATCAATTTTTGGTTGAATGCTTAATCTTGTTTTTGTTAATAAACTTTTCAAAAATTCTTTATAGTTTTCTTTAGCTAATTTTGGCAAAAGTTTCTTATTTTTTTGATTAAAGTATTCAGCCTCTGGATCAACAGGAACAAAGAGCTTTTCAAGTTGCTTAAATGCACCATCCGAAATCATGCCTTCACCTATTCTGTATTGTTCATCAAGATACTTAACATCTCTCACTAATAAATTATTCATAATAATTTTGATAAATATTTAAAAACCTTTTAGAAAAAATCATTTAAATAAAGATTTAAAAATTAAAATTAATTTAAAAAGTAATTGACCACTAAATATCCTCCTACGCAGAGAGCGATTTAAGAGTATAAAATGTACGGACTAGAAGTTTAAATTAAATACTTCAATCAAACATATTTACTTAAAAGTGAAAAAGAAAATTTTAAGGATTAATTTGCAGACAAATTTTTGAAATTTCAATCAATACAAAAAAAAATTTTTTACAGTTGTTAGAAAATGTCATTTTTATTAGAAGCTCAAAATACATGGGAAAATTTTGCGAAATACAAAATTAATGATTATGCAAAATTAAGAAACTTTGATTTTGGGCCAAATAAAGAAAGTTCAGTTTCAAAGTTATCACCTTTCATTTCTCATAGAATATTATCGGAATATGATCTGATTCATGATATTAAAAGTAAGTACAAAATCAAAAATTCAACTAAATTTGTTGAAGAAATATTTTGGAGAGTTTACTGGAAAGGGTGGATGGAAAATAGACCTAAAGTTTGGCGAAATTTTATTTCAGAAAACAATCTCGATTTTGATTATGAGCTATATGAAAGTGCAGTTAATGGAAATACAGAAATAGATTTTTTTAATTCTTGGGTTCATGAATTAAAGCAGTACAACTATTTGCACAACCATACAAGAATGTGGTTTGCGAGTACTTGGATATTTAATTTAGGCCTCCCATGGCAATTGGGAGCAAAGTTTTTCTTTAAATATCTTTTTGATGGTGATGCTGCATCTAATCTACTTAGCTGGAGATGGGTCGGAGGATTGCAAACGAAGGGAAAGCAATATTTTTTTTCATCATCAAACCTAAGAAAATTTTCAAATAATAGATTTAATTCAGAAAAAATAAGTAATCAACAAATTTTTCTTGAAGAATCTAATCAAATAACATTAGAAGATGAGATTTATAAAAATGATATGAATCCTAAATCAGATAATCTAATTATGTTTGAAAATGATCTTCACCTTGCAACCTTTAAAAATTTACTTCCAAATTATAAAAAAGTATTCATTATCCTTTTAAAGAATGAACAAAGACAAAATAAATTGTCTGAATCTGTGATGAAATTTAAACAAGATTTGGTCTCCGAATTTGTAGAGCAATTTGATAATGTTGAACAGATTTCTCCAAATTCCCTCGAAATTACTTTTAAAAATATTAACGAAATAGACATTATTTATCCTGGTGTGGGAGAAAATTATGATTTCATTACTGAATTTAAAAATTTACAAAATAAAAAAATTTTTAACCTTGTTAGAGATGAAGATTTATTTGCTTGGAAATTTGCCAAAAAAGGGTTTTTCAAATTTAAAGAAAATATTCCGAAAATTAATCAGAGAATATTAGAAAATTATTCAAAAAATAATTTTTAACTTAGTTGAATTCCTGATCAGAAAAAGAATTCATTAGAGCACTAAGTATAAATACTTAATTAGGTGCGACTTTTGCTGTTTAATCCACGATGGATACTGTGACTAGTTATTTTTACTTAAGGATAATTTTTTTATAGTGCTCTCAACAATTCTTACCAAGTCGTTCAGCAAAGATACTGCTTTATTAATTCTTAGAGTTATAACTGGAACTGTTCTTATTCATCACGGTTATGAGAAATTAGCAAATATAGAAAATTTCGCTGATGCTTTTGTCAGACCTTTGCATCTTCCTTTCCCGATTTTTTTATCTTACATAGCGGCATTCTCTGAAATAGGTGGTAGTTGGCTACTAATTATCGGCTTAGCTACAAGATTTGGGGCTTTGGCAATTGTGGGAACAATTTCTGTCGCTATATATCATGCACTCGTTACTTCAGGTTTTAATATTTTCTTACTAGAGCTTTTACTTTTGTATTTCGCTTCAGCAACTTCAATTGCATTAACAGGTCCTGGCAATTTCTCCTTAGATGAAGTCATCATCAGAATATTGAAATCAGAAGATGAAGATGAAATAACTACTTCAGCAAAATCAAAAATTCCTAAGGAAGTCGAAGTCAAAGAAGAAACAGGTAAGGGTGGTTTATTTCAATTTCTGCAAGCGAACATACTTTCAGATACTTCAAGCTAACTTTTTGGGATAAAGGTTATTGATTAGCTTTAACCTTTTTCGATAACTGTTTCTCTTCTCAATCTTTATCTTAATTGTTGCTTCAGAAAGACTTATAAATAGCCCTATAGCTGTCACCCAAGATAAAAAAATGAAAGGGTTTTGTGGAATTTCTGAGAAATTCATATGAATAATACTATTTTTTTAAAACTGACTGATCACTATATGTTTTTCAACCTAAATATACAATTTAGAAATATTTAAGGATTAATTTCAACTTTTTCCCATTTTTTAATCTTTTCCCAAAGATATCGTTTATGAACAGGCTGTTCTAATTTAAGAAGATCTACTGAATCGATTTCAAAATTTAGAACTACAAAATTTTCTGACTTGGGTAGATTGGATAATTTTTCATAAGTAGAATGGACTTTTGGGTTTATTTTCTCTCCAGGAGATCCCCAAAACCAAGAAGATTTTGATTTTTCTGATAATAAATCCCAATAATTTTTGTTATCACTTAATTCATGTATTTTCCCTTTGAATCTATATTGTGATTTGGTTTTCAAAAAAAACCATAATATTTCTGCATTAGGGTTAGATTTTAAATGCCCAATTTTTTCACTTCTTCTATCTGTAAAAATAATCATTGAACTATTTTTATGCCATCCTCTGAAAACAACTGTTCTTAATCTTGGCTCATTTTCTTCGCTGACTGTTGCAAGCTGTATCCACCTATTAGAGGGTGATTTGCCCTCTTTTTTTCTAGAAGATTTTAAATCTTGCCTCCAACTGGGTAAGTTGTTATCAGGCATTTAATTTAGGAAATATAAGACCACTTTTCTTTTTGTATTCTTCGAATGAATCATATTTTGAGAGCGATTTATCTTTTTTTATCATTCTTGGAAGAAAAACTATAGAGAAAAATATTGCAAGAATTACTAATGGTATGAAACTCATTGAAAGTATGGCGAATGATAGATAAATTAGTATTTCTCCTAGATAATTTGTATTCCTTATATTTTTGAAAAATCCTTCCTTAATTAGATCTTTTTTTAACTTAAGAGAAAAATATTTTTGGGCATCACTAGCAAAGTGTAGAAACACACCAACTATATTTATAGACACAGATGCAGCTATTACGATATTTGGAACCGATTTCTGAGATGAGATAAGAATAAAGGGAGCTACCCAGTAACTTCCAAGGAAAATAAAACCAGTAACTGAAGTTAAAAAATTGATTTTTTCTTTAAAGTAAGGATCTGGGAATATCTTTTCTTTTAGAAGCCAAAGTAATCCATAAGTACCATGCAGAGCTAAATAAACGTAGGGAGCGATCGTAAAATTATCAAAAAAAACCATAAGCCCTATCACTACAAATGCAGTGAGGCCCTTATGTAGATTAATTATTTGGTTAAGTTTCATCTTTTTTAATAATCTAAAAAATGAAATTATTTTCTGTGGATATAACCTAGGTCGTCAAAAGTTTTAATGGGCGATACTGGATTCGAACCAGTGGCCACTACCGTGTCGAGGTAGTGCTCTACCACTGAGCTAATCGCCCCAATTGAGGAATTTTTAGTCCCCCTTATAAGAAAATAGCAGGTTGCGTTTCATTTTCTAAGTAATTTAACTTTCCATCGTTCTCTTTTGGTTATTTCTAAATTTAGAATTTCGATAAATCCTTTATTTTCAAGTTCTAGTTTGTCGCCAATTTTTAGATTAATTGTTGGCTTATTAACTTTGCTTCCATTTAATCTGAGCATTCCATTTTCTATCCTTTCAATGATTTTGGTTCGTGATACTCTAAAGCCAGCTGAAGCTATCGCATCTAATCTTGTTGAAGCTTCTACTGTATTGACAAGTTTTTTTGATCTTCCAGAAGGTATTTGTAATTCATCTATGCCTACTACATTAACTTTTACTTTTACGTCTCTTAAATAAAAAATCTTTTCATCTATATGCTTAATATCTGAATTATCAATTATCCCTTGTGCTCCCCTATCGCCAATAGTCCATATATCTCCAACTTTTATTTGATTAACCCCATTTTCAATTAAGAGGGATCTAAATTCGTCTTGTGAAGCATTATCAAATAAAAAATTTCCAATAATTTTTATTCCTTGAGCTGGAAAATTACTTTTTAGCGCATCCTCTTCAGGAATATTATCTCCTCTAAAGCAAGCTATCCTAGATCTTTGAGAAGAGGAGAATCCTCCATAAATAAAAAATTTAAAATCATTTAAATTTTCAAAATCTTTTAGAATCTCTTCGCAAACATAAGTTGAATAAAACCCAGTCCAATAAGTTTCCCAGTGTTTGTAAGCTAAGTTAGCAATATTTATTAATTCCTCAGTTTCTTTTTTGTAGTTTGAATTTATTAGGATATCTTTTAAGTCAATCATTTAGCCTTCTAAAAAAATTATATCTTTTGCTTCTGATTGTTTTATCAAAGCCCATGGTAATTCAGCTCCAATTTGATTTTCAAGTAGAACAAGCCATTTACCCTCTTTATTAAAATTAATAATCGATCTTAACTCTTTATTTCTATTAATGTTGATACTTGCAGAAGAAACAATGCTTCCTAAATATCCTGAACCCATACCTAAAAGACCTCCAATTAAGGATTCACCGATGTTATTCAAACCAAGAAAACCGAAGGTAGATAAATTTGTCATATTAGAAAAAGCTATTCCAGCTATAAAACCAAATGGCATTAACCATCTACTCATATTTTGTTGTCTGATCTTTTTATCAAGTTTAGGATTTAAAATTCTTATATCTTCAAAATTCTGAGATTTGAATAAGATATTTGCTTTCGCATTTAGCAATTCTGTTTCATCTGATGATATTTTCTCATTTATTGGTGGGATCAAAATAGCTTCAGAGAGCATTACTGATTTTTCTTTGAAAACTTCAAATAGTTGGATACATTTATCAATGTCTTCAAATATCACAATACTTTTAGTCAAATTTCAATCCTCAAATGTTTGTGTGTTATTCAAATTAATAAAATAAGATACATACACTATAGATTAAGTTAAAGTAAAAGATTAAAGAACCAATCTTAAATGACAAAAGTTCTCATTACAGATCCAATTGATCAAACAGGAATCGATATTCTTTCACAAGTTGCTCAGGTTGATCAGAAGATCGGAATCTCAGACTCTGAGTTAGCTTCCATTATCAAAGATTATGATGCTTTAATGATTCGCTCTGGTACTCAAGTGACTGAAGAGATTATTAACTCTTCAAGTAAACTGAGAATCATTGGGAGAGCAGGAGTTGGAGTCGATAATGTAGATGTTAAGTCTGCTACGCAAAAAGGAGTCATTGTTGTTAATTCTCCAGGGGGTAACACAATAGCTGCGGCTGAACATACTATAGCTATGATGTTGGCCTTATCTAGACATATTCCAGTTGCTAATAGTAGTACTCTGTTAGGTAAATGGGAAAGAAAGAAATTTGTTGGAAATGAGCTTTATAAGAAAAAATTAGGTGTAGTAGGTTTAGGGAAAATTGGTGCTCATGTAGCGAAAGTTGCTAATGCATTAGGAATGGAAGTTTGCGGATATGATCCCTTTGTTTCAACTGAAAGAGCTCAACAAATCCAAGTTAAACTATCTGATCTAGAAGATTTATTCCAACAATCCGATTATGTAACTTTGCATTTACCACGCACACCAGAGACAGAGAATTTGGTAAACATGGAGGTACTTAAAAGTATGAAAAGTAGTGCAAAATTAATTAATTGTGCTCGAGGAGGCTTGATTGACGAAGAGGCATTAGCAGAAGCTTTGAATAAATCATTTATTGGAGGGGCTGCAATAGATGTCTTTTCAAAAGAACCGTTGGAATCTAATTCACCACTTTTGAAGGTTGAGAAGAATCTTATTCTCACCCCTCACTTAGGAGCATCTACTAGGGAAGCACAAGAAAATGTAGCTGTTGACGTTGCAGAACAAATCAGAGATGTCTTGCTTGGATTATCTGCGAGAACTGCAGTAAACATTCCAGGTTTGAGCCCTGATATTATGGATAGTCTAAAACCTCATTTGCAGTTGGCTGAAACAATGGGTCTGCTTATAAGCCAGCTTTCAGGTGGACAGATACAGAAACTAGAGGTTAAGCTGCAAGGCGAATTTGTTCAACATCCATCCCAGCCATTAATAATAGCTAGTCTAAAAGGGCTTCTAAGTAAAGCTTTGGGAGATAGGATCAATTATGTTAATGCTTCTCTTGAAGCAGATTCAAGAGGCATTTCAGTAGTCGAGAGTAAAGATGAGGCAAGACCTGAATTTGCTAGTGGATCGCTTCAGTTAAACACTTATGGAGATAATGGAGACCATAGCGTGGCAGGAAGCATTTTTGCTGATGGAGAATTACGAATTATTAGTATTGATCAATATCCTGTTAATGTATCGCCAAGTAGATACATGCTGGTTACAAGGCACAGGGACATGCCGGGTATTATCGGTAAGCTTGGTTCTTTATTGGGTAGCAACAATGTAAATATTGCCTCAATGCAAGTTGGGCGCAAAATTGTTAGAGGAGAAGCTGTTATGGTTCTAAGTGTTGATGATCCAATTCCTAATAAGTTGCTTGACACCATTATTGAAGTAGAGGGAATTACCAACGCTAATCCAGTTACTTTATGAAGAGACTTGTCCTCGTTAATGGAAACTAAAGATTGGTATAAACTAACTTTTCTGATTGATAGTGATTCAGAAGAAATTATTATTTGGAAATTAAATGAGCTGGGAATATTTAGTTTTTCATTTGAATATTTAGTTAAAAATGACAATAAAAAAGAGGTTAACATATGGCTTCCAGTGGATGATTGGGGGGAGAGTTCTAGGTGTGGTTTTGAAAAAATAATTAGCAAACTTCTAAATATTTATGCTCCTAAGAATCAATTTTTTGACTGGAGTATTATTAAAGAGGAGGATTGGTTGACAAGCTGGAAGAAATATTGGGCGCCTGAATTAGTAGGAAATCATTTTTTAATATTGCCTTGTTGGATAAATCTAGATGAAGAATTTAAAGATAAAAAAATCATAAAAATTGATCCTGGAGCCGCCTTTGGTACAGGGAGTCACCCTTCGACTTATCTTTGCCTGGAAAAAATGGAGAATATTTTATTTTCTGATAAAGAGGTATTAGATATTGGCAGTGGTAGCGGGATTTTGAGTGTCGCCGCAAGATTGCTTAATGCTAAAGAGGTTTGTGCAGTTGATAATGATTATTTAGCTATAAATTCAACTAAATCTAATTTCCAACTAAATTTTGGTAATTTAAACAACTTAAATACATATTTGGGATCTTTTAATGAGGTAATTTTAAAAAATCAATTTAAACAATTTGATTTTGTTTTATGCAATATTCTTGCTGAAGTAATAAAAGAAATGATTCCAAATATTTATAATTGCTTGAGAAACAATGGGGAAGTCATTCTCAGTGGAATTCTGATTTCGCAAAAAGATGAAATTATAAAAATATTAATTCAGAATGACTTGAAATTATTGGATGTATCAACTAGAAAAGATTGGGCATGCATTTCTGCGCAAAAAACCAGTGATCCAATCTAAATATAAGTTTTTCTTATAGATACTCTTTCATACATTTTATTGTGTCATTTTTTACTTCAAAATCTCACATATCGACCTAATCGATGTTAAAAATGTATTTAATAGGTATTAATTACCAACAATTTTTTTTTTAAATGGCTTCTTACAAAGTTACACTCATCAATGAAGGTGAAGGTCTCAATTCAACTATTGAAGTACCTGATGACCAATACATCCTAGATGCGGCTGAAGAACAAGGTATCGACCTTCCTTATTCCTGTAGAGCTGGAGCATGTTCAACATGTGCTGGAAAAGTTACTTCAGGTAGTGTAGATCAATCAGATCAAAGTTTCTTGGATGACGACCAACTAGAAGCTGGTTTTGTACTTACTTGTGTTGCTTATCCCACATCTGACGTAACAATTACAACTCATGCTGAGGAAGAATTGTACTAATTATAAAAATTTTACTTTTCTAAGTTGATTATTTATTATTTCTCTGCCACCCTCTATGAAGGTGGCTTTTTTGTAAATGGATAAATTTGAATTTTTCAAGACTGGCAGTGTTCAATCAAGTTATGGAGGTCAGTACAGTTATAAGGTGATTGGGCCATGTTGCAGACTTTATGATAGGGAAGAGTTACCTTGGCCTTGCTCAAGGCTTGCTTGGAGAAGTAAGGAGCCTAGTTGGAGAAGAATAGGGTCTAGGTTCGTTGCTGATATGGCTTCAAGAAAATGCCCATCTTACTCAGTGCAGATTTTGGAGCCTGGATCAAAACCTGTTGATACAGTTATAACTCTTTTTTCAAAGAAATTTTCTTCTGATATACAAGAATGGTGGTATAGCAAAAAACCAGGCTCAAAAGAGCCTGGTAATATCTTTCCTTCTGAAGTTAGTTAGCTTTAAATTTATGCTTTTGGCTTTGGAGGCATGTAACCTTTTAAGCCGGTGCATTCAAGACTATCAATTGTATTAACTCCAGTTTGTGAGTTAGTTCCACTAGCTCTTTCACATAATGATTTTCTCTGAGAGAGATCAAGATTTGCATCAGTAAAGTCTGCTCCATCAATAATTGCTCCATCAAAAACACTTTTCATTAGCTCACCATTAGTAAGATTTGCATCTGTAAAATCAGCATTATCAAAGCGTGTTGCATATGCAATGAGGTCCGTCATATTGGCTCCTTTAAAACTAGAGTTTTTTGCAGTTGTTACGCTCATATATGCGCCTTGAAGATTAGCTTCCCCTAAATCTTGATTGGATAAATCATATTTAACGTATTCAGTATTATGAAGGTCGGCGCCGTGAAGATCATCTTTTAGCACGTCAACTGATGAAGGATCACTAGGATAGAGTGCGTTTGTAGAGATTGGATTAATAAGTAAACCAATAATTAATGGAAGAAAAATAAATAGTCTTTTACAAGACTTATGTAGTGATGAAAAAATAGAAACCATTTCGATCAACATCAATATATAAAACCTATGACTATTATTCCATGGGTTGGTCATTTGCGACCCTTCTTCTCACGAACTGTTGCAGTTTATTTTATTTCTACCGTTAGAAAATCTTTTGCAAGTTCAGTATTCGGAAAGACTTTTTGAGCCTCTTTAAGCAAATCGCTTGGTGTGATTGCATTTTTATTGGTATATCTTGGACTTAAATGAGTAATAATTAATTTGTTTGTGTTAGATAATAATGCTGTTTTGGCAGCCATGATTGTTGTGGAATGTAATTTTTCGTATGCCATGCTTTCATCCTCCTCTGAAAAAGTCGATTCGTGTACTAGTAAATCGGCATTTTTTGATAATGAAACAGCTGATTCGCTAAACACTGTATCTGTGCAATAAACAAAACTTTCACCCTTTCGAGGAGGTCCACAGAATTCTTTGCCATCGAATGTCCTACCATCCTCTAATACGACTTTTTTACCTTGTTGCAGTTCTGAATAAATTGGTCCAGGTGCTATTTTTAGAGACTCTGCTTTTTTGATATCAAATATACCTGGCTTATCTTTTTCACTTACCCTAAAACCATAAGCAGGTATTTTATGTTTAAGGCAGGCACAATTTACTTTTATTTTGTTGTTTTCAAATAAAATTTTATTTTTTGATGCAAAATTTTCAACTTCCACAAAATGTAATGGGAAAGATAATTTGCAAAAACTACTTTTAAGTGCTGAATTTATAAAACTTCGCAACCCTGAAGGACCGTAAATTTCAATACCCTCACTATTTCCTGATAAACCTAAAGTAGCTAAAAGTCCAGGCAAACCATAAATATGATCACCATGCATATGGGTAATAAATATTTTCCTGATTTGTGAAGATTTAATATTGCTTTTCATTATTTGATGTTGCGTTCCTTCTCCGCAATCAAAAAGCCAAACTTCTGATGACTGCGATAATTTAAGTGCTAGGGAAGAAACATTTCTCGTTAAGGATGGGACACCTGAGCTCGTTCCTAAGAAGGTAATATTCACTTTTTTATAATATTTTTATTGTTATATCTGGATTAAATTTAGACTTTTAGTCAAACTTAGGCAAATTAAGCATTTGTTTTTAAACAAAGTGATACTTAAATTTAAAAATAACTATAGTAAATGTTGCCTGATAAGTATTTTATTTATTTGTGTTTTTCAGAGTGAAAGTGTCTTTGCATCGAGAGAGCCAATAATTAGAGTTTTGATATCAAAAAATAATAATTTAAGGATCAGGTCAGATAGATCAATTCCTTTAACCATAGAGGGTAAATTTTTTTCAAGAAAAAAAATAAAAGGCTTAACTTTGAAAAATGAGAAAAATAGAAAAATTTTATATTTTGATAAGAACAAACAAAAAAAATATGACTTAAAAAGTAATCAAAAATTTCAAGTTAGTTCTTCTGATGGAAGAGGTATATGGGTAGGTCAGAAGAGATTTGCTGGTAAACTTAATCTCTTTGTTCTTGATTCTGAAATATTGGTAGTAAATGTTTTAGGAATAGAAAAATACCTTAATAGCGTAGTTGGTTCAGAAATGCCAACAAAATGGCCTATTGAAGCATTAAAGGCACAAGCAATTGCCTCTAGAACTTATGCTTTAAAGCAAAAGGGAAATAATTTATTTGATATAGATTCAACTCAAAGAAATCAAGTCTATAATGGCTTGGAGTCAAGAACTTATAAAACTATCAGAGCCGTTAAAAGTACAAGATCTTTGGTGCTGACTTATAAAAATAAATTAATTAATGCATTGTTTCATAGCAGCTCAGGTGGAATGACAGAAAATAGTCAAGATGTATGGAAGAATAAATATCCATATTTATCAAGTGTGAAAGATTTTGATAGAAATAATCCAAAATTTAGATGGCAAAAAAAATTTTCGAGTAATGAATTAATAAATTTATTTCCAAAGATTGGAGGCTTAAAAAATATAGAGATTCTAGATATTACTAGCACGGGGAGGGTAAGAAATTTAAAACTTATTGGGGCTTATGGCTCTGATCAAATGTCTGGGGTAGCTTTAAGAAAAAGATTAGGCCTTAAGAGTAATTTTGTGAGATTTAAATTTTTTGAGGAAAAATTAAACAACAATTCTCCCCAAAATAAAGGTTTGATAGTTTTTGGACAAGGATCAGGTCATGGGGTAGGAATGAGTCAATGGGGTGCTAAATATCTGGCGTCTAGAGGCCAAAAAGCTGAAAGAATATTAAAGCATTTTTATAGGGGTGTTCAGATTAAACCTTTTAGAAAAGATTACCTGTAGAAGTTATTTAGCATTAAGGACCAATTTTGGATTTATATTAGATTGCTCTTTATTTAAGAAGCCTATTCCTAGTAATGTTTGTTTTTTATCTATTACTTTTATAGGTTTTTTATAATCAAAAGACTTGCTTTTTTGGAAGTAATTAATATCAACTTTAATCGCTCTTCCTGTTTGCCAAAAATTGATTTGTTCTTCATTACTTAAGACAAATGTTGAAATGTGATTAAGAGCAGAAATTGTTGGAATAATAAAATTTTTCGAGTTTTTCTTTCCTTTTTCTTTTTCGATGTCAGATATTTTTATCGAGTTTTCTTCATCAAAGCCACAAGCTGAAATTCTTTTTAGTTGTAGAAGGCAACCTTCAGAATTGAGCATTTCTCCTATATCTCTCGCGATTGATCTTATATATGTGCCAGCTGAACATTCGATTTTTATTTCTATGATTCCGTTAATTTGGTCCCATTTCATTAAGATAAGTTCGTCTATTTTTACTTCTCTTGGTGCTAATTCAAAAATTTCATTCCTAAAAGATTTTTGATAAGCTCTCTCACCATTAACGTGCACACTAGATACTTTTGGTGGAATTTGTTTAATAATTCCTCTAAATCTATTTAAGTATTGATCTAATTCCTCATAACTGATTTTAGGCCAACTTTTTTGATTAATTATTTCTCCGTGAATATCATCAGTGTTTGTTCTTATCCCTAATTTAATTTGTCCAATGTAAGTTTTACCTTGAGGAAGATATTGAATAAATCTTGTTGCACTGCCGATTGCGATTGGTAATATTCCTATAACCTCAGGGTCAAGAGTTCCTGTGTGTCCGACCTTTTTTGTATTTAGCAACCTCCTAATTTGTTTAACACAATCATGCGAGGTACAGCCTTTATCTTTATTAATTACTAAGAATCCATCTTTAGTTTCCATTTTTAATATTAAGAATACTTTGAGAAAGATTTAGAAACATTCTATGATTTTGTCATTGGAAACTTAGAGTAAGAAATTGCAAAAAGATAAACTCATTTTAAAAGAGTTTTTAGACAATGCTTTTAATTTGAAATCACATTTAATGGAATATTTATCTATTAGAGAATGTGATTTAGATGGATTCCTTGCAAATGCAAAGATGAATTTGGCAAATTCACATCCTGGGGATGCTTTGAATGATGTTTCAGATTTCTACACTGAGATTGTGGGAGATAGGCATGTAGCTGATTTAGCTGCTTGGCATATCACAAGTAAGGACTACATCGCAGATACTTTAAAACTTCAGCAGAGATTTTCTAGCGATTTAGTTTTGGATTTTGGAGGAGGAATTGGTACGCATGCCTTAGCTAACGCTATGTCTTCAAAAGTTGAGCATGTTTTTTTTGTAGATATTAATCAAACAAATAGAAATTTTGTTGAATATAGGGCTAAGGAATTAGGCGTAGAAAAAAAAATTACTTTTTGCAAGACAATACAAGATACAAAAATATTGAAATTTGATACGATAGTTTGTCTTGATGTTTTGGAACATTTGGCAGATCCTGCGTCTCAAATTAAAAATTTCGGTGACATGATGGATAGTAATTCTATTGCTCTATTCAATTGGTATTTCTACAAAGGAGATAAAAATGAATATCCCTTTCATATTGATGATAGTCAAATTGTAGAAAAGTTTTTTGAGACTCTTCAATCAAATTTTTTAGAAGTATTTCATCCTATTCTTATAACTACAAGAGCTTATAAGAGAATTAGATAACTATATTAACTCTTTTTCTATTTCTTAAATTTCTTTTAATGCTTTCGAAACTAACTATGCCTTCTTTTAGTGCAAAAAGCGTGTCATCTTTACCTTTACCAACATTGTTTCCTGGCAAAAATGATGTACCTCTTTGGCGAATTAAAATTGATCCGGCAGTTACTCTTTCCCCACCATAAGCTTTTACACCCAATCTTTTGGAATTTGAGTCTCTACCGTTTCTTGTAGAACCTGTCCCTTTTTTATGTGCCATTAGAAATGTTTAATTTGTAGATTTTTCGGATTTCGGTTTAGTTTCCTTTTTTACGGTTTCCTTTTTTGAAGAAGACTTAGGAACGCTTTTACCTATTGAAATAGATTTTACCATAACTCTTGTAAGTTCTTGTCTGTGTCCCATCTTTTTTCTTGTCTTTTTTTTCGGACGCATCTTATATACAAGAATTTTCTTATCTCTTTTATGAGAAACTACTTCTAGTTCTATTTTTGCATCTTTAACGTAAGGTTTACCAACGGTGATAGAATCTTTGCTCTTTAAAAGCAATACTTTCTCTAGTGTTATTTTGTCTTTCTCTTTTGCATTTAACCTGTCTATGTCGTAGTATCTGTTAACTTCGAACCAAAATTGTTGACCTGAAGTTTCAGCTATTGCGTACAATTCATTATTGTTGTAGGAATTGTTTGATGATTTCTTTGAATTTGTCATATCTTAGGGACGCTATGAGGTTCAAATTTACAATTTGATTAAACCAAATAAGCAATCATAATAATTTGTTTATTTTCTTATTTTGTAGTGTAATAAGTCAAGGGTTGTTTTAAATCTTTTATATCAATTTGAGGAACAATAACTATGGTGGCAAGAAAAACATATATTTTAAAACTATATGTTGCTGGAAATACTCCTAACTCAATGAGAGCTTTAAATACTTTAAGAGAAATTTTAGAAAATGAATTTAAAGGAGTTTATGCTTTGAAAGTTATCGATGTACTAAAGCAGCCACAACTCGCAGAGGAAGATAAGATTTTGGCTACCCCCACCTTGGCTAAAATTTTACCTCCACCAGTTAGAAGAATAATTGGTGACCTTTCTGATAGAGAGAAAGTTTTAATTGGTTTAGATTTACTTTTTGATGAATTAACTGAAACTGAATATAGTGGAGATAAATAAAATATATATAACTTTAAAAAAATACAAATTTGATGTTTATTTTTTCTTTAGCAAAAAACTATGAAAGATAAGAAATTTGGCAAGCCAAACAAAATGCAGGTCCAAAAGTTACCTACTGGCATAGAGGGCTTTGATGATGTTTGCAGAGGTGGGTTGCCAGTATCTCGAAGTACGCTGGTTAGTGGGACATCTGGAACCGGTAAAACTGTTTTTTCACTTCAATATTTACATCATGGAATTTTCAACTTTGATGAACCAGGGATTTTTGTCACATTTGAAGAGTCACCCTTAGACATAATAAGAAACGCTGCTAGCTTCGGATGGGATTTGCAAGAATTAATTGATCAAAATAAGTTATTTATTTTGGATGCATCTCCTGATCCTGATGGTCAAGATGTAGCAGGTAACTTTGACTTGTCCGGTCTTATTGAAAGAATTAGTTACGCAATAAGAAAATATAAAGCTAAAAGAGTTGCAATAGATTCAATAACTGCAGTTTTTCAACAATATGATGCCATTTATGTTGTTAGAAGAGAAATTTTTAGACTAATAGCAAGGTTAAAAGAAATAGGAGTAACAACTGTTATGACTACAGAAAGGGTTGATGATTACGGACCTATTGCCAGATATGGAGTAGAGGAATTTGTTTCTGATAATGTTGTCTTATTAAGAAATGTTCTAGAGTCAGAAAAAAGAAGAAGAACCTTAGAGGTGTTGAAGTTGAGAGGTACTGTTCATATGAAAGGGGAATACCCATTCACTATGGGAATGGATGGCATAAGTGTATTCGCCCTTGGAGCAATGAGATTAACGCAGAGATCCTCAAATATTAGGATTAGTTCTGGCGTTAAAGATCTCGATGATATGTGTGGTGGTGGATATTTTCAAGATTCCATCATCCTCGCCACAGGAGCCACTGGTACAGGTAAGACAATGCTTGTATCAAAATTTGTCGAAGATTCTTATAACAACAATGAAAGGGCAATACTTTTTGCATATGAAGAATCTAGGGCTCAATTGCTAAGGAATGCGACTAGCTGGGGAATAGATTTCGAGAAGATGGAAAGTGATGGGTTATTAAAAATTATTTGTGCATACCCCGAATCAACTGGTCTAGAAGATCATTTGCAAATAATAAAAACGCAAATTAATCAATTTAAACCAAAAAGAATGGCAATTGATTCTCTTTCTGCATTAGCCAGAGGTGTTAGTTTGAACGCATTTAGACAGTTTGTGATTGCAGTAACTGGTTATACAAAGCAAGAGGAAATAGCAGGATTTTTTACTAATACTGCAGAAGAATTCATGGGAAGCCATTCCATTACTGATTCTCACATTTCAACAATCACGGATACTATATTACTGCTCCAATATGTTGAAATAAAGGGAGAGATGGCTAGAGCTTTAAATGTTTTTAAAATGCGAGGATCATGGCACGATAAACGAATAAGAGAATTCATTATCACTAATAGAGGTCCTGAAATAAAAGATTCTTTTTCTAACTTTGAACAAATATTTAGCGGAGCCCCTCATAGAGTTGTTCCTGACCAAAATGTTCAGAATATTTTTAAAGGATTAGAAAATAATTAGATGATTTTACTGACTTCAGAATTTGAAAAATTATCTGTATTATTAATACTCTGAGTCAATAATTCATCTTTATCAGATTGTGCCAAAGCTAAATCGAACCAGAAGGTTGTTCCAACTCCTACTTCACTAGCCATTCGTATTTCTCCACCGTGTTTTTCAATTATTCCTCTTACTATAGACAAACCTAAACCTGTTCCTTGCTCAGTATGAACTGCATTCTCTACTCTATAAAAACGGTCAAAAATCTTCTCTTGATCTGCTTGGGATATTCCTGAGCCTGTATCAGCAATCTCAATTCTTACTTTTGGTAATGGTGAAACTAACTCACATTGCGGTGCTCCATCATTATTACTTGGAGGAAAAGCAGGACAGGTATCTGGCCAAGTATAAGCTCTTATAATTAGGTTGCTGTTTTTTGGACTAAATTTCAATCCATTACCTAGCAAGTTATCAAAAACTTGTAAAAGTAAATCAAAATTTCCAAGAATTGAAGGAATATTCTCTTCTATATCATGAGACAAAGAAACATTTTTTTCTACAGCATTAAGTCTGTAGTTTCTGAGAGTCTGTTCTATTGCGGGTTTTATATCCATTTCCTCTAGTTGAATGATTTTTCCTGACTCCAATCTTGATAAATCTAATACGTCATTCACAAGTCTTGTGAGCCTATCAGTCTCTGAATTTGCAATACCAAGAAATTCAAGTTGTTCTTCATTAGAGAGCTGATCTTTTAGGTCATATAGGGTCTCTACATAACTTTTTATGTTAAATAGTGGTGTCCTTAATTCATGCGAAACATTACTTATAAATCTGTTTTGTGCTGCATTTAATTCTACCTCTCTTGTTAAATCTTGAATTGTGACGGCAATTCCTTTTAATTCAACTTTGTTTGTATCTAGTACTGATTGTAAGACAATTCTTAAAGTTCTAGAGGGTTCTCCTAAGCTAAATCTTAAATCATCTTTCTCTTTTTCTCTTTTCAAAATTGACTCTATATTTGTATGTAAATCATTAGATAAAATTTCGGGAATCTCATTTAAAAAATATTTTCCTTCTAAGAATCTTCCTTCCCATCTAAATAATCTTTTAGCTGTTGGATTAGTAAGTACAATCTTTCCTTGGGAATCCAATAATATTGCACCATCGGCCATAGTGGCGATTAGTGATTGCTGCTTTATTTGAGCAGCTTTAAGTTCTTCAATGTTTGCCTCATCATAATTTTCTAACTGGGTTGCCATACGGTTAAAACCATTTAAAAGTTCTCCTAAATCTCCTGTCATAGGTAAAGATATTCTGGACTTAAAGTTTCCTTTTGAAATTTCCCTTACACCTCTTACTAACTCTCTTACAGGTCTAGTAATTGTAAGTGCATTGAATACAGCTCCAAGAATTACTAAAACCCAAATAGATATGAAAACAGCTATTGTCAGCTCTCTTGTTAGCGCAGCACTGGCTAATGCTTTTTTATTAGGTGTAACTCCTAATGCTAAAGTTCCAAGATATTTTCCTTTCCAAAGCATTGGCACAAATACATCTGTTACTTGCCCTTGTGGTGTAACATGCTGTCTTACTAAAGGGAATTGGGGCCTTTTCTTTAATTCTGATGGTAGTTTTAATCTTCTTGTGAGCTGTAATTGACTATCAGAACTTGTTGGAGTGGCACTAATCGGTATTCCAAGTTGAACTATGTCTTCAGAATCAGTAAAAAATATATAACGTAGATTTCGACTTGATCTCCAAAACTTTTCAGCTACATTTGAAATTTCTTTTTTTTGATTATTAGCAACTAACTCTGTGACATTCCCCGATAATAATAATCCAAGATCACGTGCATATCTAGTATCATTCATCCCTGCATCTCTTTGAATACTATTTAATGCAAAAAACGTTATCCCTGTCATAAGGAGGCTTACAACAAGAGTTGCAATTGCTAACAATTTTGTTCTTAAACTAAATCTACTCCACCAAGCAAAAAGTCTAGAAATCCAATAGTTTTTTTTATATTCTTCATTATCGATCTCGTTATATTCTCTACCTTCTAGATTATTAGTATCTACCATAAGACTAATTCTCCCTAGAAAAGTTTTTCCTCACTTGATGGCCTATATCATTTCTAAAATACATACCATCAAAATTGATTTCTTTAAGATTTTTGTATGCTTTTTCAAAAACCAAATCAAAATTTTTGTCTTGACAGACAATACTTAAGACTCTTCCTCCATCCGTTAATAATTCACCATTTTTGTTTAAGGAAGTACCTGAGTCAAAAATTTGACAATTACTTGAATCAATTTTTCCAATTTTTATTGGAAAACCAGTTTTATATTCTTGAGGGTAACCCTGTGAGGTCGCAATTACACACCCACTAACTTTATCAGAAGTATCAATTATTTCTTGCCCAGTTAAATTTCCCATAGCACATTTTTCTAGTAGAAATACAAAATTTTTATTCATTAAAGGCATTATTGTTTGGCATTCAGGATCACCAAATCTACAATTATATTCTATAACTTTAGGCCCAGATTCTGTGATCATTAATCCAAAATAAATTACGCCTTTATAATCTATGTTTTTTTTATTTAATTCATCCATTGTCGGTTCAATTATTTCTTGAATGATTCTATTTAGACAATTTTCTGTTAATAGCGGAGCAGGAGAATAAGCTCCCATTCCTCCGGTATTAGGACCTTTATCTCTCTCATTTAGACGCTTATGATCTTGCGCGGATGGAAGAAGGATGTACCTCTTCCCATCACAAAGAATAAAAACTGAAACTTCGGGACCCTGAATTTTCTCTTCTAGAACCACCACATTCCCTGATTTCCCAAACTTACCATTAAAGATTAATTCTGCTGCCCTTAAACACTCATCTTTTGAATCAGGAATAAAAACGCCTTTTCCTGATGCTAGACCATCCACTTTCACTACCAATGGAATCGGTGATGCGTTGATAATTTTTTTTGCTTCTTCAAGAGAATTGACTTTCCAAAAGTTTGCGGTTGGAATATTTGCGTCTTGCATAAATTCCTTGGCCCAAGACTTACTATATTCCAACTTTGCTCCATCTTTACCAGGGCCAAATACTTTAAAGTTGTTTTTGCGAAGAAAATCCGCTAATCCATTTGCTAAAGGTATTTCTGGTCCAATAATGATTAAATCTATTTTTAAAGTATCAAGCTTTTCAACTAACTCTTTTCTATTGTTAATATCAATTTTTATTCTTGTACATTTATTTATTCTTTCTGATCCAGCATTACCAGGGATTAAAAAAACTTTCTGAACTAATTCATTTTTTTGAATGATCCAAGCCAAAGAATTTTCTCTCCCGCCATTTCCTATTATTAGTATATTTTCCAATTTGCTTGAGTTCTTAGGAATTGTTGATTTAAGATTCATAAATTTTTTTTTTGAGAGTTATGAGGTTTCCATGAATAAAATCAGTTAAGATAAAATAAACTATTTATAAAAGTTGATCTCTAATAAATATGTTAATTATAAATCGTGCTTTTAGTAATCAAATGGGGTTTTAAATTCATGAATAATAAATATGAGTTAATTTATGAAGGTAAAGCAAAAAAAGTATTTTCTCATGATGATGCAAATAAAGTAATAATTCAATTTAAAGATGATGCTACAGCTTTTAATGCTTTGAAAAAAGCTAAATTTGAAGGAAAGGGTAAATTGAATTGCCAAATAAGTACAAAAATTTTTGAACTCCTTTTAAAGAAGGATATCCCAACTCATTTTCTTGAACTTAAAAATGAAAATACAATGATTGCACAAAAAATAAAAGTAATCCCATTAGAAATTGTTCTTAGAAATATTGCTTATGGCTCTTTGTGCAAACAAACTACTATTAAATCGGGCACTATATTGGCAAAACCATTAATTGATATTTATTTAAAGAATGATGAACTTAATGACCCGCTAATTACAAAAGATAGAATTGAATTAATGAATATATTAAGTTCTAAAGATTTAAATTTAATAATAGATTTAACTCTAAAAATTAATTTAATCCTGAAAAATTTTTTTAAAAATATCCAGCTTCAACTTGTGGATTTCAAGTTGGAGTTTGGATATAATTCTAAAGACGATATCCTTCTTGGAGATGAAATAAGCCCTGATAATTGTAGATTGTGGGATCTCAATCAGAAAAATGATATAATTGTAAGTCTAGATAAAGACAGATTTAGAAATGATTTAGGTGGTCTAATTGAGGCTTATAGTGAAATTAACCGAAGAATAAATGATTTCAGTTAACTTAACTAAATAAATAATGCATCATCTAACTTAATTAAAAATCCTATGCAAAAACAATTTTTAAATTTTAGAAAAGTTTCATCAAATATTACTTGTTTTTCCTTAATTTTGATATCAAATAATTCAGAACTAGCAGCTAAATATTTGACAAATGACGTTGAGCAATTGAAAACAACATTAGAGATAAATAATATTAAAAATGATTTTTTTAAAGAGTTTAATATTAAACAAAACAGAAATTTCTTTATTGCAGAAAATGAAAAAAATAATGATCAAGAAAGAGTTCTTATTTCAGAAATAATTATAAAGGGTTGGGAAGATCATCCTGAGGGCAGAAAACTTGAACTGGCTGCATATGACTCTATGAGTATAAAGCCAGGAAGTATTATTGATAATCAAATTTTAAATAAAGACCTTAATGCGATATATGCTAGTGGTTGGTTCTCGGGCGTAAAAATAAAGTCTCAAGATGGCCCCTTAGGAGTCAGTTTAATCGTAAATGTAGTGCCTAATCCAATTTTGAAGAAAGTTGAACTTAAACCAATCAATTCGGTAATATCTAATGTGGATATAGATGTTATTTTTAATAATTTTTATGGAACAACTCTTAACTTAAATGAATTACAAAATAAAATAGAAATAATAAAAAAGCGTTATGAAAATGAGGGTTATTCTTTAGCTAGAATAAATGGCCCTGATAGAATCTCTGAAAACGGTATAGTGACTTTAAGTGTTTCTGAAGGCATTATATCTGATATTAAGTTTAGATTTCCTGGGGCTGATGGCGAATCTATTGTCAATGGAAAACCTAGAAAAGGTAAAACAAAAGACTGGGTAATTAAAAGAGAATTAAAGACGCAACCTGGCACCATTTTCAATAGAAAAATTTTAGAAGCAGATATTAAAAGACTATATGCCACATCACTTTTTGATGATGTCCGGGTATCTCTTGGCCCTGACAATTTAAATCCTGGCCAAGTCGTAATTTTTCTTGACTTAAGTGAGCAAAGAACAGGATCATTAACAGGAGGCCTTGGCTATAGTAATAGCGCAGGTATCTTTGCCTCAATAGGTTTGCAGGAAACGAATGCATTAGGTAGAGCATGGTCGTCTAATTTCAACCTAAATTTTGGAGAATATTCAACTACTTATAATTTTTCTCTATCGGATCCATGGATAAAAGGAGATAAACATAAAACCTCTTTTACAACAAATATCTTTCTGAGTAGAGATTATCCACAAGAATTTAAAAGTGAAAATAATGGGAAGATCTACGCTGTAGATGATAAAAACACTTCAACTGCTGACACTTTTTCATCAATAGTATTAGAAAAAACAGGAGGAGGATTTGCTTTTTCAAGGCCTTTGAATGGTGGAGATCCATTTAAGGTCGCAAAATGGAGAGTTCTTGCTGGGATGAATTTTAAAAAAGTAAAAATGATAGATAGTAGTGGGAACGAGAAACCTTATGGCGACATGACTCCAACAAAAGGAAATATAAGTGACATTATCTGTATTGGTTATACTCCAAATGATGGGTCATGCCCTGCAGAAAATACATTGGTAAGTTTTATAGCAAGCACATCAAGAAATAATTTGAATAATTCTGTAAACCCAACTTCAGGAAATAAATTAAGCTTTGGTACTGAACAGTTTGTTTCAATGGGTGAAAACTCTCCAACTTTTAATAGGATGAAAGCTTCATATTCAAACTTTGTACCAATAAAATTAATAAATTTAACAAAAGCATGTCGGAATAGTAATACTACCAACGAGGATTGCCCTCAAGCTATTGGGTTTCAATTTAAAGTTGGAACTATTATTGGTGAATTACCCCCTTATGAAGCATTTTGCATGGGAGGTACATCATCTGTTAGAGGTTGGGGATCCTGTGATTTAGCTGTAAGCAAAAGTTTTGTTGAGGGTACAGCGGAATATAGATTTCCTGTTTGGAGAATGATATCAGGAGCCTTATTCGTTGATGCAGGAAGCGATTTAGGAACTCAAACGGATGTCCCAGGAAAACCAGGGAAATTATTGCAGAAATCAGGTTCTGGTTTTTCGCTTGGCGGGGGAGTTGGAGTAAAAACACCAATTGGTCCATTAAGGTTAGATGTTGCTAGTAAGGACCTAAGTGGGGATTGGAGATATACACTTGGAGTTGGATGGAAGTTTTAAGTGTTTTCTTGGCCTACTAATTATGATTCTTGCTATACCTTAGGGGGTGTTATCTCCAGAGAAGGTATAGGACTTCATAGTGGAGAAAAAACAAAGGTTAAAATTTCTTCTTATGAAAAAGAAGGATATTATGTTTCTTTCAGAGATAAACCCAAGGAGATTTTTAAGCTTAGTCAAGATCTAATTGGAAGTTCGATGCTTTGTACGGCAGTTAAGTTAGAAGGAAGAAATTTATATACTATTGAACATTTATTGTCTTCGATGGCAGGATGTGGGTTGAGTTATATACATATTGAGGTTGATGGTAAAGAGATCCCGCTTTTAGATGGATCGGCAATTCAGTGGGTTAGAGAGTTTGAAGAAGTAGGGATAAAAAAAACACCTAAACCAGACAATTTTTTTCGAGAGATTAATAAATCAATTGTTATCAATAAAGAAGGTTCAGTTATAGCCGCAACGCCTTCTGAAAAAACTACAATTATTTCCACCATAAGTTTTCCCTATAAAGCAATTGGAGTTCAAAGTTTTGTGATTGATCTTAATCCAAAAAGTTTTGTTGAAATGATTGCACCAGCAAGAACATTTGGTTTTAAGGATCAATTTCAAGAGTTAAGTGAACTTGGATTAATTAAAGGTGGAAGTTTGGAAAATGCTCTTGTTTGTGATGGTGATAAATGGGTTAATCCACCATTAAGATTTGATAATGAACCAATAAGACATAAAATTTTAGACCTTATTGGGGACTTGGCTTTGGTAGGGTTACCTAAGGCGCAAATTTTAGTTTATAAAGGATCGCATTCTTTAAATGCTTTATTAGCCTCATCATTAAAAAATTAATTTTATCTTTAATTGTTTTGGAAAAGAAATTATCGAGTAAAAACAATCAACTCTCGGCAGAGTACATACTAGGTTTATTACCTCACAGATATCCTTTTGCTCTAGTGGATAAAGTCATAGAGCATGTTCCTGGGAAGAGAGCGGTTGCAATAAAAAATGTAACTTTAAATGAGCCTCAATTTCAAGGGCATTTTCCTGAAAGACCCTTAATGCCTGGAGTTCTTATTGTTGAATCAATGGCTCAAGTTGGGGGGATAATAGTAACACAAATGCCCGATCTACCAAAAGGACTTTTTGTCTTTGCTGGAATCAATAATGTTAAATTCAGAAAACCTGTTGTACCGGGAGATCAATTGATAATTTCTTGTGAGTTATTAAGTATTAAAAGACAAAGATTTGGAAAGGTTAAAGGTGAGGCTCACGTTGATGGGAAGTTGGTTTGTGCTGGAGAATTAATGTTCTCATTAGTCGATTAGAAAAATGGAAAATAAAAATACTGAATCAAATTCAAGCTTAAGTGGTATTAAAGTTCACCCAAACGCTTTTGTCGATCCAAAAGCAGAATTGCATGATGGGGTCATTATCTCTCAAGGAGCTATTGTCGGACCTAATGCAACTATAGGGAAAGGAACCGAAATAGGACCAAATGCCGTTATTACAGGGAAAACGCAAATTGGAAGTTACAACAAAATCTTCCCAAATGTTTTTATAGGACTTGATCCCCAAGATCTTAAATATAAAGGGGCCTCAACTGAAGTAATTATTGGAGATAATAATATTTTTAGAGAATGCGTAACGATTAATAAGGCAACTGACGAAGGCGAAAAAACCATTATTGGTAATAATAATTTGTTAATGGCTTACACCCATATTGGCCATAATTGCGAACTTGGTAATGGAATAGTTATATCTAATAGCGTTCAGGTTGCAGGCCATGTAAAGGTTGAAGATAGAGCGATTATAGGGGGTTGTCTAGGTATTCATCAATTTGTACAAATTGGATATTTAGCAATGATTGGAGGAATGACGAGAGTAGATAGGGACGTTCCTCCTTTTTGTTTGGCAGAAGGTCATCCAGGAAGATTAAGAGGTTTGAATAGGATTGGAATTAAAAGAAGTGGGTTGATGGAAAATAAGGATTTTGATTTAAAACTTTTGCAAAGTACTTGGAATCTACTTTTTAAATCTAGTGATGCGATTTCAAATTCATTAGAAAAAGTAATGAAAGGCGAATTAGATATTTCATCTTCAAAATTATGTAGTTTTTTAAAAGGGTCAATATCTAAAGAAAGACGCGGACCAATGCCTTTCGTAAATTTATGAATAAAAAGATATTCATAAGTACTGGAGAAGTCTCTGGAGATTTGCATGGTAGTTTATTATCAAAAGCATTATTGGAGGAAGCTAAAAAACAATCCATATATTTAGAAATTTGCGGATTAGGTGGTGAAAGGATGAAAAAAGAAGGGGTAAAAATTCTTCAAGATACGACATCCATCAGTGCCATAGGAATTTGGGAGGCTTTACCTCTAATTTTCCCAACAATATTAATTCAAAAAAGATTTTATAAATTATTAAAAAAATATCCTCCAGATTGCTTAATTTTGATTGACTATATGGGTCCCAATATAAAAATTGGAACTAAATTAAAAAAATCGAAGACGCAAATTCCAATTTTTTACTATATTGCTCCTCAAGAATGGGCCTGGAGGGTTGGGAATAATACAACGACAAATTTAATAAATTTTTCTGATAAGATTTTTGCGATTTTCAAGAAAGAAGCAGCATTTTATAAAAAGAGAGGTGGAAATGTTTTATGGATTGGACATCCAATGATTGACTTAACAAAAAAACTTCCACTAAAGAAAGATGCACGAACTATTTTACGCCTTCGCCCAGATCAAAATATTCTACTTTTAATGCCCGCATCAAGACCTCAAGAATTGAAATATATTTTACCTACTTTTATGATGGCGGCTAGAAAATTACAACTAAAATATCCAAATTTAGTTGTCTATATACCCTCCTGTAGGAATGTTTTTGATGAAAGATTCAAAAAGGCTTTCAGAAAATATCAAGTAAAAGGACAAGTGATTTCTCAAAAAGATAACGGAAGATTAAAGCCATATATTTATTCACTTACAAAAATTGCTCTTTGCAAATCTGGGACAGTTAACATGGAATTGGCTTTATATGGAATACCGCAGATTGTTGGTTACAGAGTGAGTAGAGTTACTGCTTTTATTGCTAAAAAAATTCTCAATTTCAAAGTAAGATTTATTTCTCCTGTAAATTTATTAGTTAATAAGTTAATAATTCCTGAATTTGTACAAAGAGACTTTGACGAAAAGAAAATCTTTTATAAATCTTGTAGAATTCTCGAAGGAAAGTCAGAAAAAGTAAAAATAAAACAAGGCTATGCTTTTTTAAAAAAAGAATTAGGTGAAGAGGGTGTAGTTCAAAGAGCCGCTAAAGAAATCATTAATTCTATTATGTAATCTTTATAATAAAAAAATGAAAATACTTTTACCTCTAATAATTGCACTTTCAATATTAATTAACCCTCTAAACACTTTTGCAGACGAATTGATTCTTGCAGGAGGTTGTTTTTGGTGTTTAGAACATGATTTAGAGTCCTTGAAGGGGATAAATTTTGTACATAGTGGTTATTCAGGTGGAGATTTACAAAATCCAACCTACGAAAATCATGAAGGACATCAGGAAGTGGTTTTGGTGGACTATGATTCCAAATCTGTAACTTTACCCGAGATACTTAGACTCTATTTCAGAAATATTGATCCTTTAGATACTAAGGGTCAATTTTGTGATCGTGGTGATTCTTATAGGCCAGTGATCTTTTTCAAAGATAAAAATGAGGAAAGTGATGCAAAAAATGCAATTTTTTCTGCCTCTAATGAGTTGCGAGTGCCATTAGAAAAAATATCTGTAGAACTTAAATCAAAAGGTCAATTTTGGTTGGCTGAAGAATATCATCAGGATTTTGCTGAGAGAAATGAATTTAAATATAAGTTTTATAGATTCTCATGTGGGAGAGATCAGAGGTTGGATAAATTATGGGGAGATAACGCTAGATCAACAAATCTTTGGACTGAATGATTTTAAATATATTTATTTACTTTTAATCCATTGAACGAGAGTTTTAACACCAAAACCGGTTGCACCTGATGGATTAATCCCCTTATTCTTATCAGTCCAGCAAGTCCCAGCAATATCAATATGAGCCCATTTAATATCTTTATCAAAGAATTCCTCTAAAAACAAAGCAGCAGTTATTGACCCACCTGCTCTAGGGCCTGTATTTTTCATGTCAGCTATATGAGACTTTAATCCTTCTTTATAAGATTTTTGTAAAGGCATTTGCCATAATTCCTCTCCAGACTGGGCTGATGCAGCTTTTAGATCATTTGCAAGATCATCATTATTGCTCCAAAATCCAGCTACATCATTCCCTAATGCAACAACAATAGCTCCTGTTAAAGTGGCGAGATCTATTATTGAATCCGGTTTTAAATTGGATGCGTAAGTTAAAGCATCAGCTAATGTGAGTCGACCCTCTGCATCAGTGTTATTTATTTCAATTGTCTTACCATTAGAAGCCTTAACTACATCTCCTGGATGTACTGCAGATCCATTTATCATGTTTTCGCAAGATGCCACAATAAAATGAATTTCTAGTCCTTTTGGTTTTATAGCTCCAAGTGCTTTTGCTGCTCCTAACACTGCAGCGCTTCCACCCATATCATATTTCATCATTTCAATTTGAGATGCCCCTACTTTCAGGTTGTATCCTCCAGAATCAAAGGTTAAACCCTTCCCAACAAGCGCAATCTTTTCTTTTATAGGACCCTCTGACTTTAAGGTAAGGTGTATAAATTTAGGATCTAGATCAGAACCTTTTGCTACAGCTAGATATGCACCCATCCCTAAGTCTTCACATTCTTTTGCCTCTAAAATTTTTAATTCCAAACCATGATCTTTAGCTATTTGAGAAGCTTGCATAGACATTTCCTGGGGTGTCAGACTATTGGGAGGGGCGGCTACAAGTTTTCTAGCTAGTTCTACACCTTCACATATTTGTGCTGTTTCTTCAAAGCTAATATTCTCAAAATTTTTTAAATTCAAAAACTCTACTTCTTGAAGAACTTTCTTTTCATCTTTTTTCTTATTGAATCTATTGTCCTTATAGGCAGATAATCTAACTGACTCTGCTAATTGATTTATTTTTAGTTGTGAATTTATTAATTCCCAAGGTAGCAAGATGCTGATTTTTTCATTTTTATCAACAGTTTTTCTAACTAGATTTCCCAAAGAGTTTTCTATATCACTTTTTTTAAGTTCTTTTGATTTGCCAAGACCAACTATGATTAAAGTCTCTAATTTTTGATCTAAAAATTCAAAGCCTAAAGTTTTTCCTTTTTCTCCTTTAAATTTTTTTTGAGTAACTTTTTTTAGTAATAATTTTGGGTCAATAACAAATTTTATGTTTTCAAGTTGAGTTTCAATTTCTTCCTCTAAAACTCCAAAAATTAATGAAGTACCTTGCCAGTTATCTAGATTCTTTTGGAATGTGGAAAATTGCATTTTTTAAATGGATTAAATTAACTTTTAGTCGTTTGTGAAAGTAGTTGCCCACCTATCTCGTGTTTCTTTATTAAAAGGTGGTAACCATAAATATATCAGTTGCTGTTCTAATTTACGTCTTAATTTTACTTCTTTAGGTACATCTAAGAAAAAACGAATATCTTGGCGACTTGAGAGTTTGTTTTGAGCTAGGGCTTCTTTATAGTTCATAAGGTAATTTTTACAGTCATGTTCTCCCTTCCATCTTTTATTTGCTGAATTTGTTTCTCCAATATAAAGTATTATTTTAGAATTCTCCATCGAGTCTATTACAAAATACATTGCTGGACCATTGTGTATATATTGATTGGTTCTCCAAAAGTTCAATGATAATGGCTGCAAGGAAAAAGGATCAATTTCTCTTTCATTGGAAAAAGTATTTACAGGAAGACTTGTTTGGTGCAAAGTTTTATTATGAGTATCTTTTGAAATTTTGAATTGGTGATTATATATTTTATTTCTCCATTCAGTTAGGATTGCGCTTTTGATTTTTAGATTATTCGAGTGTTGAAAATCAATTGATGTATTTACATTTGAACCAAATAATTCGAATTGTCTATTTTGGTTTGAAATATTATTTAAGTTAAATTTTTCCAATATTTATGAAACATGTGTACTAAATTTAATTCTGAAAAAATATAAATCAAAGAATTATTTATAAACTAAAATTTATTAATGTTCTAATCAATTTAAAAGATTCTTGTTATCTTGTAATTGAGCCTTAATCTTGCGAAGTAAAAAAACAGAAATGGGATTCTTCGAGTCAGACATCGTTCAAGAAGAAGCTAAAAAGCTTTTTACAGATTACCAAGAACTTATGAAACTTGGTTCTGATTATGGAAAATTCGACAGAGAAGGGAAAAAAATGTTTATAAAAAAAATGGAATCACTTATGGATCGTTACAAGGTTTTTATGAAGAGATTTGAATTGTCCGAAGATTTTCAAGCAAAAATGACAGTTGAACAATTAAAGACACAGTTAAGTCAATTTGGGATTACTCCTGATCAAATGTTTGATCAAATGAATAAAACTTTAATAAGAATGAAGGATGAACTTGATAAAACTTCTTAAATTCAACTGTTAAAGCTTCATGTCAGATAATTTAATATTGCCATCATGGCTGTCAAGAGGAATAGAAGAATATTTTCCAATTCAGGGAACAGATCAAACCTTTTCGGAGATAATTGATCATGCAAAAAAAAATAATAAAAAATTAAGGGTTAAACTTGGGATCGATCCAACTGGAACAGATATTCATCTTGGGCACAGCATATTGTTTAAAAAACTTAGGGCATTCCAAGATAATGGACATATTGCAGTTTTAATTATTGGGGATTTTACTGCTCAAATTGGAGACCCAACGGGGAAAAACAAAACAAGAGTTCAGTTATCGGAAAAACAAGTTAAGGATAATGCAAAAACATACTTAACCCAACTAGGGATGGGTAAGCCAGCTAATGAATCAATTTTAGATTTTGATTCAAAAGATAGAATAGAAATTAGATATAACAGTGAATGGTTAAAAGGATTAAATCTTAATTCGATAATTGAGTTAATGGGGAGTGCAACAGTTAGTCAAATGTTAGCTAAGGAGGAATTTAATAAAAGGTACACTTCTCAAGTTCCAATTGCTTTGCATGAATTCTTATATCCACTATTACAAGGTTACGATTCGGTTGTTGTTCAATCAGATATTGAGCTTGGAGGTACAGATCAGAAATTTAATATTGCGATAGGAAGAGATCTTCAAAGGCATTTTAAACAAGATCCTCAATTTGGTGTTCTGCTGCCAATTTTGACAGGTTTAGATGGAATTAAGAAGATGAGTAAATCTGAATTTAACACCGTCGGTTTGAATGAAGATCCTCTTTCAATGTATTCAAAATTAGAAAAAGTACCCGATAATCTAATACCTACCTATTTTGAATTACTTACTGAATTAGATTTGAGTTTTCTTGAAAACTCAAATCCCCGTGAATTACAGAGAAGAATGGCTTTGGAAGTTACTACTTTATTCCATGGGGCTGAAGAAGCATTAGAGGCGCAATCAAACTGCGAAAAATTATTCCTTGGACACAAAGAAAAAGTTGGAGAAATTCCAGAGATTTCTTTAAAAGAAGTAGTTTTTCCAGTAAAGTTTTTTTACTTGTTAAGTGCTCTAAAACTTTTCAAATCTAGTAGCGAATCCAAAAGATCTATTAAAGGTGGGGGTGTGAAAATTGATAGTCAGAAAGTAATAAATCCTGATTTAGTTTTTAATTCAAAAAATGATTTGGAAGGGAAAATTTTGCAAATTGGAAAAAAAATAATTAAGAGGTTTGAAAACTGAAAATTGATGAATAAAAGATTTAATTCAGAAGATAAAATAATATTGGCAATTGATGGATTAGATCTAAGTCAAGCAAAATTACTTTTGGAAAAATGTCCTAATATTAGGTGGGTGAAAGTCGGTTTAGAGCTTTTTGTTAGGGAAGGTCCAAGAGTTATTGAAATATTAAAAGGTTTAAATAAAAAAATTTTTTTAGACTTAAAATTTCACGATATTCCAAATACAATGCACTCAGCATGTTTCCAGGTTTCAAAATTAGGAGTTGATATAATTTCTATTCATGCTTCAGCTGGTCTAAAAGCCCTTAAGGATTCGAAGAGAGCATCTTTAGAAGGAGCCACCTCAGTTAGTGTTAAACCTCCATTTGTTGTTGGAATAACTGTTTTAACAAGCTTTTCTCTTAAAGATTTTCAAACTGATCTTAATAGAAATAATTCAATTGAAGAAAATGTATTGAGACTTGCAAAATTGTCTTTTGATGCTGGATTAGATGGATGTGTTTGTTCTCCTTGGGAGGTAAAAATGTTGAGATCTATTTATAAGAATAATTTTGAACTTATTACACCAGGCATTAGATTAAATATTGATAGTAAAGATGATCAAAATAGAATTATGACTCCCCATGAAGCTTTAGATAATGGCGCTTCTAAATTAGTTATTGGTAGATCAATATCAAAAGCTATAGATCCTAATAAAGCTCTAATAGAAATATTTAAATCTATTGGTTTTGATTAATTTTGGATTCTTCTCCATTAATCAATCTTGTTATGTTTGTTCTATGTTTCCAGATTACTAATAATGCCACAATTAAACTTATAAAAAAATATGAGTGCATAAAATTACCTAGGTAAAAAAACATAAAAATAGGAAGTAATATTGCGGCTGAAATACTGGATAAAGAAACAAATTTAGTTTTTGTTAGGACTATTAAAAAAATACCAAGAGATGCGAGTCCAACTTTCCAAGAAAGAGCTAAAAACATACCTAATCCAGTTGCAACAGCTTTACCTCCTTTACCTCTAAGCCATATTGGCCAAATATGTCCTGAAATAGCGGATATTCCTGCTATAACTTCTATTAATCCTTGGTCTGTGTAATATTGAGCAATTTTTACTGCAATAAAGCCTTTCCCAACGTCAATGATAAATACAAAAAGTGCTGGCCATTTCCCAACATTTCTTAAAACATTTGTGGCACCTGTAGATCCAGAACCTATAGTTCTTAGATCTATATTTTTGAGATATTTTCCAATTAAAAAACCTGTAGGAAGGGATCCTAAAAGATAACTTGCAAAAATTATTAAGATATTCATAAAGCTTAGTTTAGTTCAAGATCATCGTAAATTTCATTATCTGAACCAGCAAATGCGACCCATAATGGGAATTGAAGTATTGGAATTTCAACTGATGTTTCTGCTGCATCAATAATAATAAATGGCAATTCTTCATTGGCTTCTAATCTATCAGCTCTCTCTATGACACCTTCAGGCCTTTCAAAAAGAACAATCCCACTATTAGGTCCAAAGTCATCCCTTGTGAGACCAAGTGAATCTTGAAGAATTCTTCTCCATTCACCTAATCGTTCAGGCTGGGAAGCTAAAATAAGAGTCTGAAACTGATCTCCATACAATTCGCCAAGAATAGATATCAAACCCGCTGATAACAAGGCATTTTTTTGTCGAGATCCTCTACTTTCAAGAGAACCTCTTCCACCCATATTAAAGAACCAATCATCCATAATTTCTATATCTGATGAATCAAGACTCCGTCTTAATTTCCAAGGTTCAGCATAAAAATCAGGTTGCTCTGTGAAATTTGAAAAGCAAGTTTTTATAATCTCTTGATCTGGCTTAAATGTTTCAGAAAGAGCAGGTACACTTACCACATTATTTGTGCTATTGTTTTGCTTTTTCTCGTCGAGTGGAGATGGCTTTACGATTATTGGTTGAGAAATTAATTCAAGTTTCTCTACGTTTTGTGAAAGATTCTGCAAAGCTCCAGTTAAGTACTCTTGAAAGCCTTTAACCCTTTTGGCGATATTATCTGATTGTCCTTTGAAATTTGACTCAATATCTTTTTCTATTTCATTTTTTTTTGTTTCTAACTCTTTTATTTCTTTAACTAAAGAGTCTTTTTTTGAAAGGAGATTTTTAAAAATTTGATTAGAAATTTCATCAAAAGATTTAGTTGATTTATCATTTTTTGGTGCTATTTTTTTATTTTGGGTTGTATTTTTTTTACTTATTTGTTTGGTTTTATCATCTGAAATTGACTTATTTATTATTAATTCCTTTTCAGGATTATTGTCGGGAATTTCTGTGTTGGTCATTTAAATGATTTTGATGATTAGGCAAATTCTGAATTTTAAGAATTTTTAATTTCAATGGAGTCAACTTTTTTTTTGAGCTCATCTTTTAATTGCTTTGGATTAAATAATATTGGTAATAAATGAGGACTTGACTTTTCTCTAAAATAAAAAATACCTGGGATTATAGGGAAAAAGAATTTCCATGATATCCAGTTCTTGAATGGAAAAGTTCTAATCTCCTTTCCCAATTGTAGAACGATAAAATCATCATTTGTTATTTTTATTCTTAAAGTAAATGACTGAAGTAATAAAAAAAAGCTAAAAGAAGCAAAAACTATTGTAGGCAAAGACCCTATATTCAAAAACAAAAGCATAAAACTTAAAACTATTAGAATGATTGGCAACTGAAATGATGGAGATATTATTACTGGTTCCTCTTTTTTTGATTTAGTGTTAAACATAGAATCATCCAAATAAAATTTGTGTTAATAATACATCCATTAAAGATACAGTAACGAGAGTCATTACAACTGCACCTGTCGTACTTGTTCCAACTTCTTTTGGACCACCTTTAGTTGTAAGTCCATATCCACAAGCAATGATTGAAATAAGTAATCCGAACACTACAGACTTTATTAACATTGAAGTTAAGTCTGTACTAGTTAAACTTACATTACCTGATCTTACCGATGTCCAAAAAACTATTGGAGGAACTTTATAAAAAATAGTGCTCCAAATTTGTCCACTCCATAAAGCTACAGATAAAAACAAAAGACACTGTATTGGAGACATTATTACCATCGATAGTAATCTTGGGACTACCAAATATTGGACTGGTTCGGTTCTTAACATGGTTATTGCCTCAATTTGTTCTGTAACTTTCATAGTGCCCAGTTGCGCAGCATAGGCAGTGGCAACCTTCCCAGTCATTAAAGTAGCAGTTAGGAGAGGAGCCATTTCTCTCGCCATTCCTACTGCTAGTAAACCCCCAATTTCACTTGAAACCCCCATACTTGTAAGTTGTGATGCAACTTGAATATTAAAAACTGTACCTGCGGCAATTCCTGTAATTAATACAATTAATAAACTTCCAGGACCTGACTCCATTAGTTGTTCAAAGAGATCATTTTTGGAAATTTTACCTCTAAAGATAAAATTAATTGCTTGACCTCCAATGATTAAGCTGCTTAGAAGTCTTTTAAAAAAATTAGGGTAATACATATCTTTATATTAGTTTGTAATTAATTTTCGATCCCATTTTCTCATGATTAAAAGACCAATGATTACCAATATTGAGGGTATAAAACCAATACATAATCTAATAGTTAATTGTGCTGAATAGCATTGTTCCATAATATTTAAACTATCTTTATCAACAATGCATGATTGATAACCAGATATATACAACAAAAATCCTAATAATTGAACACTAAAAGCAATTCCAATTTTCTGAATGAGTACCATCCAAGCAGTATATAATCCTGCTGGTTTCTCTGGATCTTCGTCTATTGCATCAGGAAGTAGTGACCAAGGGATAAGAAAAGCGGTGGAAGCTCCAATGCCAATAAGACAGATTATCAAAATTAAAAGACTGAACAGAAATATGTTACCGACATTTTGGAATAAACTATCTCCAACGCCTGAAATTTTTGATAATGAAGGTAAAAATAAAGCTGCCGTACATGAAACAATCCACATAATCGCGCCATAGTTTAAAGCTGAAATCCTATTCAATTTATTTGATACTCTGGTCCATATTTGTAAACCAACTAAAGCGCTAATTTGGAAAGGTATCGGGATCCACTTTGCAATATTTGTTGGTACATTCAGTACATCCTCTACATAGATTAACGCTACAGTTTGCATCAATTGTAAGGCGCACCAAAGAAGAATATAAAGGGTAATAATTTTTAGAAATTTTTTATTTCTGAAGATCCTTTTGAATTGAAGTGTGATAGCTTCAACTTTTCCCGAGGGCCTTCTTGCTTTTTTTGCATATGGAGCCAATCCCCAACAAGAAGTTAATGTTGCAGCAACTGCAATACATCCACTTATTTTACCCATTAAAAAATATTCATTATTTGCTGATCCTTCAGAACCCAATACAACTCCAGCAATTATTAAACCAGTTAGTCCTGCAATTATTGAGCCAGTAAATCTAGATGCGTTAAGTCTTGTTCTTATTGCTGTTTTTTCAGAAATTTCAGTAGATAGAGCAGCGAAAGGAAGATTAATACTTGTATAAGCAGTCATTACGATTATAGAAATTATGGCATAGTAAATAGTCTTGGTTAGCACTGAACCAGTGGGTGTCCACCATATCGCAGCTAAAGAGAAACCAAGAGGAACAGATGCTGCTACCATCCAAGGGATTCTAGGCCCCCATCTTGATTTAGTACGATCACTTAACCATCCAATTAATGGATCATTTA
The DNA here is from genome assembly GCA_003281715.1 of Prochlorococcus sp. AG-347-B23. Lineage (GTDB taxonomy): Bacteria > Cyanobacteriota > Cyanobacteriia > PCC-6307 > Cyanobiaceae > Prochlorococcus_A. Next base: position 47,658 of record QCBE01000004.1, read on the forward strand.
CTGCATCCCATATCTTTATTAACATTAATAATGATCCTGCAATTATTACTGGTAAACCAGCAGAAATAAAGAATTTGAATAGAAAAAAACCAAATTGCGTCGCGACTAAACCTGTTCCTGCATCTCCTAGCCCATAAGAGAACATTAATCTTGTTGTTGATATAGAAATATTTTTTTTCGAGTGTGAATTTTCCAATCTTTTTACTTTGTTGATTGTTTGATAATGTATTATTGCAATGGTAATTCTATTACTTAATGCGGGCGTGGTTTAGTGGTAAAACCTCAGCCTTCCAAGCTGAAGATGCGGGTTCGATTCCCGCCGCCCGCTTTTAGAATAAATTATTTTTTGCTCCAAATACTTCTTTTGAAATGATTAATAAAGAGCTTCTACTCTTTATTGAAACAGATTTTTCATTAATAGTTAAGGGTTTAAAAATCCCAGACATGCTAGTGTCAATAACTTTTAACCAATTATATTTACATTTTGGCAAGGGGAAATCTATACTTTTTGAATATGCATTTAAACCTATCCAGACCAGCGGATTTGAATTACCTTTGTTAATGCTAAAGGCAACTGTGTGAGACCAACTACTCCAATCGGGACTATCTAACTTTGTTCCATGCCAATGATATGTTGGAATATGTTCATTGGTTTGCTTATTAGGGAACAATGATGGATTGAAAATGTTTATTAGTTTTTTTCGGATTTTTATGACGTATTTAAAATATTCTAATAATTCCAAATCTTGTTGACCATGTTCCCAATTCATCCAGCCCAGTAAATTATTTTGGCACCAAGAATTATTGTTCCCGCCTTGTGATCTTCCTATCTCATCACCCATAAGTATCATTGGAACACCTTTAGAAATAAATAAACTCAGAATAAGATTTTTTTGTTGTCTTTTTCTTAAATCATTGATTAAAAAGTTCGTAGTTGGTCCCTCTGTACCATGATTCCAAGAATTGTTATGGTTATCTCCATCTCTATTTTGTTCTCTATTGGCAAAATTATGTTTTCTATTGAAACTTACTAAGTCTTTTAGCGTAAATCCATCATGTGAAGTAATAAAATTTATGGACTTTGGGAAAATATTATCTTTTTTATAAATAGATGGAGTACCTTTTATTTTATCGCTCATATTCCAAGCTGTATCTTCATCCCCCTTCCAAAATCTCCTCAAGTCATCTCTAAAATGACCATTCCAAGTGAAAGTATTCTTAGATGGAAAATCACCTAATTTATATAAACCGCCACAATCCCATGGCTCACTTATGAACTTGATATCAATAAGTTCTGGTTCACATTCTATATCTTCAAAAATTGGAGGATTATCAAGCGGCGAAAGATTTTCTCCTCTTGATAGGGCAATTCCTAAATCAAATCTAAAACCATCAACTCCTAATTCACTCGCCCAACATTTTAATGATTCAATTATTAGTTTTCTAACTAATCCTCTGTTTGCTGCAATAGTATTACCACATCCGGAGACGTCCTGATAATTTTTATCTTTTCCAATAAAGTAATAAAGATTTTCATCTATACCTTTCCAAGATATTGCTGGCCCTTTTGAATCACCTTCGGAAGTGTGATTGTATACAACATCTAAGATGACTTCAATTTCTGCTTTATGACATTCCTCTACAAATCTTCTAAATTCCTCTCTATTCTTTTCGGCGGATTCATTCGAAAGATATTCAAAATGCGGAGTAAACCAATTAATTGGACTATAACCCCAAGAATTTTTTAGACCATTTGGGGCATCAGTAGGATCAAAACTAAAAATTGGAAGTAGTTCGATTGTTGTAATTCCAAGTTCTTTGAGATACGGAATTTTTTTTAAAAATTTTTTAAAACAACTTTCATCTTTATCAGTTGATTCAGTGAAAGCTTTGATATGGAGTTCATAAATAATTGTTTCTTCCCAGGAATGTTTCGGTCTTGGATAATCCTTGAAATTAAATAATTTTCTATCGCAAACAACGCTTTTAAGACAAGAATTAGTGTTTTCTTGCGTATTTAATGCATTTTCTCTTTTATAACTTTCCCATCCGGTAATGCCCCTTGAACATGGATCAAGTAATACCTTTTTTTCATAGTTATTATTAATTTCATTATTTTTTTGTTTTACTCTATAAGCATAAATACAACCTTCATCTAGATTTTTTATTTCTACATGCCAGTAAGGACCTTTATTATGAGTCTGATCTAATTTGATTATGCTTTTTGGGGAAATAGAGTCCTCTTTCTCAAACAATAAGATTTCTACATATTCTGCATTTGTGGCTATTAAGGAAAAATTAACCCCTTGTGAAGTTAGAGAACTCCCTAAAGGAAATGGGTTACCTTTATTGAGATGAATCACTTTCTCTCCACCATAGATTAGTTAAATATTGAGATAATTTATTTAAATTACAGATATTTGAATAATAGATGCAAAATAAAAAAAAAAACTCAAATTTAAGGCTTCACTAATCAACTTTATTAGATCTTGGAGAATATTAATTTTTTAATTAATTACAATTTTTTCAACCATCTGCTCAGTGCATAAAACGATTTATAGAGAAAGTTTAATAATGAGAAAACCAGATTTTTCTTGATTTCAAAATACAAATTGTGTTTTTTCATGTGATGAGAAGGAAATATATCTGAAAATTAATAAAACATAATAAATAGCTCAAATTCTTAAATTCACCCCCCTATGACATTTCCCCCTTTTGCTAAATGTAGTTAGATTTTTAAGGCTAAATCCAGTTCTACCAATGCTTTTTGCTGTTCTCTAAATGAAGAGGCTATTTTTTAAAGATGAAAAAGCACGGCTATAAAAAATAAATAATATTGCTAAAAATGTCCCTAAAATTTGTATAAAGCTTTGCGCCGCCGGCATTTTCGGTTGCCGTATTTGTATTTGCTCCATATGATGTGAAAGTTCAAGGTTTAAAACTGATTTAAATCTTTTTTTTTAACCCTTAGCTTTAATTTAAATTTCAATGAACAAAGCTGATTTAGTAAATCTTGTTGCAGCTCGTACAGAGCTCACAAAAACGGATGTTTCTTTAGTTGTTGATGCAGCTATTGAAACTATTGTTGATTCAGTAGTGGAAGGCAAAAAAGTCTCTTTACTAGGATTTGGTTCTTTTGAACCAAGAGATCGTTCTGCAAGACAGGGATTAAACCCTAAGACAGGCGAAAAAATAGCAATACCCGCTAAAAGAGTTCCAACATTCTCTGCAGGTAAACTTTTTAAGGATAGAGTTCAAGGGTAATCTTTTAAATCTATTTCTTCCTCTTAAATAACAAGGTGCTCTTTAAGGGCATCTTTTTTTATCGTAATAAAATGCAATTAGCTCAATGACGAAAACTCATAACAAGGCATCCAAAATTTTAAAATCTTAAGAAGTAATGAAATGTTTAACTATTTTATTCCTGAAATTTTTGTTGATATCTAATTTTGTTATGGCTGAAACTATACCAACAAAGTCTAAGATTTTAAAACAATCTAGTGATTGTTTTAAAGATTCTCGAACCCAATTATGTAAAGAATTAGTTTCTAAAATAGAAAAACTTCAATTAGTTGTATTTGACCAAAATAAATTCAAATGTCAATCAAGTTTATTGGGGCTACAAACGGAAATTATTGAAGCTTATTTTTTTAATAATTTCTCAAATGAGAGCATTTCATTAATGATTCCATATGTGATTAAAAATTGTTAATTATTAAAATAATTTATTTTTTTGGAATATTATAAATTTGTTATTCAATTTGTAATGGTTAAAGGTTTTTCTGATAACGAAGTTAAGAATAATCCTCAAAATACTCAAATAAAAGAAAAAAAAGGCTTGGCTGGTTTTCTTAAAGGCAAGAAATTTACTTACACTTTGCCAGGCAAAAAACAAATAAATATTTTTGGATCAATAGTAATAGGTTTAAACATCATTTTAGTATTGCTAGTCATCCTTTATTTAAAGAATCAAGAATTCCATGACTTTGTATTTAATGTTGGACGTTAGCTATATTTTTAGATCGAAAGATTTATTTAGATGATATATTTAAATTTTAGAATATCCTATGAAGGTAGTTAATTTAGTTTCTCAAATATTTTTTTTGTTGATAACTGTTCTATTTTTGATATATTTTCTAACAGGTTATGACTCCGCTTTCGAGGCAGACCAAAATTGTCATTCATATCTTTCAAGATACGATAACCTATCTGGAAATTATGGTTGTGACCATGATACTGAGACTCATCAGTGGATACTTTACGAGTCCAATGAAAGGAAAGAACCAGCAAAAATTATTAAGAAATTTAGGTACAAGTTTTTATAAATCAATTTTCTTATAAAAAAACTTTGCAGATATAATAGAAATAACAGCTGTAATTGTGAAAGTAAGATATTGATATATGCTTCCTTCTAAGTAGATTTTATTTTTATATAGAGGAAAATCGACTAAAGATCCTAGAGTACCCCAAATAATTACCCAAACAGATATGTATAAGAATACTTTTATTGGATTAGATTTTTTTGCTTCCATTTTTAATTAATACCAAAAATTGAAGAAGTAACAGGTCTGCCGCTAAAAACTAACTCGGTTAATATGAGCATTAAGAATCCGATCATTGCTGCTCTACCATTTACAAGTTCAGCACTGCTATTAAATCCAAAAACATTCTTTACTTCATCTCCCTGATTGTCTACCCATTTTGAGTATTCATTATCGGTTGATGATTTATCAGTAAAATCATCATTTTGATTTTCTATTGGAGAGCCATTTTCTTGCATAGAATTTTATGTTTTATTCTAGTAATTTTAAAACTAGTTTATTATTAAATTAAAGTTGAAATTATAAAAAAAATTAAAACAAAAATTATTATCCATAATAATTGTAATCTCAAAATTAATTGACAAATTAATTTAATTTTCTCTCCAGTGCAATTATCTCCATTCGGATTGATCATTGGCTTTTTAATAATCTCATTTTTATATTTACTTTTTCCACCCAATGTTATTCCAGAAATATAAGCAAATATAGCTTCTGAAATCCCAGCATTAGGCGAATCATATTTTTTACCATCAAGATAGCTTTTTTTTATAATTGATCCATAATCATTAATTTTGGGGCTAACTAAAGGTAATGAAATTAAAACTAATCTTGAAGGAACAAATGTAAAAATATCTTCGATTTTTGCACTGAAAAAACCTAAATATCTAAAATAATCATATCTGTAACCTATCATTGAATCTAAAGTACTTATAGCTTTATAAGAAAAACCAAGTGATAAAGGCCCTGGCAGAAAAATTGAAAATTTCATAAAAAAAATTCCAATAAAAATCCAAAATAATGGCCCAAATATTCCATCAACAGAATTTTCGGTAAGACTCTCTGTACTTGATCTCAAAAGATGTTCTAAAGAAGATGAACTTACATCCCTACTAACTATCCTTTGTACCTTCTCTTTGATTATTCTCTTATTTTGGTCATTAATTTCTTCGCTTTCTATTAGCTCTGCAATCTCTTTCACACTTGAAATAAGTCCCTTAGTCGCAATACAACTTGAAAGTCCAAAAAAAATTAGCAATCCACCCAAAAAATTATTTCTTGATTGCACATAACTGAGTTCTATCAATTTACCTAAACCAAAACTCATTCCTATGGTGGATGTAGCTACTATTAAGCCTCCCCAAAACAATATATTTTTATTTTCCCCAAAATTATTTATGAGGTAATCAGATATTTTTTTTATGTAAAAGCCAATTACTTGAACAGGATGGATTAAGAATCTTGGATCGCCGATTAATAAATCAAAACCAATCGATCCAAGGAATATTAAAAATAAATTTATTTCAGCCAACTGAACATCGAGCGCAAACCTTTACCTACTTTCTCAATTTCATGTTTTGAGTTCTCTTCTCTTAATTTTGTCATTAAAGGTTTGTTTTTATCGCATTCTTCCACAAAATTCTTAGCGAAAGTTCCATCTTGAATATCTTTTAGAATTTTCTGCATTTCTTTTTTTGTATCACTATTGATTAGTCTTTTACCACTTACATAATCTCCATATTCTGCTGTATTTGAAATGGAATCTCTCATTTGAGATAAGCCTCCCTTCACCATTAAATCAACAATAAGTTTAACTTCATGTAAGCATTCGAAGTAAGCAAGTTCAGGTTGATATCCTGCCTCTACAAGAGTTTCGAACCCTGATTTGACGAGTTCTGATAATCCTCCGCATAAGACAGCTTGTTCGCCAAATAAATCAGTTTCTGTTTCTTCTTTGAAGTTTGTTTCAAGAATTCCTGCTCTGGTTCCGCCAATCCCTTTAGCGTAAGCCATAGCCAATGATCTTGCACTCCCAGAAGAATCTTGCTCTACTGCAAACAATGCTGGAACTCCTTGACCATTCTGATATTCCCAACGAACAGTGTGTCCGGGCCCTTTTGGGGCAATCATAACAACATCCACAAAACTAGGAGGTTTGATAAGTCCGAATCTTATATTGAAGCCATGAGCAAAACTTAATATTTTTCCTTCTTTTAGGTTTGGTTCTATTTCTTTAAGATAAACATCTTTCTGAAACTCATCTGGAAGGAGAATCATAATCCAGTCTGCTTTTTCGCAAGCTTCAGAAACGCTAAAGACTTGTAGACCATCGCTAATAGCTTTGCTTTCAGACTTACTTCCTTTATATAATCCAACAATTACATCCATACCGCTATCTTTAAGATTTAGGGCATGTGCATGACCTTGTGATCCATATCCAATAATCGCTATTGTTTTATTATTTAAAAGGCTTAGATCTGCATCTGTGTCGTAAAAGAGTTGGGTCATTAGTTGTAGCTTCTTTGCATTTGATATTTAATATTTTAGACATTAAGGTGGCAATAAACCAAAAAAATTATTAATTTAAAAAATTAAAATTAAAATGTTAAATTAGAAAGTTTAAGACTGATTTGCTTCGCTTGGATGTGTAATTACTCTATCAATTAATCCATAATTTTTTGCTTCTTCTGCACTTAGAAAATAATCTCTATCAGTATCCTTTTCAATTTTCTCAAATGATTGGCCTGTCATATCTGCCATAGACATGTTTAACATATCTTTAATTCTTAAAATTTCCTTAGCTTCTATTTCAATATCACTTGCTTGGCGTTGAGATGTCCCTCCTAAAGGTTGATGAATCATTATTCTGCTGTGAGGCAAAGCAACTCTTTTACCTTTTGTACCAGCAGCCAATAGGAACGCTCCCATGGAGGCTGCGAGACCTACGCATATGGTTACTACATCACTTTTTACGTATTTGATAGTGTCATAAATTGCCAAACCAGCAGTTACTGATCCTCCTGGGCTATTTATATATAGATAGATAGGTTTGGAATTATCATCAGAATCTAAATAAAGCATTTGCGCAACAAGGCTATTAGCAATACCATCATTCACTTCTTGTCCTAGAAAAAGAATTCTTTCAACACCTAGTCTTGTATATATGTCGACCCATCTTTCGTATTGACTTCCTGGAAGTCTGTAAGGCACGCTTGGAGTTCCTATTGGCATGATTTTAAAATAGTTTTGTGAGTGTTAAATTTTATTTGGTAAATCTTTTTGACTTGTGAGTATTCTATCGATAACTCCATAATCTAAGGCTTCTTGTGGGTTGAGATAACTCATCCTGTCAGAGTCTTTTGAGAGTTCTTCGATGGTCTTTCCAGTATTACGAGATAAAATCTCAAGCATTGATTTTTTATTTTTCAAAACTTCCTCAGCTCGTATTTGGATATCAGTTGCTTGGCCTCTTGCTCCGCTTATAGGTTGATGCAAAACAATAGAAGCATGAGGAAGAGCCGCTCTTTGTCCCTTAGTTCCAGATGAAAGAATAACTGCAGCAGTACCCATTGCTTGTCCGATACATATTGTATGTACTGGAGGCTTAATGTAGCTTATTGTATCGCAGATAGCGAAAGCTTCTGTTTCAAAACCTACTGCGTCACCAGTGTACCAACTTGTCCCAGTTGAATTGATATAGAAATAGATTGGTTTTTCTGGATCCTCAAACTCTAAATAAAGAAGTTGAGCAATGATTAGCTCAGTAACATCCATTCCTAGTTGTCTTTTCGCATCATCATCTGAAAATAATGGTAAACCAAGATAAACAATTCGCTCTTTCAGTAAAAGAGAGGGGAGATCTGGGGGCGGGGTCCTCATAACGGTGTTTTCGCCGTAATAAGGAGCAGATACAGTCATTTGTATCACAAAATTAAGATTGAACTGATTCTAGCTAGATTTAGCCCTGTGTCGCTGGTGATTTAAAAGATTTGTTTGACTCAGGATTATTTATTAGTTTTCCAAAGACCATTCTTCCAGTGGGAGTTTGTAATGCTCCTGTGATGACAATATCTAATCTGCTTCCCACAAAATTCTTTGCCTCATCAATTACAACCATTGTGCCGTCATCTAAATATCCAATACCTTGCATTTTTTCTTTGCCTTCTCTCACAATTTTTATATTAAGTGACTCTCCTGGTTGTACTTCTGGCCTTAAAGCAATAACCAAATCACTCAAATTCATAACTTTTAATTCTTTAACTTCAGCGATTTGCGAAAGATTATAATCAGCCGTAATTAAAGTTCCTGTCATGTCCTCAGTAATTTTAAGGAGTTTTTCATCTACCCCATTACCTTCATACTTTGTTGGGTTGATTACAAGTCTTCTCCCATATAAATCTCTTAATTCTTTTAATAACTTCAGCCCCCTTCTGCCTTTCGACCTTTTTTCATTACTACTTGAGTCAGCTAAAGTTTGTAATTCGTCAATTACACTTTGAGCAACAATTAATTGACCTTCCAATAATCCGCAACTTAATAGGCCATTGATTCTTCCATCAATAATTACGCTGGTATCTAGAATTTTTGGACTTGCAGCAGGGAGGATACCTTCATTAACTAGATATGCATCAGTATTATTTGGATTAAATAATCTCAATAATGTCCTTCCATGGGTATCTGCCAACTTATAACCAAGCACACCAAAGAAAATATTGCTTAATATGGCTGCTAAAGGTTTTGCGAAAAAAACTTCTCTAGGGAAGGGAATTAATAGTATTGGAGCAAGTAGGAGATTCGCAACAAGTAATCCTAAAATTAATCCAACGGACCTACTTATTAGTAAGTCCGTTGGCATTGTTCTTATTTGATCAAGAAACGTCTTTCTAAGTTGAAGAAATACGAAACCAGCTGCTAATCCTACAAAAAAACCAATTATTGCTAAAACAATTCTAAAACCTTCTACATTAGATACCTGTTTGAGTATGTCTACTGGCAATAAATCAACACCAAGCCATCCTGAAGCAGCCCCAGACAATACAAATAAAATTAGTACTAAAATATCTGTCATATCTATAATCTACTAGGATTTATTAATTGAGTAAATAAGGATCTTATTTTTTTCAATCCTTAATACGTTTTTGGAGCTTAAAAATGAATTTATATTATGAATAAGTTTCCAAGAAGTGCTTATGTGCACATTCCTTTTTGCCACAGAAGGTGTTTTTATTGTGATTTTGCAGTTATTCCATTAGGAAACAAAGTTGAAACTTTAAAAGGTTATGGAAGCAAAACTGTTCAAGAATATTTGCAATTTTTATATAAAGAAATATTGTCAATTAAGCATAAATCACCTCTATCGACAATTTATATAGGAGGTGGCACTCCATCAATTTTAGATCCAAAGCAAATCAAAGAATTAATTGATCTTTTTAGAGAAAATTATGGAATTGACTATGGTGCTGAAATTACTATGGAGGTTGATCCAGCAAGTTTTACTCAAGTTGATCTGTTTGGATTCATAAATGCTGGGATAAATAGATTTAGTCTTGGAGTACAAAGTTTTAATAATCAGATACTTCAAAAGTCGGGAAGGCGGCATTTGAAAGAAGATGCAGAGAAATCTTGTTTATGGTTGAAGAGAGAATATGATTCTGGGGTAATTAAAAGTTGGAGTTTAGACTTAATTCAAAACTTGCCACTAAGTGGATTTAAAGAATGGCAAGATGACTTAAAAAAAGCAATTACATTTTCACCACCTCATCTATCTATTTACGATTTAAATATTGAAAATGGCACTGTTTTTAAAAAATTAATTAATTTAGGCAAATTAAAACTCCCAAGTGATGAAGAAGCTTTTAGGAATAGTGAATTAACCCATTTAATTTTAAAAAACTCAGGGTATTCAAGATATGAAATATCAAACTATTGCCTTCCGCGACATCAGTCGAGACATAATAGAGTTTATTGGAGTGGTTTAGGCTGGTGGAGTTTCGGTCAAGGTTCCACTAGTTCACCTTGGGGGGAAAAGTTTACTCGACCAAGAGTTAGTAAAGAATATAAAGAATGGGTAACTGGACAAGACGAATTTAATTTAGATTCATCCCTAACTAATAAAGAATTTGTTTATAAAGAACTTGATGAGAAAATAATGTTGGGATTAAGACTTAAAGAGGGTGTAGATATCAAAGAAGTATTTAAAGAACAAAACTGGGAAAACAAAAAATGTGAAAGCAACTTCAGTAAATTGGTTGAAGAATGGGAAAGATTTCTTGAAAGTGGACTACTAGTAAGAAATGGGAATAGATTCTTTTTAAATGAGCCTAATGGCATGGAACTTAGTAATCAAGTTCTTGTTTCTATGTTTAAGTGGTGGGATGAGATTAACTAAGTCTTTCAGAGTCTACCCATTCTTTTAATTTATCTTTAAATAATTTCTTTCCTTGAATAATTGGTTGGCAAAATGGGGGTTGATCATCATTAAGGCCTAACAAATCTGCAGTAACTCTTACTTGCCCATCGCAATAATTACCTGCGCCGATACCTATTGTGGGAATTGTTAAAGAATTTTGTATTTCCTTGGCAAGCAAATCAGGAATATGTTCAAGAACTATTGAAAAACATCCTAATTGTTCAAGAATTAAAGCCTCTTTCTTGATTTTTTCTTGGCTTGCTAAGCTCTCTCCTTGTTTTTTAAATCCAATATTTAGATAGCTTTGTGGTGTAAGACCTATATGACCCATAACAGGGATTCCCATTCTTATTAATCTAGAAATAACTTTTTGTATTTCTGGTTCAGCTCCTTCTACCTTTACAGCTTTTGCATAAGTGCTCTGAATGATTTTCCCTGCATACTCAACAGCTTTATCCTCACCACATTGGTAAGTCAGAAAAGGCATATCTGAAACGACCAAAGGCTGTTCCTCAATTTTCTTTTTAAATCCTCTTGAAACAGCATTAGTATGATAAATTATGTTTTCTAAGGTTATTGGCAACGTCGATTTGTATCCTAAGCAGACCATTGCTAATGAATCTCCTACTAGTATGAGATCAACATTTGCTTGTTCTGCAATAGATCCTGATATGGAGTCCCACGCAGTTAGTGCAATGATTTTGCGAGACTTTTTTTTATAATTAACCAGTTCTGAAGGTAACATAATAAATTTATGTATCTTTTTTAATCAAGAATTGCTAGTATTATTTTGACTCGGCCTTTCGCGGTTTTAACGCCTAAACCTGGTCAGGACCGGAAGGTAGCAGCCACAAGGGATGCTTGAGGCAGGCGAGATAACCGAGTCACTCTATTTTACCTTTTAACCTATATCTTTTTTATTTTGCCTTAATCTCAAAAACTCAGGAATACTCGCTCCTGACTCTTTATTGTCGGAATAATTATATAAGGGTTGATTAGATAATCTATTTTTTATTCTTTGCTGGTTTAATGGTTGGGTTGTTTCAAATCCTGTAGCAATTACAGTAACTTGTATCTCCCCTTCCATTGCTTCATCGACCACTGCGCCAACAATAATATTCGCTTCTTGATCAACAACATCATAGATAATTTCAGATGCAGAGGTCATGTCTTCTAAAGTCATGTCCTTGCCTCCAGTAATATTTATAACGCAGCCTTTAGCTCCATCAATTCTTGCTGCTTCTAATAAAGGACTATTCATTGCTGCCTGTGCTGCCTCTATAGCTCTAGATCTTCCTGAACCTATACCTATTCCGAGAAGTGCAGTGCCAGCTTCCGTCATGACTGATCTAACGTCTGCAAAATCGACATTAACTAATCCCGGGCAAGTAATTATGTCACTAATGCCTTTGACTCCCATTCTTAGAACATCATCAGCATTCCTAAATGCTTCTTGAAGAGGAGCTCCTGCGATAACATCTTTTAAACGGTCATTTGGAATAACTATCAGAGTATCGACGTTTTCAGCTAGTCTTGCGATCCCCTCCTCTGCTTGACGCATTCTTCTTTTTCCTTCAAAAGAAAATGGTTTGGTTACTATACCTACTGTTAAAGCCCCACTTTGTTTGGCTACTTCTGCGACAACTGGTGCTGCTCCAGTACCAGTTCCGCCGCCCATTCCAGCAGCTATAAAAACTAGATCAGATCCCTCTAAAGCTTGTTGAAGCTCTTCTTTGGATTCTTCGGCAGCTTTTTGCCCAATACTTGGATTCCCTCCAGCACCTAAACCTCTAGTAAGGTTTTGTCCAAGTTGAACTCTACTCTCTGCAGATGATTGTAGTAGGGCTTGTGCATCGGTATTGAGGACTCTAAATGAAACACCTTCTAAATCACTATTTATCATTCTATTGACTGCATTACTGCCGCCACCACCTACACCAATAACTTCTATTTTGGCGCTTTGGCTTGGAAGGATTTCTCTCGATTGATCAAAGTTTGGATTGTTACCGAAGCTCATCTCTTAATAGGAATCTAATACTAGTATTGGGTGCATTATGAACTTACTGAGCTCATCTGTAGGAATTTGTTGAGGAAAATCCTAAAAATATTTATTTATTAAATATTTTGTTTGAATGCAAAACCCATATCAACACTACAATAATTAAAAAAAATTTCTCAGAACCCTTTTTTAAATATTAGGGTTTGAACACTTTTATTTTTGGTTTATCTGGATTAGTAAGATCAATATTATCTATTTTTTTTGAAAAGCTCTTTTTCTTAAATTCATTTTTAAGATTTTTGATTATTTGGAGTTGATATTTGATTAAATTTGGCTTAAATCCTAAGAATATCGTTTTTAAATCTTCTTCCTCAACAGTTAGAAAACCATCGGTTGAGAAAGTTATTTTAACTATTTCTAATTCATAATTCTCCATATCGATAAAAATTTCAGATAATATTTTCTTAAATTTTTCTTTCCATCCAAAAACTTGTATTGTTAATTTATTCAAATTTTTTTCATCTATATTTTGTTTATTTATAAAAATTCCATCTTTATCAATGTAGCCTAATATTGTTTCTTCGTTTAATATTCTCTCACCGTAAGCTATTGGAATTCTTGAAGTAATATAAACTTTTAAACCAAAAGGAAATAATTCTCTGTTTACCGAAACATATTTAAGAGATAAATTTTGTTTTAACTCTTTTTCTAACAAATTAGTTTCAATAAAAATTAATCGAATGGGAAAATTTAAAGATGTATTTTTTACCAAATCATTCTGCGAAAATACTTCACTTCCAGAAATCCTAATGTCCTGAGTACCCACTTTTTTGAGAGTTTTTATGCTTAATAAGCTTGTTAAAAATAAAAATAAAATTAGAAAAAAAAAGCTTCTATTTTTGATCCTTATTTGGTTTTTCACAAATCACATCGAGCTTTTTCCATTAGTTGATCCATCCATTCTCTCGCTTGCTCTGCATCTGAAAATGGTACATCCATCTCTTTCCCATCCCCTACCAATCTCAACCTGCACTTACCTTGAGATTCATTTGTTAGAGGAGCTTCTCCTGAAGTTAGTGCCATTAATTCAACTAATTCCAGCTTTTTGATTATAAAACAATCTTTTTCTTCAAATTTACCAGCTTCAAATGCACTCCACTTTAACTCTCCATCTTTTAAGGACGCTGCACCTGAACTATCTAACTTGCACAGTTCAGAATCACTCGCCCAACTTCTAAAAAGATTTTGCCTTCTTCTTTCTAACCATCCAAGTGCAGTTAATAAAATGAAGATTAAAAGTAATGGTAACCAAAGTAGTCCATGCAACATTTGATTTAAATTACAAATCTAAAGATATTTCTACCAGTTTAGCCACAAGTTGTTCAATTTTTAAACCTGAAGCTTCCCAAAGCATTGGAAACATACTTTGTTTTGTAAAACCAGGAATTGTATTTATTTCATTTAGCAAAATTTTATTTGAAGATTTTTCTAAAAAGAAATCTACTCTTGCAAAACCGAAAATATTTAGTGCTCTACAACTTTTAATAGCAATGTCTTTAATTTCTTTTGTAATTTTAGAATCTATTTCGGCTGGGATAATTATTTTATTATTTGAGTGATATTTTGAATCGTAATCGTACCAATCACTTTCGTAATTTACCTCGCCTATCTCAGAGGTTAAGAGTTCTGAATTCCCAATTATTCCGCATTCAATCTCCCTTACCTCTAAACCTTCCTCTATCAAGATTCTTGGATCTATTCCCTGAGCTTTTTCTAGTGCTTGTGATATTTCTGATTCATTTATGACTTTGGAGATACCAAGAGATGACCCAGAGTTCGATGGTTTAACAAAAACAGGAAAATTTAATTTTTTTAAAATTTTATTAATTATTTTATTTTTTACTTCCTTATCGTTGAGATCTTCATTTTGAAAAACTAGATAATTAACTTGTGGAAGTTTAAGATTTGAGAAAATTGTTTTCATCAAAATTTTATCCATTCCAAGAGCAGAGCCAATAATTCCACATCCGACTAAAGGTTTCTTTGTAAATTTAAGTAAGCCATGAATTGATCCGTCTTCACCATTAAATCCATGTAAAAGTGGAAACCAAACATCAACATTTTGAAATTCAATTCCTTCAAGGAAGTTAATTTTTTTTTCATTAAAAATTCCTTGTTTTATTGTCTTATTGTTTTCAATTTCACCAATTAGAATTTTTTCTGAACTATCACTATCAATCCAAACTCCATATTTATTTATGTAAAAGGCTTTAACTGTAAAGCGTTCTTTGTTTATTTCTGAATTAAATGCTTGATAAACTGTTTTCGCAGATGATATGGATACTTCATGTTCATTGGAATTCCCGCCAAATATTAAGCCAATACATTTTTTCTTACCCCCGATCATTTAGAAAAAAATCATAAATAAAGTTCGCCTGTTAGAGAAAAAGGTCTAGCTTCATTTATTTTGACATCTATCTCATCTCCCAATGAAAAATTAAAGTTAATGTTTTTGGGGATCTCTACAAAAGTTAATCTATTTGTTCTAGTTCTACCCATAATTTGCGAGGAATTTTTTGGATTTGAACCCTCAATTAAAACGCTTTCGATATTGTTGATATATCTTTGATTTCTACTCCTTGCAGTTTTCTCGACCAAATCATTAATTTCCTGCAATCTAGCTTTTTTTACCTTTTCCGAAAGTTGATTCGACCAAACTGCTGCAGGCGTATTTGGTCTTGGAGAATATGCTGCCGTATTTACTTGATCAAAACCAATTTCTGATATTAGCTTTAATGTATCTTGATATTGTTGTTCGGTTTCTCCTGGGAAAGCAACTATTGCGTCGGCAGTGATTGATGCATCTGGCATTAATGACCTTATATTTTCGATAATATTTTTATACTTTTTAATAGAATATCCTCTTGACATTTGTTTTAAAATTTCATCATTTCCACTTTGGAAGGGAATATGGAAATGTTCACAGACTTTATCAAGTTCATAACAAGCTTGAATCAACCTTTTTGAAAAATATCTTGGATGACTAGTAGCAAATCTTATTCTGCGAATTCCTTTAACATCATGAATATAGTACAAAAGATCAGTAAGTGTATTTTCTTTTCTCCCCTCTTTTGTAGTTCCTGGAAGGTCTCTACCATAAGCATCAATGTTTTGACCCAAAAGAGTAATTTCTTTAAAATTATCATCAGCTAATTTTTGGATCTCACTTTTGATCGCATTTGGATATCTTGATTGCTCTTTTCCTCTTACAGAGGGGACTACACAATATGAACATCTTTCATTACATCCATAAATGATATTCACCCAGCCACAAATAGAGCTTTCTCTTCTGGCACTTGTTATGTCTTCAGAAATGAAGGTTTCTTCTGTGGCAGCAACTTGATTTCCTAAATCAACTTTCCCCAGAAGATTCTCAAGATTATTTACGTGTTGGGGTCCCATAACCAGATCAAGTTCTGGGACTCTTCTTAATAAGGACTCTCCCTCTTGCTGCGCAAGGCAACCTGCAACAACAAGTTTTAAGTTAGGAGTTTTGTGCTTTCTTTTTGCTTGTCTTCCTAGAAAGCTATAAACTTTTTGTTCCGCATTATCTCTTATTGTGCATGTATTATACAAGACTAAATCGGCATTTAATTCATTATCTGCTCTGGTGTATCCCATATTCTCTAATGTCCCAGCCATTCTCTCAGAATCAGCCTTGTTCATTTGGCATCCAAATGTGGTTATCCAATAACTGCCAGTAGTTGAATTCTTTTGAGATTTTTTTTCGCCTGATTTTGTTTTTGTTAGCACTTTGCTAGGAATTTTTTATGTTCTTTAATTTAAAATTACAAGTTAAATATTTTTACTGCAATATTTTTGAGGGCGAGCGAGGGGATTCGAACCCCCGAATAGCGGCGCCACAAGCCGCTGCCTTAACCACTTGGCGACGCCCGCCTCACATTTATAAATTTAACAACTCGAGGGTAATTTTTCATAGTTATTTTTATGTTTTAGCGAAATTTGAATTATTTTCTAATTCAGTAAAGTTTTCTTATGATTTAAAATGAAAGAAAATTTAAAAATTTGAGTAATTCCGGTACAGCTGAGGTTCTTATTCCCAGAAGCCTTTGTTTAATAGAAGATATAGATAACCTCATTATCGATGTAGAGGATTTATGTTCAGTTTCTATTTGTTGGGAGGATGGATTTGTTTCTGAGTTAAAGCCTTTAAAAAATAAAGTTACAAAACCAAAAAATATTTTATTCCCAAGATTTGTTGAAACGCATTCGCATTTTGATAAATCTTTTACATGGGCAGACTTTCCTAATCTGGAATCAAACTATGGAGGAGCATTATCAGTAAATCTTGAAGAACATAAAACTAGAACTACAGATAAGGTTCTTGAAAGAGTTGAGAAATCATTAAAACTCGCCATACAAAATGGCTACCGAGCTATTAGAAGTCATATTGATACTTACAAAAGTCAATCAATTGATATTTGGATTGAACTTTTTAAATTACAAAAAAAATTTTCATCTGAGTTGACTTTACAATTCGTTGCTCTAGCTCCATTGGAATTCTGGGATACAACTAAAGGAGAAGATTTGGCAAAAATATTATCCTCTAATGGAGGTATTTTAGGAGGTGTAATTGTTCCTCCTTTTAATAAAAAAGATACAAGCAAATTTCTCTCAAAAATGCTTCTTCTAGCTAGTAAATATAAATTAGAAATTGATTTTCATATAGACGAATCGACCATTGAGCCTGGAGCGGGAATAAAAGTTTTATTAGAGACAATCGAAAATTTAAAAATTAAAAGTATTCCAATTACTTGTAGTCATTTGAGTAGTCTTATTTCTCTAAGTCATAGAGAGATTTTAAATTTAGGAGAAAAAATAGCTGAGAAAAATATTAAAGTTATTGCTTTACCTCTAACAAATTTTTGGCTGCTTAATCGAAGTAATAAAACTACCTCATTAAAAAGACCAGTTGCTCCAATAAAGCAATTACAAAAATCACACGTGGATGTATCTCTAGGTAGTGATAACGTTCAAGATCCCTGGTACCCATTTGGTAATTTTGATCCTTTTTATATGTTGTCTTGCTCTATACCTATGCTTCAACTAAATCCTTGGGAGAGAATGACTCTATCTTCTATTTTTTTAGCTCCAAGCAGATTATTAAACTTAAAATGGGATGGTTTAATTAGAAAGGGATGCCCTGCTGATTTTGTGATTTTAGATGCACAAAGATGGGCAGATGTTTTTTCGAGTTCATTAAAGAGAAAAGTGTTTATAAAAGGCGATTTATATTGCTAATCGGCTAGTTTATATACAAAACAATAAGAATTTAATTAATGACATCAAATACTCTTAAATTTATAGACAAATTTAGGGAAGTTAAAAACTTAGAGATAATTGAAAGCCAATCTGACATAAAAAGGCTTTCAAAAGATTTTTATAACTACTCTCCAATCCTTACTGAAAAATTAGACGAATGTATTGCTGATTTGGTGGTAAGACCTAGTGATCACAAAGCAGTAAAGGAAGTAGCAGAAATTTGTTGGGAATTTTCTATCCCACTTACTTTGAGGGGTTCAGGGACAGGTAATTATGGACAAGCTGTCCCATTGTTTAAAGGAGTTGTAATGCAGATGAGTCACTTTAATAAGTTAGAAGAATTTGATCCGGATACAGGTTTTATAAAAGTACAGTCTGGCTGTGTGATGGGAGATTTGAATAAACAATTAGAGAAATATGGGAGGGAATTGAGGTTGCTTCCTAGTACTTGGAAAACTGCAACAATTGGAGGTTTTATTGCAGGTGGATCAGGAGGTATTGGTTCAATTAGGTGGGGATTCTTAAGAGATCCAGGAAATCTTATTGGTTTAGAGGCAGTAACGATTAATAAAGAACCTGAATTATTAAAATTTGATGCTGAAGAATCCGAACCTCTAAATCATGCTTATGGGACTAATGGAATAATTACTTCTTTACTACTTGCTACTGATATCAAACGTAAGTGGTATTCAATAGTTATCGACTGTATTGAATTTGAAAAAACAATAGAAATATTAAAAACTTTCACCAGCGCAGCAATTGATCTGAAACTAGGAGCAATTCTTGAAGATGAAATTGTAGATCAAATGCCAAAATGGCTTAAAAGTAATGCTAGAAGTCACAAGATATTAATTCAATCTACTTTTGGAGGAACAAAAACGATCGAGTTGATTTGTAAAAAATTCAAAGTTGAATTTACCCTCCTTGGAGAAGAAGAAAAACTCGTTAATGGAATTTCTGAAGTCGTATGGAATCATACAACTCTTCATATGAGGTCTAAGGATAAAAATTGGACTTATTTACAGATGCTTTTGCCACTTAATAATGAACTAGAATTGATTAATTTTCTGAGAAAAAAATGGGGTAGAAAAGTTCTTTGGCATTTAGAGGCAGTTTCTCAACAAGGATCACCGCGATTAGCGGCTTTACCTGTATTAAGGTGGAATGGGATAGATGAATTAAATGAAATAATGGAAGATTGTAAGAAACTTGGGGCGTTTATTTTTAATCCCCATGTTTTAACTGTCGAAGGCGGAGGCCTAGGAGTGGTTGACGCAGATCAAGTAAAAGCGAAATTAAAATTTGATCCTAAAGGGCTATTAAATCCTGGAAAATTGGAAGGTTGGGAAGTAAAGGAAAAATTTAATATTTAACATTTCTGTTTATTTGCAAATTTAATAAATTCAGCAACTAAAAAAATAGAACCCGTTAGGACTGGACGATTAGGTGGCCATTTTTCTAGGGAAAATAAATAATCAATGGCAAGTTCAAATGTTTTAAATTCAATTGTTTTTTGAAGGTCAAATTCTTTAATCTGAGAAAGATCTTTTAATTGCCAACTAGGTTGGTTTGGCACTGGCACAAGTAATAAGTGATCATTTTTATTTAGAAGCGTTTTTAATATTGCGAAAAAATCTTTTTGTCTTTGGACACCTAAAATCCAATAAATTCCTTTATCTTCATTCTCCCAATTACTTCGCTCATGTGAGAGTGCTTTTGCAGCAGGATAATTATGCGCACAATCTACAAGAATTTCTTTGTTCAAAAAATTTATTATTTCTAGCCTTCCCTGCCAAGATGTCTTTTTAAGACCTTCAGAAATGTGTGTTCCTTTTATATTAAATCCCAAATTATTCAACGCTTCAATTGCTCCTAAAGCTACTGAAGCATTTTGCTTTTGAAAAATTCCTTTTAATCCAAGCTCATAGCTGTTTGATATTGAATCTTTCCAGATAATTTCTGCTCCAACCTCTTTAACTTTTTTGGTTATTAAATTTTCAACTTGACTATTTTGTTTGCATGAGATGACAACTGAGTTTTTTTCAATAACTGCTAATTTTTCTTCGGCAATTTTTTCAATAGTATCTCCAAGAAATTCTTTATGGTCTAAGCCAATATTCCCAATAGCAATTATTGGTCTAGATTTATGGGCTGTTGTCGCGTCTAATCGTCCCCCTAAGCCAGCTTCAAGAATGAGCAATTCAACTTTCTTATTGTCAAAGAAATTTAGTGCGCAGCAAATGATTTTTTCAAAAGGAGTTAATTCAAATGTTGAAAATTTCTCTTCTATTAATCTGTAGATTTTTTCAAAATCAGTCTTGTTAATATTTTTTTTATTAACTCTAATCCTCTCGCATACGTCCAAAAGGTGGGGAGATGTCGTTACGCCAAAATTCCTTTTAGCTTCAAAAAGTATATTTTCTAAATATGCCGCGATTGATCCTTTCCCATTGGTTCCAATAATTTGTATCGCAGGGATATTCTCGCAAGGATTACCAAGTTCCTGCAGTGCTTTTTTAATTCTTGATAAACCTAATTTGATATTATCCCTTTCATATTTGGGTGATAATTCAAAAAATTTTAAATTTGCATTTTTCAAAATTAAAATTGCTATAACTCTTCAAAAATTGAATTTAGCTTATTCAAAAGAATATTAATTTCTCTTCTAGATATAACTAATGGTGGGACAATCCTTACAACATTTTCTCCTGCAGGAACTACAAGTAATCCTTTATCAAAAGCTTTTAAAGTAATTTTTTTTGCATCAGCATAATCATCATTTATCACAAGACCTTGTATTAAACCTAAACCTCTTTTCCCGCTAATAATATTTGGAAATTTTTTTGACAATTCTTCAAACCCAGCACTTAATTGTTCTCCTCTTAAATAAACATTATTGATAATATTTCTTCTATTGATTTCTTCTAATACAGTTAGGGCAGCTTTACAGGCGAATGGGTTCCCCCCAAAAGTGCTTGCATGATCTCCTGGAGAAAAAATGTTGGCTTTTTCTTTTACTAATAATGCTCCAATTGCATGACCTCCTCCTAATCCTTTTGCAAGGGTGAATCCATCAGGTTCAATTCCTAAATTCTCATAACCCCACATTTTTCCAGTTCGACCTACTCCACTTTGAACCTCATCTAAAATGAGAAGAGAATTATATTTATCACATATTTCTCGCACGCTTTTAAAAAATATTTTACTTCCAGGAATTACGCCGCCTTCTCCTTGTATTGGTTCAACTAAAACTCCGGAAATTTTTTGATCATTATTTTCACACTCTTCAAATAATTTTTTTACCGAATCAAAATTGTTAAATTTAAAAAATTTGAACCCTTCAATCATTGGTTCGAAACCTTTTTGATATTTGGGCTGTCCAGTGGCACTCAAGGCTGCAAGAGTCCTTCCATGAAAGCTAGATTCTGCTGCGAGAATAATTGATTCTTTACCTTTGTTTGATGTATTACCATATTTTTTAATTAATTTAATTGCTGATTCATTTGCTTCCGCACCACTATTGCAGAAGAAGACGCTTTCAGCACAACTCATATTCGTTAAAGTTCTGCTTAATTGTTCTTGTTCTTCAATGTTGTAGAGATTTGAAATGTGCTGAATCTTTTTTAGTTGAGTTGATAACCTTCTTCTTAAAACTCTGTCGCTATGTCCAAGACTACAAGTCGCTATGCCAGCTACTGCATCAAGATACTTTTTACCTGTTTTGTCCCATAGCCAACAACCTTTTCCTTTTTTGAAAGATATATCGAATCGACTATATGTATTCATCAAAGTGGGAGCGGTCGGACTTGAACCGACATACCCGAAGGTGCCGCATTTTGAGTGCGGTGCGTCTACCAATTCCACCACGCTCCCAAGGCTTTTGAAAAAATGAACTTTTTTATTATAACAAAAATCAACTTGTTGACTATTGTTTTGATTAAGGAACAGTGATCAAGATAAAGTTTGTTAATAGTTAATCTTTTTCGACAAAAACATAGAATTATTTATTGCATTTGCTGACAAGAAATAAGGGAAAAAAGAAAATTTAAACATTTATGATACATTTTTGTGATTAAATACGCTTAAAGTCTTTTTTTAAAAGGAGATAGCTTCATGATTAGTAATATTGTGTTATATTTAATAAAAAAACAGATGTCTAAAATCCAAGCTAAAAAATTATCCTTTAAATTTGTTCCTTATCTTTTTATTGCGGTGACTATACTGACAACTTTCGGATCTAATAGCGGAACTTGGGCATGAACGAATTCAAATTTAATGGTTTAAATAAAAATTGGTCTAATCGTTTTCTGGTTTTGTTTATCTTATTTTTGGGTTGTATTTCACTAATCAATATTGCTTACGTTTGAATCAACCTTCTTGGTTTTAAAAATATTTTTGGAAAAAGACTAAGCTGCTTCGAGTTTCGAAATATTCTCAGATTTAGGTTCAATTTTATATCCATTCTCCTCAAAAGCATTTTTACTGATCTCTCTAATTATTTTTACACCTAAATTTTTTAGTTTTAATTCAAAATTTTCATAACCTCTATCTAAATGTTCTAATCCATAGATCTTACTACAACCTTTTGCGATGATTCCTGCGATTATTAATGCAGCTGATGACCTTAAATCTGAGCCAACTAGATTCATCCCATTAATTGTTTTAACACCTTTAATGTAAGCTACGTTTTTGTTTAGTTTTATACGGGCGCCCATTTCATTAAGTAAATAAATATGATTCATTCTGTTTTCGAAAATTGTTTCAGTTATCTTTGATTCACCATTTGCGATTGTCATTAGAGCTGTAAATGGTGCCTGCAAATCAGTAGGAAAGCCTGGAAAAGGGGCTGTTTCAATATCTACTCCTTTAATCTCTTTGCTCTTGATAGAAATCGAATTACCTTTAATCGTTATTTTACTACCACTCTCTTGAAGCTTATTAGTAACAGCTTCAAGATGATGAGGGATTACTGGAGAAATTGTTATTGAAGAGGAAGTTGCAGCAGCCGCTATTAGAAAAGTTCCAGCTTCTATTCGGTCTGGAATTACTTTATGGGTACACCCCCCAAGCTTATTAACACCATCAATGATAATTGTTTCTTTACCGGAGTCATAAATTTTTGCCCCCATTTTATTAAGCATTTGGCATAAATCTTGAACTTCAGGCTCTCTAGCAGCATTTTCAATAGTGGTTCTTCCTTTGGCTAAAGATGCTGCCATTATTAAAGTTTCAGTCGCACCTACACTTGGACAATTTAATTTAATATGAGTGCCATGAAGTCTATTTTTGTTCCCTCTTATTTTTGCCTTGACAATTCCCTCTTCAATAATAATGTCTGCTCCTAATGCGATTAGTCCATTAATGTGCTCGTCTACTGGCCTTGAACCAATATTGCATCCACCTGGTAATGGTACTTGAGCTTCTCCAAATTTAGTTAATAGTGCGCCTATACAAAAGAAACTAGCTCTTAATCCTTTAACAAGTTCATATGGAAGTTCTTTAATCGAAATAGTTGTTGGATCTATTTCTAGCTGCTTGTTTTTTCGTAGTAAATTAACTCCTAAATTCTTTAGGATGTTACCCATCTTTTCAATATCAGTGAGAAAAGGTACATTTTCAAGAATTAATTTTTCATTAGTTAGCAATGATGAGGCTAATAAAACTAAGGCGGAATTCTTCGCACCACTTATTTCAACTATTCCATTTAACTTGCCTTGGCCAAGAATCTTTAAATTTTGCGATTTAAGATATGACTTCGTTTTGCTTCCGCAAATCATTAAGACTTAATTTATTAGATTCATCATGACAAACTAATAATATTAAGTCCACCCTATGTAACGTCATGAATATTAATTAAAAGTGAAAATGTATTTTTTGATTTCTTGGGAAATAAAAATTTAATAAATAATTGATCAAAATATTTATGTAATTAAAATATAGTTGATAACAAATTTTTCAAATTACTCATAGAAAATACTTTTTCAAAAATAACTAGTAAAAACAATAATCTAGTTAAAAGATTTAGATCATTTAAAAGAGGATCATCTCCAAAAGATCAAGACTTTTTTTGCATAGAGGGTACACATCTCATTGAAGAATTGCTGAAGTCTGGAAAAAATCCCTCTAAGATTTTAGTTACCGAAAAATGGCTAAGAAAGAATCAAAATCTAAGCAAAAAATTTCATCAGTCATTAATAAATATTGTCTCAGAGGAAGTCTTGGCATCTGCGATTTCAACAATTAATCCAGATGGGATAGCAGCTTTAGTAGAGATTTCAACAATACCTAATTATCAATTCAATATAAAAGATGATTTTGTTCTTGTTCTCGACAGGATTCAAGATCCTGGGAATATGGGTAATCTATTTAGAACCGCTTTAGCTGCGGGTGTTGATGCAATTTTTTTAGCTGGAGGTGCGCACCCATTAGGCCAAAAGGTATTAAGAGCATCCTCAGGTGCAGTTTTTCATCTGCCATTTTTAAGATTTGATGGAATTGAAGAAGAAATATTAAATTCTTTACTTAAGTCTTTGTCTGAATTATCAAATGTAGGATTTAAGATTTTCTCTACTAGTAGCCATAATGAGAGTTCAAAAAAATCTTCAAAACCTTATTGGGAAGTGGATTGGTCTAGACGTACCGCATTAATTTTGGGTAATGAAGGTCAAGGTATTCATAAAAAAATTCAAGAAGCTTTTAATGAAACAATTACAATTCCGCATAGTGAGCTTGTAGAATCATTGAATGTGGCTTGTGTTGCAGTTCCGTTATTACTAGAACGAAAAAGAGTCGCATACACCTCTAAATAAATAAATAAAAAGTGACTGATTCAAGTTTTGATTTTGATTTAATCGTAATAGGAGCAGGATATGGAGGTTTTGATGCCGCTAAACATGCTGCTGGTAAGGGACTTAAAGTCGCAATAGTAGAATCTTCTGATATGGGAGGCACTTGCGTTAACAAAGGTTGTGTTCCATCTAAAGCTCTTTTAGCTGCAAGTGGAAAAGTTAGAGAAATAGCTGATTATGAACATTTAGCTAAATTTGGTATACATGCTTCACCAGTAAGGTTCGAGAGATCAAAAATTGCAGATCATGCAAATAATTTAGTTTTAAATGTTAGAGAAAATTTAACAAAAACTCTTAAAAGGAGTGGAGTTGAAATTATTATGGGCATTGGAAGAATTGAAGGGAATCAAAAAGTAGGCATAAGAGATAAAAACGGAATTGATAAAATTTTCACGTGTAAGAATATCGTTATAGCAACAGGTTCTTCTCCTTTTGTGCCCCGTGGAATAACTTTGGATAATAGGACCGTATTTACTAGTGATGATGCGGTTAAACTTGAGTGGCTTCCAAGATGGATAGCAATTATTGGAAGCGGATATATAGGTCTAGAATTTGCTGATGTTTATACCGCTCTTGGTTGTGAAGTTACCATGATCGAGGCTTTGGAAAATATTATGCCAACATTTGATCCAGACATCACTAAAATTGCTAAGAAGAACCTTATTCAAGCTAGAGATATAGACACAAAATCAAATGTCTTTGCGACAAAAATAATACCTGGATGCCCAGTAAAAATAGAACTTACGGATGCAAAATCAAAGGAAGTTGTAGAAACTTTAGAAGTTGACGCTGTACTAGTTGCAACTGGCAGAAGTCCTAATAGTAATAACTTAAATCTTGAGTCGGTTGGTATCGAAACGGTAAAAGGTTTCATTCCTATAGATGATCAAATGAGAGTTAAGAATGGTGATGAAATAATACCTAACATTTGGGCTGTTGGAGATGTAACGGGCAAACTAATGCTTGCCCATACAGCTGCAGCGCAGGGTACTATTGCTGTTGATAATATTTGTGGTGGTAATGTCGAAATTAACTATAAAAGTATCCCTGCAGCAACTTTTACTCACCCAGAGATAAGTTCAGTTGGTCTATCTGAAGTTGAAGCTAAAGAAATATCTGCAAAAGAAAATTTTACTTTGGGAGTTGTCAAAAGTTTCTTTAAGGCTAATTCAAAAGCATTGGCTGAATTAGAGAGTGATGGATTGCTAAAGTTGATTTTCAACAAAGATAATGGGAAAGTATTAGGTGCTCATATTTTTGGGTTACATGCAGCTGATTTAATTCAAGAAATTTCGAACGCTATTTCAAGGAACCAAGATGTAATTGAATTATCTAAAGAAGTTCATACTCATCCTACTCTTAGTGAAGTAGTTGAGGTTGCATATAAACAAGCGGCTTCTCAAATAAAATAATATCTAAAATTAATGGAGATAAGACGCAGGCCACCAAATCCAACAGTAAGGGTAGAAAATTTAGAATATGCCGTACCTCATAGAGAAGCACAAGCAAAAAATATTCTGGAAGAAATTGTATGGCATAAGGATATTGAAATTAAGAATTTTAAAAAAATAGTCTCTTTAGAAGATCTCATAAAAAAGATTGAAAAACTTCCTGCTCCAAAAGATTTTTCTAAAAATATCTTGGAGTCAAAAATAAAACCAGGAGTAATTGCTGAAATAAAAAAAGCTAGTCCGAGTAAAGGAGTGATTAGAAAAGATTTTAATCCTGAAGACATAGCAATTTGTTATGAAGGATTAGGTGCATCATGTATATCAGTACTTACCGATAAAAGGTTTTTTCAAGGGAGTTATGAAATACTCGAAACTGTAAGGAAATCAACTAATCTCCCTCTACTCTGCAAAGATTTTATTATTTCTGCTTATCAGATTTATAAAGCAAGGGTATCTGGTGCCGATGCAATATTATTAATCGCTGCGATTTTAAGTGATGACGATTTAATTTATTTAAAGAAAATAGCTGATAATTTAAAGATGAGTGTTCTTGTTGAAGTCCATAACTCTAATGAATTAGAAAGGATTCTAAAGTTAAAATCTTTTAATTTGATTGGAATAAATAATAGGGACTTAAAGACTTTTAAAACGGATTTAAAAACATCAATTGAATTGATGCATATATATGCAGATATATTTTTAAAACAAAATATTATTCCCATAAGTGAATCCGGAATTAATTGTGCCGAAGATTTAGAATCGCTCAGATCTATTGGAATCAAGGGAGTATTAATTGGTGAAACTTTTATGAGAGAAAGTAATATTGAACAATCGTTCAAGAAATTATTTAACTCAATTTAATATTGACCTCAAATCGTGCTATAAAATTGAATAAACAGAGTTGTACTGAATATATATGCAGGCTGTAATTTTAACAGGTATAGTCGCGGGATTTGTGCATGTAGTTAGTGGCGCTGATCATCTAATTGCAATGGCACCGGCAGCGATTAATAATCCTCAAAAAGCTCTTAAAAATAGTTTCTCATGGGGCTTGGGACATTCTTCAGGAGTCCTCTTGTTAGCTTTTCTAGCGATTTTTATTAAGGATATTACGCCATTAAACAAATTTTCTAGTATTGCCGAATTCCTTGTTGGAATTTCACTTCTAATTGTTGGAGTATTTGCTATAAAAAATTCTTTTCAATTAAGTATTCACTCGCATTCCCATAAGCATGAGAATGGAATTGCCCATCGTCACTTTCACTTTCATGTTAAGGAACAAAAAAATAATAATAAGCACTCACATGCTTTGACTGGTTTAGGCTTGCTACACGGTATAGCTGGAGGTTCACATTTTCTTGCAGTTCTTCCTGCTTTAGCACTACCTCTAACAAGCGCTTGCTTATATTTGATTTCATATTTGATTGGTTCACTCATAAGTATGAATCTTTTTACTTGTTTAATATCTTTTACCACCTTTAAAGCAAGTCAAAAATTTATTAAAAGATTAATATCTGCAGCAGGAGGGCTTTCCTTTTCTTTGGGATTATTTTGGATTCAAAGAAGTGCTTCTGTTTTTTTGAATTAAAAAATTTTTTAATTTAGGAATAATTAATTTAGAGGTGACAATCCCAATTATTTTTTCGTTATTGATTAATCCAAATTTATTACTATCTTCGCTAAATTCAATATTATCGCCAATAACCTCAACGTTATTTTGATTTACTGAATTTATCCTTTTTATTAGATTTTTATTTTTAAATGGATGATTAAAAATAACTATTTGTCGATTTTTTAGTATTGATTTATTCTTTTTATATTTTTTAAAAAATACAATATCACCTTCTTTTAGGTAAGGAAACATCGACTCACCACTAATAATCGCGGTTTTTCTTAAACCTAAAAAAAATAAAATAAAATCAAAAAAACTTTTGAAAATAACTCTGATTAACTAGCTTTTACAAAAGCGTCTGATCTTCCTTTTGAAGCCCAGAAAATATTATGAATTTTTTCTACATAACTCATGAGTTCTTCAGCTTGGGCTAAGTCAATATTAACTTTGCATGCACTGCATAATTTGGCCGCCTTCCAAATGGTTTCATGTAAGTCTGGATAAGTTTCTAAGTGAACTGGTTTAAAGTAGTCTGTCCACAAAATTAGAATCTCTTTCTTTGTTTCTTTTGCTTGCTCTTCTTTAACTGCAACATATCTTGAAAATGTATTACTGTATGCAGCCCACTCTGCTGAATCAGTGCTAGAAGGAGCTTCTAATGCAATAAGTTTTTTTGTCATTGATAAAACAGCTTCAGCTGCAACTCTCGTAGATGCTGGGTCGTAAACACCACAAGGACCATCGCAGTGAGCATGGACAGTCATTGGGGATTTTTTATCTAGAAAAGAATTGATGAATTTACTTAACATTTCAATTATTTGGTGTTGTATATATATTACTGGGAGATTAACTAAATTGAAAAGTCTTAGATATTTTTCTTACTTAATTTAATTGACTTTTAATAATTCAACTTCAAATATTAAAGTCGCATTAGCAGGTATTACATTTCCAGCTCCTCTTGATCCGTATCCAAGTTCCGGAGGTATTGTTAATTTTCTTTTGCCTCCAACTTTCATACCTGCTACACCTTCGTCCCAACCTTTTATTACTCGTCCAGCACCCAAGGGAAAGCTGAATGGAGCTCTGCCGATACTGGTATCAAATTGTGTCCCGTCTTCTAAAGTTCCCGTGTAATTTACAGTAACTGTTTGACCAGCACTAGCTTCATCTCCTTCCCCGTTTACGATATCTGCAATAATTAGACCACTTTCTGTAGTCCTTGAATTGTTGTCTGATGGTGTTTCTTCTGCCATAGCGAAAAGTATAGGATTTGGATCTGATGGGTCTAGTTCAAATAAATTATTATTTGAGACATTTGATGATTTTGCAACAGGTGTTCCTCGAACTGACTGAGTTTCTGATTCAGCAGCATTAACAACTTGAGGTGAATTAAATTGACTGAAAAGAGTTAATGAAACACAAAAAACAAAAACTGCAAAACTAATAAAGACTTCTTTCACTTAAATTTTGAAAGTTACTAAAACTTAGTCTACAGAATGAAGGTAAAATAAATGGGTGATTATAAATTTAATTTCGTAATTTAAGATTGTTAATCCCAACTCAAATTAAAAGTCTAAGACAATATTTTTACCCTTGTTTAGGAGGGATTTTAGGAGGAATTTCAGTTTCAACTCATTTTTGGCTGATTTTTATGCCGATATCTTTATTCATTTTATGGAAGGGAAGTGAAAGGAGAATAGCAAATTTTTGTTGGGGTTTTTTCTTTATCTTGATAAGTCATTCTTGGCTTTATGATCTTCATCCATTGACATGGCTTGGGTTTTCGTGGCTTGCAAGTTTAATAATTACCATTTTAATATTATTATTTTGCGCTTTTCTGGGTGGGATATTAGTTTATTTATGGGGATTGTTAGTTGAAATTATTCTCTGGAAAGAGGATGTTTTCAAAATGAAAATATTATCTTTAACAGTAAAAATATTTTTTTTATCCTTGACTTGGGGTATTGGTGAATTGATACTTTCTCAAACACCTTTTTTTTGGATAGGTTTAGGAGAGAGTCTTATCCCAGGTGATATTTATCTTGCTGGTTTAGCAAGATGGATTGGTGCAAGTGGTTTATGCGTATTACAAATATTGATTGGATTTTGGATTTTTTATATTCAAGGTAGATGGGAAAGAAAACTTCACTTTAAAAAAATATTTCTTTTAGGACTTTTGGTTTTTATTTTCTTACATTTATTTGGAGGTTTAACAAGTCCATTAAAAAGAAATCATGAATATCCAGTAGCTATTTGGCAAACTAATATACCAACAAGAGAAAAATTAAAAATAAATGATGAATTTATTGAAGAAAAGCTATTCATCGCTCAAAAATATGCTTTATCAAACAAAGCGAAACTTCTTGTTGCTCCTGAAGGTACTCTATCTAACAATTTTTATTTTTCTAAAGGCATTAAGGTTAATACCTTGTCAGGAGGTTTCAGAAATTCGAATAATGAGTTAAGAAGTTCTTTACTCGGATTTCAAAATGGAGATAAATCTTTTACCTCATTTATAGATAAAAATAGACTTGTTCCAATAGGTGAAAAAATACCTAGATTTCTAGATATTTTTTCAAGAGGATTATCTGCAGTAGGAGGAATTCAACCAGGCTCTGATTCAAGATTTTTTGATACTAAATTTACACCCCCACTAGCAGTAGCTATATGTTACGAAATTAGTGATGGACTAGAAATA
>QCBE01000005.1 GCA_003281715.1 Prochlorococcus sp. AG-347-B23
TTTGATCTAGTTGACCCAAGACTAATTTAACTTGTAATTAGTCATGATTGTTTTAATTAATTTCTGTAATTAACCAAAGCTCCTTTCCAATCAAGTTGGATTTCTGTAGAAGTTTGCTTAGTTAATTTAAAAGCAGTTTTTAAAGGTAATTTCTTATTGCTTTCCATATATGCTTCCGCACCAATCCTTATAAAGTCAAAAGCATCTGGCCATTGATCTTTCTGCCATGCAAAAGGAAGGTTTATTGATGAGAATCCTTCTTTCTTATTTCCTACTAAAAGACGCATATTTCCTCTATCGTTCGAAACTTGCCAACCAGAACCAATCTTGCTCTTAATAGCGTATCTAAACTCTTTAACCCAACTTTCTGTTGCAGACATAAAACAACCTAGTGCTGTCCTATTTTCTACGGAAATCCGTGGAATTACAACCTTTAAATGCAAAAGTGTGCAGTCTCGTGCAGTCTTATTCAGAGTATGACTTTAGTTATAGCTTAAATACCTTAGTCTCACTAGAGGGGACTTAGTGCTTTGGGAGCACTAGGTCGCAGGTTCGAATCCTGTCGCCCCGACTCTATAAAAACCAAGTCATAGTAGCGAGTTACCCAGACTCGCTTTTTTATTGAATAAATCTCTGTCCATAAGTGAAATGGACAAATTATGGACAAAATAATCTCTTCGATTAAAGTAAAATATTGAAAAAAAGTTTTCTCATGAATTTTTTTAAGAAATTAAATGAAAAAAGAAAAGAACGAAATCTCGAAATAGAAGAAAAGAATAAGGAACTTCTTATAAAAAGGGAAGAGAGGTTAAAAGAGGAAGCTTTAAAAAGAAAAGAAAGAGAAAAAGAAATCGAAAATGAAAAAAAGGAAAAGGCCGATAATTGGAAAGATTTTCTTCTTAGCCGATATAGAGAACATAGATTCGTCTTATATGAAGAATATGTTAATTCGAGTTCGGTTGATCAATATGGAAATGAAGATAATGATTTCTTTGACCAAGAAGAACTTCTTGAGGTTAATTTATATGATTTAAATGAATATAGCAGAGGATTTAACAGCGGATATAACTATTTTTTCAAAAGTGTAATCATGAGAGATATGAGTGCCTCAGAGTTTATGGCTGGTTGGTATAGTTATCAAAGAATTTATAATCCTAAATCTGATGGAGAGGATGCGGTTTGGCAATGGATAGTGGTCAAATTACTTTTTGATGTTTTTCAAGAGACAATACCTGAAGTTTATGAAAAGGAAGAACAACGAGTAAATGCAGGATTTAGCGAAGATATGAGTGGCGAGGATTATGAGGTCTACTGTGGGAATATCCTCGAAATTGCAGGGTGGGTTGTTGAACAAACATCTAAAACCAATGATCAAGGTGTCGATTTAATTGGCGCAATAGATGACTTAAAAGTATGTATTCAATGCAAAAGATATACAAATCCTGTAGGGAATAAAGCAGTTCAAGAAATAATTGCAGGTCAACAATTTTATGGAGGAACTCATGCAGTAGTTGTATCTAATGCTGGTTTCACAAAATCAGCACAAACTCTTGCTTCAAAAACAGGAGTAATCTTAATAAGTGATGAGGAGTTAGAAAATTTAGAAGACTACCTATATTGATTGACAATCAATATAAAATAAGGGTCAATTAGTTCTTTTTTGTGAATTTCTTTAAAAAGCTTTCTGAAAATTTAAGGTCAAATAAAAATGAAGAATATCTAGCTGATACTACTGAAGAATATTTAGATGATATCGCTGAAGATGAAATTGAAGAGCCTATAAAAAGGCCTGAAAAATTAAATATAGATGGAATGAAAGTTAATTTAAGTATTTTTGAGTGGTTGGAAGAAAAGTTTAAAGACGAAATTCCTGAATCATGTATTAAGGCTTATGAAGAGGAATCCATAAATAATCTTCCAAAATCAATACAAAATGGATATATCAAAGATTTGATTTTACCAATTCCTTTACCTTTGGTTGGTTCAAAGTTATTTGAAATTGTCTCTAAGTTTTCTGAAATGGCTAGTAAAGAAACTCAGGAAATTCAAGAGAGATTGGACGAAGGGTTAGAAGACCCTGAAACTGTAGATGTAACATTACCTTTTCTTTATACAAGCGTAAGCAATTCAATTTTAAGAAGCACAGAATTTTATCCGGATTTTGATTATTTAAGTAAAGAGATTATTGAAGAATTAAAGAAAAAAGATAGTCAAAAAAGCTGGACTAAATCAATGGCAAAACATGGTTTTTTTGGGAATTGGGATGAGGTTTATAATCTTCTTTCTCCAACAGGCTTAATGAATGCCTATACATGGATGAGAGATATAGAACTCTCAGCTAGTCATGATGATGGAAGCAGTGAAGGTGAATATCTTTTTGGAGACCTTTTTAAAGCTAATACTCCAAATTGGGAAGTATATATTCCAGTAACTATTTTCTCGAAATATAATTCTAATGATGAGATTGGGGAAATTTTAAATAATTATGAAATAGTAGACCTAATAAAAAAATATGCAGGAATTTCTTTTTCTTATAACCATGAAGGCTCTCCTGAAAAAGAAGTTTCCCAAGTGGAAGATTTAAGTGCAAAAGGATTTGTATATTTAATAAGAAATAAAGATATTTATAAAATTGGAATCACAGAAAATACTCTTCGAAGGTTTGGTCAACTCAAACCAGATGAAGTTATTAATGTTGTTAAATGTTCTAATTATCGAAAATTAGAAAAAGAATTACATAAGAAATTCAAGAAGTATAGGATTCCGCAAACCGAATATTTTAGATTTAATCAGCAACAAGTCGAAGAGGTAAATAATGAGATGACTGGAGGAGCAAAGTTTTAAATTAAACACTTACATCTTGAATAAAAAGAGAGCTAAGTTTTTTTACCTTCCCAAAAAATGGACAAATTATGGACAAATGTTGCTTAAATTGTCAGGACAAACTACGCAGGACTAAGCAAAAAAATAGTCATTGCTTGAAAACCTAGTGCTGCACTAGAGCTGTTAAGTGCTTTGGGAGCACTAGGTCGCAGGTTCGAATCCTGTCGCCCCGATTGGGTTTTCAGCGAATGACAAAAATGCTTGTGGTATAAGCGTGGTATAGCAGATAATACAAACTGGAATAAAGATAGAGGGTATACCCCTAAACCCCTTATACACCCCGATTTTTTACCGATTTTCTTGCTTTTTTCTTATTTGTTCGTAAGTATGCGTATATAGGCTCTAATTTGCTCTAAATAGCTCTATTACTGGCTTATTTAGGCTTATTTTCCTCTAAAAAACTGTCACATAGGGGTTGACGATTATGAAAATTCCAATCGAAATGCTGAGAGAAATTAGAGAAAGTGGATACGATAAACAGCTTGTATATAACTACATAAAAACGCTATTAGACAGCGAGAAAAGAAAATTTCCTAATGAAAATAACAATCTGGAGCTTTTAGACAATTACTTATTAGACAAAGACATAAAAGAACCTGATGCTGAGATAGTGTTGGCGGCAGACCTTATAGACAACTACTTAGGAGATAAAAGATTTGTGAGAGAGCTCGAAGATAGGGATTATGAAGCGGCTTAATTTTTGACTTTATCTACATAAAAGGGTACAGGGGTTAAATCTATGTAGATTAAGTAGTTTCACGTAACCCTAATGTAGGAAAAGTCAAAAGATACGATTGACAGTTAATCGTACACTAGAGGGTATAAAACCCCTCTTTTTTTGTCTATATTCTTTTATTTAGTTTCGACGAGAATGTACAGCCAGCCAAAGAAAGAAGCAAAAGCAATTATTCCGGAAATATTCCCATTCCATTGGAGGCTATCTGTTAAAAAATATTCTATAGAAATTGGTACATAGGCGATTACAAAATACCAAAAGAGAAAGGACAGCAGTCCAAACAACAAAGCTAGAAGAATATAAAAAGGCAAGATATATAAATTTCTTTTTTTTATTTTGTTTTCAGTTCTGTATTGAGTAAGACCAATTCTTGCCCAATAACCACCATTTAATTGAAGAAAAAATTTTAAAAAGATTCCATAAGTATTGATTAAAAAACGAGATAATTTAAATAGTGGTTTTAATAAAACAGGTTCTTCTTTTAATAATTTTTTTCTCATTAATTCATACCCTGACAGTTTCTCCAGTTTTCAACGCATCTTTTATATCCAGCTTCAATAATTTGTCTATTCTCTATCTCTGTTTGATATTTATAAAAACAAGGAATATTTTGAGCATTAGCATATCTTCCATAAGGCCAACTCATAGCTAATTTTGGATAATTATATTTATCTTCCCCGTGACCTTCTAACTGCATAGTTCTTCCTGGTTTTAATTCAACTATATGATTAGCTTTGCCATCTGCACATACAACTTTAACTCCACCTTTTTCTAAAGTTTTAATTCCATCTTTTACTGAATAATTGGGATAATAGTAAACCCCTGCATTAGCTGAAGGGATTAAACCTAATAAAAGCGGTGCAAGTAGTAAGCGTTTCATTTATTCAACAAGCTCGAGTTTATAAACTATATCTTTGCAGTTATTAGCTTTATCCCATTCCCTAGCCCATTCTGTATCTAACATCTTTGCAAACTCTTCTAGACTCGAAACAGTATAAAATGAATGAGACTTGTGATCATTAATTTTTACTAACTCATAATCAATTACGATTCCATCTCCTTGTTCTTTTACCCATTGCTCAACAGTCTCTTCATAATATTGAAAAGAGCAATCAAAAGTGCAAACTATAAATAACTTTTCCATTAAAAAAGAGAGTTTTATCTCTCTATGTTAGATCGACTGTCAATTACTTTCTTTTAGTGGTGCAAGTAGTAAGCGTTTCACAAAAAAACAGTTAATGATAATAGATTTTATTTAAGATATATAAAAAATTTTAGGGAGGATTAAATGTCTATCATTACCGATAATACAGTTTTAGTACATATTTACAGCGGTTTAGAATCCAAAAATAAAGTAACTTTAGGTTTATTAGTTGCCCTAACTGCAGAAAAAAACGATCATAAAGTAACGCTTTTTCTAGCAGGAGACGGGGTACAAATATTAAATTGCAAAAAAGCTGGTGAAATAGTTGGTCAAGGTACTGGAGATTTATACGAACATCTTCAAAATTTAAAGAAATCAAAAGTTACCATATATGTTTCAGGTATGTCTGCTAAATCTAGGGGTTACGATGAGAAGCTATTAGATGGGTATACAGCAGAGTTTGTGATGCCGGATGTTCTAGTTGAAGAATCAATTAAAGCAGATAGCGTACTTTGCTATTAAAAAAGGAGCTAATTTCTCCCTAATTAGATCGACTGTCAATCAAAGAAATTATGTCATATGAGTGTATATTTGTCAGTATAAACTAAGCAAGAGTACGCAAGCTATGAGATATAGCTCGAAAACGTAGTGCTCGCTTTGGGATGTCGAGTGCTTTGGGAACACTAAGTCGCAGTTTCGAATCCTTTCGCCCCGATCAGTTATAGCAGTAAGTCTCAGCTAATAATAAATTACACAAAAAAACACTACACCCAAAATACACCCAATATATTCTATTTTAAAGAGTTAAGAAGGAATTTTTTTTTTAAAAAAACTTGTTAGTTTAAATTTAATTTAATTTTTATCATTGAAGCTATTTAAGTTACTCTCCTTTGCCCCATTTGCTTTGTTAACATTAACTGCAGTTGAAGCTAATGAATACAAATTTGATAATATCAAAATTGATCATGCTGAGAAAGAGCAAAATATCTATCAACCAAAAGACAAATTAGATGAATTTATAATTAAAGGAGCAAATTATTCAACCAAATTTGTTCCTTTAATGAATGATGGTGCAGAAGGAAGTGAGTATACCGGCATAATGGCTAATGATGTTAAAAGATTATTAGTTGATACTGGATTTGATTTCGCGAATTCAACTGCTAATAGCCAGATTCAAAGTATTCCATTTTTTGCTCAGACTTCAGTAGATATTTCCGGAGGAACAGAATCAGATACAAGTTTTTCAATAAATAGTTTTATGAAAATTGGAGAACTTGCAAAAGATGATGAGGGTGATTTAAAAACTCTAGCATTTTCTCAGGCAAGATTCGCTACTGCCTCTAATGCAGATGGTTCCACTATTAACCTTGGTTTAGGGATTAGAAATCGTCCTAATGATATGTCGATGGTTGGGGCTAACGCTTTCTGGGATTACAGAATGACAGATTATAGTGATGCCCATAGCCGACTTGGATTGGGTGGAGAATATTTCTGGAAAGATTTTGAATTTAGGAATAACTGGTATATTTCAATAACTGATGAAAAGGATGTAACAATAAGAGGTACATCTTACAAAGAAAGAGTAGTACCAGGATGGGATGTGGAACTGGGCTATAGACTCCCGAATAATCCAGAACTTGCATTCTTTGTAAGAGGATTTAATTGGGACTATAAAAATACCCAAGATAATTCTGGTTTAGAAGGTTCTGTTAGTTGGCAAGCTTCGCCACATATTGGCCTTGAGGCATGGGTTTCTAATGAAATTTCTGCGGCATCAACTACACTTAACTCTTCTCTTCCGGGAACAGATGAAACTTTCTTCGGATTAAGAATGAATATCACAGGCAGCCCAGTCAAATTTGAGAAATCAAATTATAAGAAAAATATGATTACTCAAATGACTCAACCAGTAAAACGTAAATATGACGTCCTTCTAGAGAGGTCATCAGGTACATTCCAAAATAGGGCTAAAGGTGTATGAAGACTTAAATAAATCTTCAACGAAAAAAGTAACAACTTAAATCAAATTCAAAATTTACAAAAATGAAGTTTTTAAAATCAATCCTCACAACAAATCTCACTAAATCTCTCAATTATTTACTTTTAGGATCTGCCTTATTAGGATTATCAACATTTTCCAAACATGCTGAAGCTAGTACCCCTCCTAAGTGCACTTCAAACCTCGCCTTAGGTCCAAAAGATAGTTCAGGAAAATACCAAAGAAGTCCAGGAGATGTAGCTGGTTCTCTTAATTTTTGCACCCATACTCCAGATAGATTTGAAATAACAATTTATGAATTAGGCCTATGTGAAGATCCTCCATTCACTTCATCAAGTAAGCTTTTCAATAGAAGTACAGGCAATTGTACTATTACAATGTCTAGTTCAGGATCTGTCGCAGATATTGCTAGTGCCACTGTTTCTCTCCCCGCAATGGGTGGAAGGCCACCAAGTGCCGAATATCAATATGCCTATATCATTATTAAAAATGAATTTGGATTAAAAGGTAGTCTAAAAATGGATAATGGAGCAGGAGGAGTGTTTGAGTATTGCTCTGATAGTGATGGGGTTTCAACAGGTCAAGCGACTAGTTGCACAGCTCAGAATCATACTGAGGAACTTGATGATTTTGGAGATTCTGATGAGGATCCAGAGAATCAAGAATTAGGTTATAGAGATTTCTTCCCTACTTCAGGCGACTGGGAAGACATGGGAGGAGGTGACGGAGTTTCTGCACTTCTCGTTAAAGATGATTTATCACAAGCGGGGGATAGATCTGCAACAAGAAAATTAATTGGGCTCTTTAAGTCGGATTCTAATAATAAGGTTAAAATCACGGACTCAACGAATGGATTGGAAATGCAATTAACAGTAACAGATATAGGTTACGGTATCGCATTCGACGGTAATGGCGAGCCAGAAGATTTCGGATCAATGCCTTTCAAACCTATTTTTACCACTTTTTAATTAGCTGAATATCATTAAATGTAAATAATTAAAGATGAAACCAAAATCATTGCATTTGGAAGCTTATACGATTTACGAAACAGCTAAAAGACTAGGCTATAAAAGCACTAAAACAATCTATCGACTTCTCAAAAGAGATTTATTAGAAGACTATATTTATTTAGAAAGATCTAGAAGAGTTTATCTAGTATTAGAGCCGCAAAATCTTCCATCTTTAGGGGGAAAATTAGGGAAAATAACCTCCTTTTTAGAGGGTTTTCTTATGGTTTTCCCTAGACTTTATAAAAAATTTAATTGAATTTTTTAGGATGTAAGCCTACTTCATTTAGATAAATAGAGTTGGTTGCTATCCTTATTAGTAGATGGCTATTAAATATTCATATTTAATGTTGCGACTTCTCCCTATACCTTTCTTCATTTGCGTCTATATATTCTCTTACTGGAGATGTAGAAAAAATATTGCTGCTAGTGATAAGCAACTAAAACCATGCATTGATTGGGCATATTTAAAAAATTTACCTCTTCCTCCCAAACCTTCATTCGTCGAGTTTTATATTGTTTATGTTTCTTCTTTTTTTAAATTTCCCTTTGGGATAATTATTCAAAAACTTCCTTTCGCAAAGAAAGTAAGATACTACGAAAAAGAAATGAAATTAATATTTGACAAATGGAATCTAGAAAAAATTAAAAAGATAATTAACTAATTTATTGATATGTTTGCAGTAAAGATATATAAATTCCTAATAATACAAATATTGCTACACCTATTCCCATAACTAAAGTTGGTTGATTATTCCAAAGATTAGTTAAAAATTCCATTGGGAAATTTAAACTTTTTTGGCTCTATTAGCTCTATTCATTACTTTTCTAAAAATATTATTTTTAATTGATAAATCAGAAATACAATAAAGAGCTAAAAACAAAACTAACTTTGCAAAAAATGAGATTTGCATAATAAAAATAACTCTACACTCATAAAAGCAAATTTCATTAAAACTGCCAATTTTTTAGAAGATTTTATTAGGAGGTATTTTTAATAATTAAAAGTCGATTTAAAATAAGGGACAATAAGCTAAATGGTCCAATTCTGCTTAACGGTGATTTTCTTGCTTTTTTCTTATGTCTTAGTGAGTATGCGTATATAGGCTCTAATTTGCTTTAAATATTTCTATTACTGGCTTATTTTGGCTTATTTCCCTCTAAAAAGTCACATGGGGGTTGACGATTATGGAAATTCCAGAAGAAATTATGAAAGGAATCAGAGAAAGCCGATACGATCAAGAACTTTTATGTACCTACATAAGAGATCTATTAGACAGCGATAAAGAATATAATGATTAACTTTCCAATGTTTTGTAGAAGGTTTATTAATACCTTTACTAGGTCTGTCTAGGTGTATTTGTTGTTTATAAGAGATCGAAGAGAAAGAAAAGAAAGTTTCATGCACCTCCAACCCATCAACTACCTAATTAAGTGGAGGGAAAAGGCTTTAATGTAACTCAGGGATTAGCTTTACTATTATTGAAGCCTTTAGATTTACCTGCGAACCTAGTCCTTAAATTAATTATTTTTATAAAAGACCAAAAAAAAGATATTGGTTATTAAACAAGAAACCCTTCCAGAAATTCCAACTACTGAAAGGGTTATTAAATCGACTCGCAAACTATATTGAATCAATCTATGTCTTGCAGCAAACGTAGAGTGTGCTGACGAGGTTTCGCCTCAATTAATTTATAGCAAAAATTTTTAAACTCCCGCTACATTTCTTTCCGCTTGTCTTTTTTTTAGAATTGAATAAGCTTGTGAAGCCCATTTTCGAGAAATATCAAATTCAGTATCTAACTTCTCTCTAAGTAATTTGCCAATTGCAAAAACTTCTACGAAGCCTAGATAAATTATTACCAGTATCTTAGTTATGTTTACTGCACCGGTTACTATCTTTTCAATTCTTTGATCTTGCATTTGAACTTAATCGAGTCCACTAAAATTACCAGTTGTAAGAAATTATGCAAATGTTTTTTCAAATTAAAAATAACTTCTAAATATGGAGGACCTTATTAAAGATATTTTTAATGATTGACAGTCAATCTAAACTTAGAGGGATAAAACCCTTTTTTTATGACAGATAAAGAAACAATTGAATCGATGTTGCACAATTTAGCAACACCTCAGAATATGGGCTCATTTTTTGTAAATAATGCCACTTCAGATTTTTTATTCATCAGACCTAGTGGTAATCCAATAAGTGCAAAGGGATTCGAGGAAATGATGAGTTCTGGAGATGTCGTTCAGGAAAAAGCAGAAATTACAAAAATTCATAAGTTTGAATTTCTTTCTGCCGATGTAGCAATGTGTGTTTTTACTCTTGGAGCAAAATTCTCTTACAAGGGGACTCCTAATGATGATTTGCCAACTGTAACTTCTATCTTTAAAAAGATTAATGGGATTTGGAAAATCCATTGGATGCAAAGATCAACAGGAGATTCAGATTTGTCTTTATGGGATTAGCAAGTAATTAATAGTCAGAATATGTACGGAATAGCAATTACTTATGCGGTTGCTAATTTGTTATTACTAATTTTTTTGTATATTTTAACCTTCAAGATGACCTCTAAATAATGGAACGGTTACTAATTAAACCTCATTAAATTCTCAATTAGAAAGACTATATAGGTTCTTGTTAGTGGTCAAAGGGAGTGATTTCAGGCCCTAAATTCTTAATAGATATAACCTCTATCATATAGGCTGACTTATAAAACCTGTTGGAGCATTAGGCCACCTTGGGAAAAATTGGGAAAAATAAATTACTTTGCTATGAATTGTTTTTAAATACCTTATAAAACTTTTTATGTATTCATAACTTGTTTTGCCACCTTCTAAACGATAAAAGAAATATATGCGCATATTCCTTAAGAAGTTTGTTAAAAAAAGAACTAAAGGATTATCTCAGAATAGTATTAATGGAAGAAAAAATCCAACTAGAAAAAAAGTTCATTCCAAATCTAGAAAAATAATAAAAAGAAAAAATAATTATTCCTTTTCTTCATCTATTTTTTCATCATTTATTATTTTTGCTGGTTTCATAAGCCTTTCAATCACAATATTTTTTCTTATCAGACAATTACAACCAGTGATCAGAAATGAAAAATTGAAATTCTTATGTACTTATCAACTTGGTGATAAAAAAAGTCAAAGCTATAAAGAATCAAAATTAGAATTAGAAAAGCTTGTTGGAGATAGTAATAAGTATTGCAAGAATTTTCTTCTTCCAAAAGAAAAGACCAAAAAAGGATTTAGATTATTCCCAATTATGAGGAATATTCTTTTTAGATTTATTTAGTATTTCCGCAAGTGCTTTGGGAGCACTAAGTAGCAGGTTCGAATCCTGTCGCCCCGACTCTATTAATCGAAGTTATAGACAGATTTCCCAGCCTGTCTTTTTTATTATTTAAATTTTGTCCTCAATGATTGCTGACAAATTGCGGACAAAAGATGCTTAATTGAAAGGGAAAGTATTCTTAGTAGGAGATATAAAAAACACTTCAAAAACAATTCCAGTCAAAGCAATAGGCAATACCCAAATAGCAATAAACCTATGATCAAAAAATCTTAAATGGTCTTCCCCTTTAAAAACACTTTTTAAAGAGGTGTACAAAGTTTCTGGTCTTTTATAAGAAGGGCCATTTTTAATTGGAGAATATGGTTTTATAAATGCAGAGGAAGCTGCGAATTTTGCAATTTTTCTAATTAAATAAATAGGTAATACCCATAGGGCTACATATCTTCCACCTAACCACTGTCTCGCATTAGGGAGAGCGTAGTCTTTAATAGATTTATTCTCTGGCATTCCAGATTCCAAATTCTTGTAAATATTTTCAAATGTGGATTCTTTTTGTGATTTATTGATCATTTATTTTTAAGAAAAAATTAACCTTAAAATAAAAATATTCCTAACTACTAAAATAACTAAAACGTAGTTAAGAATATTTTCGTTGGCTAGGTTCATAAAGACGGAATCTATACCGTTGCAGATTCGCCAAATATCTACATATTCTTTATAAATAAAAAACTCTTTTTTAAAAAGTAAATAATATACATAAGAAGGAATAATATTTAATAATTTAGAGTTTTAATTAAGAATTTAATTTAATATTCATGACTATTAAAAAAATATTTAAACCTCATTTTCTAAGATTGCGAAAAAGAAAATGAGGTCAAAGGGAGGTTCTCATTACGAACCGCTTTATCAAAGCTAGCGGTTAGTAGATTGCCCTAATATCTACTTATATATTTATATAATGAGTTTTAAAATACAGGAAGCTTAATTTTATACAAGTAAGTGTTTAATATTTTATGTGATTATTTATTAGGAAAAACTAATTAATGTACTTACTATAGTTATTGAAAGATAAAAAAATGCATAAAGAGAAACTGCAAAAAACAAATACTGTTCTATTGGAATCATGAAAATGTATTAATTAAAAGGTTAAGTAAATTTGATTAATTTTTTGTCAAAAAGATATTCTCTAAAATATAACTTTGTTCTATTGATTCATTTTTAAGAGAAATATTTTTTGGCAAATTATTATTCGTAGAATTAAAAGCACCCCATTTTTTTAGCCAAAATAATGTATAAAAAAATGCGATTAAAAATGGTGCTCCAACAATTAAAAATCTAATGTCCATCAAAATTTCCTATTAATAAGTTTTAAACTGCATTGCCAATATTGCTCCAAGGAAGAAAACGGTTGGAATCCCTAGTGCATTGACTGCAGCGGTTCTTACAGTAAATACTGGATAACCTTCTGCTGGTCTACCAGTATCAGGAATTAATGCTGAATCTTCCCATACTTGATAATTTTTAAAAGGAGCTACTCCCTTCTTTGGTAATCCTAGTGGTGTTAATCGAAATACATCCCACCTACCTAACCAAAAGACTGTGAATATCCATGAGAATATTATTGGTGTAATAACAAGTAAAATCCTAAAATCCATTTCTAAAAGTAATAATAAATGTGATTATTAT
The DNA here is from genome assembly GCA_003281715.1 of Prochlorococcus sp. AG-347-B23. GTDB lineage: Bacteria > Cyanobacteriota > Cyanobacteriia > PCC-6307 > Cyanobiaceae > Prochlorococcus_A. Next base: position 12,757 of record QCBE01000005.1, read on the forward strand.
TTTGTCTTTTTTAGTTAAATAAATGATTAGATCATTAACTTATATTTAAAGAAAAACTCCTTATAACATTGTTTCTAATCATTAGTAACATCATGAAATGATTAATTGATTTATTTAAAGTATATTTTTTTGGATTGCGATATTTAGATATTTATTTTGATGTAGATTTTAGTTAATTAAAGAACAAATATGGAAACCTTTAGATTCTTACTTTTCGGTTTTGCAGGAGTTAGTGTAGTTTTTTGGGTGGCAATAATAGCTTTGTGGCATGCATATATGTTTCCAAGATTCTTCAATGAAGAAAAAGGTTTAAATGCTGTTATCAATCAAGAAATAAAAGTTTCAACAGATCCAATTTTAGGCAGTTTGGTTAATAGCAATAATTTCAAAAATAGAGACAAATATTCAATGAAAAATTTGGTTATTGCAGACTTTTCATCAACAAGTAATAATTTCAAACTAAATAAACTCTACACAACAGTAATGATTGGAGTTACTTTTGCAAGTTTTATTTTTCTCACTTATGGATTAAGTAGTTCAATAACAACGGTAAGTTAAATGGAATCTATATATGTAATTGTTTTTATTACTTGCTTTGTTTATTTAATTTTTGACTCATTCAAAAATATAAATATTAAATAGATTGCTAATTTTTTTTGCCAGCTAATAAAATTTTTCTTCTTATATAAAAGAATACTAGTGTAGTAATTATCATTGCAGGTGGATGAAATGATATTGAGTTTAGATATTCGAAGTAATCAAATGATTCCAAATTTTTTGCTCGTAATTCCTCAAAACTATATTCCATCTCTCAAATTTTTATTGATTTAAATAGATCAATATCTTGTATAAAATGCTAGTCAATTTTTTCTTAACTAATATTTTGCGAACAAATATTACTTTATTAGTCACGACAAACTTCGCAGAACCAAGCAAATAATTAGACATATCTTGAAAATTTAGTGCAGAACCATGTCTGTTAAGTGCTTTGGGAGCACTAAGTTGCAGGTTGGAATCCTGTCGCCCCGACTCAATCAAAACCAATCCATACTAGCAAGTTACACAGACTCGCTTTTTTATTGCTTTTACTTGTTGGCTCATAGCGGCCAACAAATAGCCAACAAATATCATTTTTTTTTTCTCTTTTTCATTTGAATATGTGGAATTATTAAATTGCCAAAACAAAAAAATATTGCTATTTTTTTTAAAATATTATATTTCATACAGTTGAATTTTCAAAGAAAATTAATTTTATTAATACCGCTAATTTTTTCTTCAATTTCATATGCATCACCTGGTGAATACAACTTTGAAGAGATCGAATTTGAAGAAGTTGAATATAAGCAGGACATATATGTACCAAAAGACAAACTAGATGAATACATAATTAGAGGAGCAACTTATTCAACCAAATTTGTTCCATTGATGAATGATGGAGCCGCAGGAATTGAATATACGAGCATTATGGCTAATGATGCAAAAAAATATTTAGTAGATACTGGATTTAACTTTGCAAATTCAACTGTCAATAGTCAAATACAAAGCATTCCATTTTTTGCGCAAACATCAGTAAATATTTCAGGTGGTACAGAATCAGATACAAGCTTCTCAATAAATAGTTTGATGAAACTTGGAGAACTTGCAAAAGATGAAGAAGGCGATTTAAAAACTCTTGCATTCTCTCAAGCAAGGTTCGCTACTGCTACAAATGCAGAGGGTTCAACTACAAATCTAGGACTTGGGATAAGGCATCGTCCAAATGATATATCAATGGTTGGAGCCAATGCCTTTTTGGATTACAGAATGACAGACTATAGCAACGCTCACAGCAGACTTGGATTAGGTGGAGAATATTTCTGGAAAGATTTTGAGTTTAGAAATAACTGGTATATGGCAATAACAGATGAGAAATCAATTACGGTTAAAGGTGTAAATTATAAAGAAAAAGTTGTTGATGGTTGGGATTTAGAAGTCGGTTACAGATTACCTAAAAAGCCTGAACTTGCATTCTTTGTCAGAGGTTTTAATTGGGACTATAAATATACACAAGATAATTCAGGCTTGGAAGGTGCAGTCAGTTGGCAAGCTACTCCACATGTTGGTCTAGAAGCCTGGGTTTCTAATGAAATCGCATCAGCCTCAACCACTCTTAATTCTGAGCTCCCAGGAACAGATGAAACATTTTTTGGTTTAAGAATGAATATTACCGGCACCCCAGTAACATTTGGCAAAAAGGATTATAAGAAAAATATGATCACTCAAATGATTCAACCAGTAAAACGTAAATATGATGTTCTATTAGAAAGATCCACCGGAAAATTTCAAAATAGAGCCAAAGGAGTTTAAATTTTATTTATGAACTACTCACAATTTTCAAAAAAAATTTTATTACCCCTAAGTATTTTTGGGATATTATTAAATTATGAACCCTCTAAAGCTACTGATTGGGAAGAAGATAATAGCTTAGTAACTTGTCAATCAAATCAAACAGATATGAGCGATGCTGCTGAAGGAAGTGATCATAACAAACCATTTTCATATAGTTCTACGTATACTCCTCCCCACGTAGGATGCTATACCACTCCAGAGGGTTACGAAATAACTATATATAAGCTTGGAATGTGTACATCAGATCCCTTCGATAGTACTGATGCAGATATAAACTTCTCTGACTCTTCCTGCGTTTGGACTATGGAATCTGAAGGAGGTTCTAAAGTAGATTTAGCTGCTAACTTGAACACAGGCATATCGTTACCATCTGCAAATACAAGACCTCCTAATGGGACCTATACTCATTTTGCTTTAGTTATGGGAGAAAATATAAGAATTAAGGGTTCTTACACTACTACAGATGCAACTAATGGAGGTACTTTTTATACTAAACCCTCCCCAGATCCATCAACGACAAACTCATCTGGTTTATTTGATAAGAGTTTAAGTTCAGCTCAATTTTTTACTGAAGATTTTAATAATGGATCTGGATTTAAAGTTACAGGCTCTTGTGATTTTAATTACCAAAGAACTGTTACGGGAACAAATGCAGGTTTAGTCAGAGCAGTTGTTGCAAATAGTGCATTAGCTACATCAACCGACTGTACATCAGTATCAAGAATTGTTGGGGTTTATAAACCTAATACATCATTAGAAATTACGGACAGAACAAATGGTCTTGAGATACAATTCGTGGTTACAGGTTCAGGACTTTTTGTTGAAGGTGGAGGCCCTGGAGACTCAACTAATCAGCCAAATTGGGCTTATTCAGGTGATTTTGTTCCAACATTCAAAACGTTTTAAAATAATTTAAAAAACATCGCCAACAAATTAATAAAATAAAAACTTTTAAATAAACAAATATATCGAGACTATTTAATCAAGGTCTTTAGACATAGTACCCTACTAGGTTTGTTAATTGCTTTGGGAGTACTAGGTCGCAGGTTATAATCCTATATACCCGATTGACTTCTCAGCAATCTCAAAATTTCGAAAAGCGATTATATAGCGATTATTTTATAAATTTGTACAACTTAGATCTATTGAAAGATAAAAAATTCTTGAATACTTATAATCTACTTCATAAGATATATTAAGATCATATTTTAGATACGTACTTACTAAGTAAATTATTACCTTTAATGTTCTCTCCTTTAGGGATGGTTTTAACCTTCTTACTGGTTTTCATTTTTAGAAAAAAAGCAAAATTTATTTATTCAGCATTTATTTCCTTAATTATTTTTAGCAATGGATTATTTGCTGATATTTTGTGGAGATTATTAGAATATCCATGGGAAAGGATAGATTATTCTTTAGTTGCCCCTTCAGATGGAATTGTTGTTTTGAGTAGTATAAGGCATTTACCTCCAGGAAATACCAAAATAATTGAATGGAACGATCCAGACAGGTTTCTTGCTGGAATAGATCTTTATAAGGCGAATAAATCCAATAGATTGATATTTACAGGAGGTATAAATCCGCTGACTGCAGATTTACCTCCTGAAGGGGATATATACATTCAGGAAGCAGTCTCGATTGGGCTTCCTAAAGAAGATTTATATACTACATATCCTGTAAATAATACTCTTCAGGAAGCTAAAGCAATTAAGAAATTACTTAATAATGAGATACCCTTAATTCAAAAAAAAATCATTTTAGTGACAAGTGCTTATCATATGAAAAGGGCAAAAAAAGTTTTCGAGAGTGAAGGTATAAGTGTTCAACCATATCCTGTAGATTTTAAAAGTAACAGAAGTTTTATCTCTTCATTACGAAATCCACTGAAATGGATGCCCAGTTCCTATTATTTACATCAAAGTTCTAGTGCAATTAGAGAAATTATTGGAAGAATTATCTACCGAGCTTGGTAATAGATTTTTTTAACTAACCTCTTACTTAAATCTACTCTTATATAACCAGATTATTCAAGCAGTTTATCTCTGATATCCTCTTCTCTTTTTGTATTTGCAATAATTATTTTTTGTTCCTTATTTAATTCTTTTAGAGGTACTTTAGAAATTTTTAAATTATCATCATCATCCATGCTTACTAAACAATTAAATTGAAATAAGGGGTCAAGTAATGGGAAATCACTTCTTTGATGTGCGCCCCTACTCTCATTTCTTTGTAGTGCTGAATGAATTGTCGCTTTTGCACTAAACAAAGAAGATTGTAAATCAAAGATCAATGCTAGATCTTCGCAATTATATTGATCGATTCTTACATCTATATCACTAAATTTTGTTTTGATACTTTCAATTTTTGATAACCCCTCTAAAAGTAATGTCTCATTTTTAATCACCCCACAATATTTCCACATTATTAATCGCAATTCATTTTGAAGAGGCCTTACCAATTCATTACCATTTTTAATAAACTTATTTATATTTTCATGGGCAATGGCGATAGCTTTATTTGATCTCAATTGATGATCTATATTTTTTGAATATTTTGAAGCTGCCATACCAGCACGTCTTCCAAAAATAACAATTTCTGCCAAAGAATTACCACCCAAACGATTTGCTCCATGAAGCCCCCCTGCAACTTCCCCAGCAGCAAAAAGACCCTCTATGGAAGTAGATAAATTCTCTGGATTTACTAAAACTCCACCCATAGAATAGTGCGCAGTCGGTGCAACTTCCATTGGTGATTTTGAAATATCAAGCATTTGGGCTTCAAGAAATTGTCTGTATATGCTTGGCAGTTTTTCAATAATGAACTCTTTATTTTTATGACTTATATCAAGAAAAACACCTCCATTTTTTGTTCCTCTGCCTTCAATTATTTCTGTATAGTTAGCAATTGCTACTCTATCTCTTGTTGATAATTCCATCCTTTTCGGATCATAATCCTTCATAAATCGTTCACCTTTATTATTTATTAACTTTCCACCCTCACCTCTTACCGCTTCAGTAACCAAAGTACCTTCAATTTCTTCAGGTAAGACCATTCCAGAAGGGTGGAATTGTACCATTTCCATATCTATTAATTCACATCCTCCTTTTAGACTTAAATAATAACCATCACCTGTATTTTCATTTTTTCTAGATGAACTTTTTTTCCATAATCTTGTATGCCCTCCTGTACATAAGATAACCGCATCTGCTAAGTGAACAGTTCTCTCTGAAGTAGATAAATTAAATGACATTGCTCCAAAACACGTATTTTCCCTAATTAATAATTCAGTTACATATTGATTGTCATAAATAGGAATCTTTAAATCATCTGATTTTTTTAAAAGAGTTTTTAAAATTGATAATCCAGTAAAATCACCCGAATAACAAGTTCTGCGATATTTGTGTGCGCCAAAAAATCTTTGATCTAGTTTGCCACTTTTTAATTTTGCAAAGTTAGCTCCCCAGTTATCTAGTTCTTTCACTAATGATGGTGATTCTTTAGCCATTATTTCAACCTTTAAAGGATCCCCAATGCCATACCCCTCTAAATAAGTATCAATAAAATGCTGTTCCCATGAGTCTTCTTTATCTAAGTTCCCTAAAGCGGCGTTAATACCTCCTGCTGCTAAGACGGTATGAGCGTCTGTCTTCGGTCTTTTTCCCAGAATACATACATCGAGACCAGATTTTTTAATCTCAATAGCAGATCTTAAACCAGCTCCCCCACATCCAATCACGAGAACATTTGATATATGAGTGAGATGGTCTTTAACAGGCAATTTCAAATCTAACTAGTAATGTAATTTTAACTCTTCATTTTTACAAAATATAAATGATTTTAATATTCTAAATATTGTCAAATTTTGCTTAAATTGTCCGAAAAAACCACTCAAAATTAAGCAATTAATTAGCTATTCCTTTAAAACCTTTTGTTGTACTAGAACTATTTAGTGCTTTCGGAGCACTATGTCGCAGTTTCAAATCCTGTTACCCAGAATCTAATAAACCAAGTAATACTTGAAAGTTTCCCAGTCTTTCTTTTATTGTCTGCAATCTCATATTAATAAAAGAACTCTAGGGAAGGCTCTAGTATCTAGGGAGATTCTGAAAAGGTGCATAATTAATAACAATAAAATAGAAATTTCATGGCTCGTCAAAATTAAAATTACTGATTTAAAGAATTGGATATGCTATCCAACCAAATAAGCTGTAATTAATAATGACAGCCATGAAGCCTATCATTGCAAGTCTTCCATTAGTTCTTTCCGCAATAAACCAATAGCTATTTGGCCATTCAAATTTAGTGGCATTAGATATTTGATCTTCTGAAAGGGATGCCTTTTTGGGATTATTGTCCTGATCTAGATAGTAATTACTATCTGGGTAGTAGCTTTCGCTTCGGATATTGTCTTCTTTTTTTTCAATCATTTTATCAGAGATTTTAATTTTATATATCTTAAAAACTAAAAAGGCAAATAGGGTAAAAAGACACATCTATGATTGAAAATCCATCTAAAAGAAGAAGTAATTCGTTCCTTTTTGTAAATTAAAATAAATTAATCTTCCCTTTCCGTATTCGAAGTAAGTTAATTATCAGCAAACATATTATTTGAATGTCTTCAACATTTCACATTATTCATCATGAATTCAAAGTAGGAAAATCTGTAAAATAGTGGGGGAAAGTTAATTAGTCATATATTTTTGAAGAGTTTTCGAGTAAACCTTCTAATTCTAGGAGTTCTTCTTTAGTAAATTCGCGATATTTCCCGGTTGGTACGTCTAGCTTAATATTCATAATTCTTACACGCTTTAATGATCTTACTCTATAACCTAAAGACTCACACATTCTCCTAATTTGACGGTTAAGTCCCTGCGTGAGAATGATTTTAAATTTTTTTGGCCCTAATTGTTTTACAAAACAATCCTTAGTTATGGTGTCTAATATTTCAACTCCATTACTCATTCTTTGAATAAAGTCTCCATTAATTGGACGATTAACGCATACAACGTATTCTTTTTCATGATTATTTCTTGCTCTAAGAATTTTATTTACAATATCTCCATCGTCAGTTAAAAAAATTAATCCCTCACTAAGTTTATCCAATCTTCCAATAGGAAAAATTCTTTTTGGATATTTAATAAAATCTATAACATTATTGGGTTCAACTCTTCTATCAGTTGTACAAACAATTCCGATAGGTTTATTAAAAGCTAAGTATATTTTTTTTTGTTTTATTGATTTATCTACTCTTTGACCTTTAACTTTTACTTGATCACCTTCTTCCACCTTGGTCCCCATTTCGGGAATTTTACCATTTATGCTCACTTTTCCTTGTTCGATAAGTTTATCAGCTTCTCTTCTAGAACAGTACCCGACTTCACTCAAATATTTATTAATCCTTATAGCCATTTTGATATTTTTTTCTGCTTTAAAATAAATTAATTGACCTTATTTTAAATCGGTTGTCAATATTACTTTCCTAAGTCTTTTAACAATTAAAAATTTAAATTTAGTAGATAAACTTATAAGATTGTTAATTAAACATAAGTTATTCAAATCGTATAAAGTAGCCTTTTTTACCAAATAAGTTTCTGTATTTACAAATGAATATTTTTGCCCTTGAAAACCTTCTAAAAAATACTTTTTCTTGAAATAAAGATTGACAAGACATTCATTAAAAAAACTTCTATAAAATATTAACTTCATTTATAGGTATGTTTCTAACAAACAAAACTCGTTTGAAAATTAAAGATATCGTTAAGAGAATTTCAATAGACGAGAAAGTTTCATTAGAGGAAAGAATTTATGTAGAAAAATTTGCAAAACATAATTCAACGATATGGACGTGGCTTAAGAAAGCAAACAGCTTAAGAAGATATGGGAAGCAAAATTCAGACGGAATAAACGGGTTAATCCAATCACTTGGGCTTGATGGTTTAGAAACTGAAAATCATTTTGATCCTAAGAATGATGACATTGCTGATTGGTTTAGTGGATCGCCAGATTGGGTAAGGAGAAGCTAATTAACTCTTTTTTTTATCCAAACTTCATCAGTCTTCCTCCATCCCTGAGAGAGCAATCTTTCATAAATTTCTCTAGCCAAGTCTATATCTAAAGAAACTGTTGTTGTTATTACAGGTGGTTCTTTCCCAAAGATACCAACTATTTTTCCAGTATCTATAAACATATACTCAAAAACTCCATCAATACTCTTATCGTTTTTTATAAATCTTTTAACTTCTGATTTATTTGAATTAATCAACCAATGAGACTTAGCCATTATCAAATATTTGCTCTAAAATTTTTTGATTTTCTGGTTCCTCCATATGAATAATGGTTTTCTTTTGAAACAACATACCAACACTTTTTGCAGCAAAAAATCCAACTTTTATAGTTAACAGATTTCACTCTGTAATGAATTAAATCTAACTTTTTGCATAAATCACAATTTTTCATTTATTAACTGAGTATTTGGTCAAGGTATTTGTTATTTAAATATTATTCATTTGTAGGCTCATGGGAAGATAAGTTAACAACATTAAAATTACTTTTTCATCATTTTTAGAAATTACATATAGAGAATTTTGTTTCTTAATCCATAAATTACATGCTCCAAATGAGGATAATTTGGCTCTTTATCAATAATCCAATAAGCTAGCCCATTAAATAATTCTTTTTTAATTTCTTTAGTCAAAACAACAAATAATAAATATAATTCCAATACTAAAAATTAAGCCTCACCTCTGCGAGTTAACAGTCAATTAATTTATTACTCTAGTAATGCCAAATCAACCAAAATAATCCACATCAATAAACATCCCTATCAATACTATTGATGGCATTATTAATACTTTTCATTTAAAACAAACTCATTTGATCAGTAGATTTTTTATTAACTTTTTCAACTAGCCATCCATCAGTCGACCAATTCATCATAATTGGAACTAACCTTTTTAGTTCATCAGAATCTTTCACCTGCGCTGTCCATAGTTCTTCGTATCCATTAGGAACAACAACTGGCATGCGGTGATGTAAAGGTTTCACTAATTCATTCGGTTTGGTTGTCAAAATACAGCAACTCTCAAGTTCTGCTCCATCTGGGGAGTTCCACTTACTCCAAATTCCTCCCAACCAAAAAGTCTCATAATTATCTTTTCGAAAAAGATATTTTTTTTCAAAAAAACCACTTGCAGGTATCAGGCACCTTTTATGTTTCCAACTTCCACTAAATATTTTTTTTCTTTTACGGTTTCTGATCTTGCATTAAATGGTCTTGGTCTCTCTTTATCAAACGGGACTTTCGCCCAAGGGGAAATAAAGCCCCATGTCATAAAAGTAGTTTTAATTTTTCCTTCGTTTTTAATTACAAGCACAGGATCATTAGGTCTTATTAGATTTTGAGTCATGTATTTAGAATCAAGTCCTCTTGGATAGTCTTGTTTCAAAACCTTTGGCAACTTCTCAAATTTAGTTTTCAGCTCAAATCTTCCGCACATTGATTTTTAAAAACTTTTTAAAACTGACTTAAAAACAGCACATTTTCCATATTTTAAATCTACTTTAAGTTTTCTCAAATAAAAAAATAATTTTTTTGATCGTAGAAAGTCTTCATCTAAATAATTAAAAGAAAATATAGTTATTGAAAAAACTACCTCAAATTTAATTTGAATGCTTCAAACTAAATTTATGGCAGATCCGATTCTCTATTTATCTATGTTACTTGGGCTTGGAGGAGTTTATGTATTAATCACTTCCTTCCATGATGATGACGATGGTGATGATGATGGAGAAAAATTTATATATAGTTTTGAACAGACTAATTTAGCAAGATAATTTATATGTTTATTAATAAATAGTTTTTAGATGAACTTGCTTACAAATATAGGTCTTTAGTGAAAATAATTTTATAGAAATAAATGAAATATTATTGTCCTTTGTCGTAACAAATAACATTATACTAATTTTTAAATTTGATTGTTGATCCTCTATCCGTATATATTTGTGCCTTAAACCGTACATTTTTATTAGTCGGTTGATAAGCATGCCTAGTTAGAACGTATTGGTAACAGAAATAAATTAAATGCCTTCAACACCGATAAAATCTTGTAATAAATATGTTTTGAGTTACAAAGATTCATCAAATAATACACATAAAGTCGGCTTCTACGCACGTGACGCATACGATTGCCTAATGCTTGCGAGAGAATTCAACTCTTACGTACATGACAATCCAGGATCTGTAATCAGAATCCAAAGAAAATATTGAGAAAGTTAATTATGAATTTAAAAAGATCACCATTCGCAATTCAAGATAAAAATGCAAAAGATCTTGATAATGTAAAAGATTTTCCAACAATATCGGATTTAATGAGAGAACAGAAAGTTCCACAATATGTTGGAAATACTGTTCACCATCGAAGAGATTTAGACTCTCTAGGTTAATTAAAGAGAATTGTTATTTTCTTAATTTAAAAATTAATGATCATAATGAATGCCAATTGGCTTCATTCAAAAGATAAAATTTTCTTCCTCAAGTTTTTTTTTAAGCTCTATGGGCATATATGCTATATCTTTCTTTATTGCATTTATGGCATCTCCATACTTTTCAGGTTCAGCTAAAAGCATTTTTATTAAATTGTATTGACTTTCAATTTCTTGAGAAGAAAATTTTCCCATAAAAATAGGTACTACTTTTTATTTGAGATCAACGGTCAAACACTTAAAAGATTAACTATTAGTTAGAGACCGCTGAAATTTCTTTATGGACGGAAAGAAATTCTTTATCCGTTAGAACTGGTGTAACTTCAATTTCTACGCCAAAATTATCGACCCAGATACTACTCCATTTCCAAATGTTCTGATGGTTTGAAGATTCAACTATTGCCCAACCATTAGCTCCCTCAGGATTTACGACTCGATTAAGAACTTTAAACCCATCAAATTCATCACCTTCGCATCCTCCTTCCACAAAACCCGCAAAAGCTTCGGCCCCTTGCATATGACTTTCTTGATCTGGGAATTGCCAGTGTACGATGTAAGTTTGCATTAATAAAATTATTTTTTTTAATTATTAATTATCGAATTTAAAAATTAAATAGAAAGTCTTTAAACACTAATAAGTTTTAGGCCTAAAAGGCAAAAATAGTGAAAAAAAAAGACTCTTACGAGCCTAGGTGATGGGGACTCCTATAATGACAAATTAAACAGAAACAAACAACCCCATCAATAGGTCATTTTTAATAATCATTAACACCATATGTAGTGCCAACCTTTTAAAAGGTTGGGTGATAAGGGTTATCCCGCTTTTTGATTAGGGCGAAGCTAAGGCCTTTTTTATGGAAAATTTACTTTAATCAATAAAGCCAGATCGAGGATTAAAGTATTTGAACCTTTTGAAGATAGTGCTTAAAAACTCTTCTACGATTAATGCAATTTTAATCTCTTATGGTTGTGTTTTTAAGCGATCCAGTAATACAGTTATAAGAGTCTCTAGGGTTGAATCTATCGAAGAAGCGATAAAAGAATATAAAAAACTATTAGAGGAAGGGTGGGGAAAACTTATAGATTCAATAATTTTTTTTTAAAAATTGTGATTAGGTACTTTACCTAAAATTTGACATTATTAAAAATTAATTGCTAGATAAGCTTCAGAATAGAAGATTGAACATGAAAAAAGACATTTATTCAGATATTAAAGATTCAGATGCTTTGGAAAGTTTTTTTGAATGTATTACTTCTTTTAGCATCAATAGTGAAGGAGTAGATTGCACAACAGCATGTTATCTAAAACATTTAGAACCAAACAATATCGAATACCCTTTAAAATTTTCATAAGCGAAGCTTATTTATGATTATTATTTTTTATTGATGTTATTTCCTCCTCCTCAAGTTATTTTTGGACTATTGCTTTTATCTACAGCAGTAGTTCTCATTTGGGATATTAGATACAATCCTTTTGGAGAAGACGAAGACGGAATTTAATCTTCAACTAGGAAGCTGATTTGTAGGTGGTGCGTGAAATTGCCTTTTCTTTCTTTTGAGTCTTTTGTAAGCGACTAAAGAGCCTAATAATAACAATGTAATAGCTATTGAGTTAATCATATAAGGTAGTTTTATATATATGAAAACAAATATGTTATAAATATCAATGATTAAAGTTATTTATTCAAAAAGTTACTGATTATGGACTAATTTTTATATTAAGCTTTGACATTAGGTACCCAAAACAACCAAGAGAAACTGCTAATCCAACCAAAATTAATTTCTATAGCAATAAGAATAAATCACTTTTTCTTATTTCTCATTTGATATTGCAGAACAGCTTTTAGGTGTTGTACTTCTTTTTCTAAAGTCTCAATTCTTTTTTCTAGTTCTTCATTAGTTGCCATATTTTTTGGAGATAAATTCCTTGATATTTATACTATTAAAAAAGTGATTTGTTACCCATTGCAGACGTCAAATAAGTATTAGAGCCTATTGATCTGCATAATTTATCTAGATAAATTATGCAGAGTATAAATTTAAGGGGAATTTATGAGTGGAGATTATGAGACACTAGAAATCAATCAACCTAAAATTGCATATTTTCATAAAAGATTCGAAAATAATACAGAATGGTTGGATGAATTAATCAATCAAATTGAAAATATGAAAAACAATATATCCAAATCTGCTTAATGACAGAAAAAGAGTTGAAGGAATTAGAGGAATTTGCAAAAGAAAATGGATACAATGACGAGTTAAAAGATATATATTTAAGGGAAGTTATTGACAGAAATAAAGAATACGAATGAGATCAAATTTTCGACCAAATATTCGACTAGCTACAAACATTCTTTTAGTTATTGGTACTTTTGCTATTGCTTTAAAGATTGCTCCAATAGCAGTGGTATATCAGGAAAAAACTTTATGTATTAAATATTTAAAACATCAAATAGATCGAGAAAAACTTATCAAAAGACTAAAAATAGTTAAACAAGCAAATCCATCTAGTATTTGTGAATCTATCCTTAAAAGTTAAAAATGCGAATTATTCTTAGAAATTTTAAATTTTTTATTTTTTTATTTTTCTTATATCTAAATTTCAATAATTATTCTCTTGCACATATGAGGGGTACATTCCTTTCTGAAGAGGATGCTGAAAAAAGATCTTTAGAACTTGGTTGCGCAGGAATACATAAGAACAAGGACAAATGGATGCCATGCAAAAACGAAAAACAATTACATATTTATTTGAGGAAATAGATGGAAAGATTAAAAACCAACAAAAGAAAAATTCACAGGAAAATAACCGCAATTTCAGCAATCCCCTTACTAATTACTATTGTATCTGGGACTATTTATAGTATTCTTCAACCATTAGGAGTAGATGCTTTTTGGTTAATAAAATGGCATACGGGTAATTTTGGCATTATTAATTTACAACCTTTTTACTCGATATTTCTTGGTATAGCTTCAATAATCTCAATAATATCTGGCATTAAAATATTACGAGAAAAACCTTAGATACATTCTAAGCCAAGCTAAAATCTAACTAATTAATACTATTTGCTCCCCCACTTACTAAGAAAATTATCGCTCCTAGGGCCATTGTTGCTACACCCATATAAGGGTATTTCTTAATTCTTGATTTGGCAATTGGAAGCCATGAAAGGTATCTATCAGATTTATTCAATTCAATTTTTTTTTGTCTAGGTGGCAATCCTAATTCTTCTCTTCTTTTAGCTTCACCCATGATCATAAATTTATCTATATACAAATATTAAAAATTATGTTCCACACCTGCAAGTTAATTTTATAAGAAAATATTTCCTTCTATAGAAGAAATTATTTAAAATTTATTTGGCCTTCTTTAAATATAGATTCTTTGTATTTGCCTGATCTGATGTAAATAACAAAATTAATATAGTTCCAACTAAAAATGAAAAAATCATAGTTAAACCAACAACTTCAACCATCTCACTAGGCAGATAATTTAGAAACATAATCAATAGCTCTCTTATTTTAAATTTAGCAATTGTATTTTTTATGTAAAGTAAGTATTCCTCCTTAAATTTCGAAAAGAACCTTCCAAGACTTTATAATCTTTATTTATTTTAATTTGCGGGATAAATCTAGTTCTAGCAGATCACGATTTTCTTACTTAGCTATTCCTATTTTCTTAAGCAATTTCAGGTAAGGCAAGGCCCAATTACCAAAAGTAAAAGAAATTGTCGTATTTTTTGTGGCTGGCAATAATTTTTTAGAACGTATAGAGGCTATTTTAGAAAGTTTCTTGATAGTCTCTGCTTCTAGATTATCCATGTACAAATTTTTTTGAACACCTCGATTTTTCTTCTGTGGTAAAAAATTTTCTATAAACCATAAAACTTGATCTAAATTTGATTTATTTGGTGAGGTTTTAATTTGTTTATATTTGTTTTTAAGCATATTTATTTATCTCTTAATTACTGTATTAAATTTGCCATTTATATAATTTAAATCAATAGTAAAAGCATCAAAATTATATTCTTTTTAATAATCGATTATTGAAAAAAATAAATTAATAATTACATCGTTTTTTAAAAAAAAGAGGGATTTAAACCCCTCTTAATTGATCATTTAGTTTCAAAAAAGAATTTAATTTTTTGAGTCTTTCAATTTTATTTCTTTTTGTGTTTTACGGATTCTCTCTTCAAAAACTGATCTCCTGTATGGAGTAACTTCTCCACTTTTAGTTGCCAAAAGTTGGGCTTCATATAGCCTGTTAGCTCTTTTGATTTTTTCTCTTATTTGTAAGAGGTTATTCATTGTTTTTTGCAGTTAATGAGAATCCCGTTCCCTACTCCCATTTCATGCGTCCAGAGATATAAACTTGGATGAACGTTAATGAACGATAACATCCTTAAAAAAATTCCGCGAGAGTAATTTTTACTAATTTTTCTCAAAAAAATAAATATTGAATAAATAGTATAAATAAGCTTTTAATAATACGAAAATTAGGACAAGAAAATTGTTTGCGACCCATCATTATTATCCTGAATCGCTATTTTTTTATTTGGGAAAATATCTAATAATATTCTTTTCAAATTTGAACTATCTGAAGGAATTATATTACTCATATTTTTTGAATTAATTTTCCAATTTTCATCTACAAATAGTTCTTTATCATCACCTTTTTTATTCTCCAGTGATGTCTTATTTAGAATCTTAAGTAACAGTTCTGAATCATAATCTTTAGATTCTTCAGGGATCTCTTTAAAATTCTCAATCATTATTTAGAAATCTAATGTTTCTAAATCTTGCATGAGAAATTTGAAGAATACAAGGTATTAATTACCTAAAAATTTCTATGAAGATAAAAAATACGAATGCAATTAAAATAATTTTCTTTAGAAAATTTAATTCCAAAATAGCTAAAGAATGATATTTAAAAAGATTAATTAATCATTTACACTATTTATTTTCTTGTTAGGTTGCAATCAAGGGATTCAGAAAAGATGCCAAGAGTAATTAACAAAAAAATTAGACTTTTAAGATGGTTAAACTCAGGCATGATACTACCATTTATCATTATGGCTGCATCATCATCAATAATTCTTTATGGTTTTTTATTTATCCTTATAAAATAGCTTTCTTACTTAAGCAGCTAAGTTTTCCTCAGATTCAGAGATAATCATTGCAGCTTTTTTTAATAAACTAACTACTTCTTTTCTTCCTACTGCATTATCAGCTTGACGCATTATTTCAGCATATTTTTTATTTATTTTTTTCATAAATAGTTTTAAATTAATCTAAAATTACAACACCATATGATGGTGTCAATTGTAAATAATTATCATATATTATTTCTTTAATTATTTTTGCACAATAAAAATTGCTCATTTATTATCTTTCAAGTTTTTTTAATTGATGATGCCAAAAAATAATAAATATCAAAATTAATAATCCTTTTAATTAAGCAATATTGAAGGATTTGAAAACATAAAATAAACCTCCGATTAGAATCAATATTGCAGCTCCATAAAAAAGAAAAGGGATAATTGGATATTTATACAATGTAGACCTTACTTTTACTTGTATGGCTTTTTTATCAAGTTGAGGCAACTTTATATCTTCAGTTTTTTCTCTAGGCGGAATACCTAAGTTTTTTCTTCTCTTTGCCTCTCCCATAATTAATACTGAGTTATTCCGATACATTTTAAATAATTGTTATCAGCTAAATCTAAAATTTGATTCCATTCTTCATGAGATGTTTCCAAATTAATTTTAAAATCTTTTTCAAATTTAAGAATACATCTTTTTTCTATATTTTCTAAAGAATTATAATTTCTTAAAAAAGAAACGCTCAAATACGATAATGATGAAAAAACTATAATTATTTTAGCAATTCTACAATTATTCATATCTTAGATGATATTGCATTATATATAAATAAGGTACTTGTTGGTTTTATAATTAATTTAATCTATTAAAAACAATTATCAAATGATAAATTCGGTGAATTTTAACCATTTGCCTATTCAGGATTTGGTTGTTTCAGGGTTAATAATCTTTATAATGTCGACGATTATTGCCAATATTTATGACCCATTATTAGGAATAACTTATGCATTTGGTAATATACTTACTCTTACTTTTTTGAGCTGGTTATACAAAGAGACTTGGATTGATCCAAGGAAATAAATCTAATTAATACAAAAGATAAAAAAAACTACTTCTGTATTTTTAATTTTGAAGAATACTTTAAATTCACAATGTAAGTTGCAACAAGAGAAAGTATCAAAAAAAATAATAAGCTTTCCAAGGTAGATTGGGGCATAACCATGAGTAGTACTAAAAATGATATATCTTTAAAGAAACGAATTCTGAAAAAAAATCAACCCTTTCATTATTTTTTTTCTCAAACTTATAAATTTAATTATCTTGTAAAAACTCTGAGATTTAGAATGATTTTAATTTGAAAAATATTTTTCTGCCCTCCTAAAGGCTTTTATTGCTCCTTTATAATCAAGACTTTTTAATTTTTCCTTACTTTTTTGTTCCAGCATTTTTACTATTTTATTTCTCTTTATTTCATCAATTTTCAGCTTATGATCGAATATAAGATCAAATTTTGAGGAATACAATCTTGATAATTCTTCTCTATATTTTTCAATAATTTTTTCATCACAATATTTAGATTTCAATATTGCATTAGCCTTCATTTTGTCATCTATTGCCCCTTTAAAATTTCCTAGTTTAAATTTATTTTCACTTGATCTAGTTAGCTTAATAATATTTCCCAATATCAATTCATTAGAATCTTTCATTTATTTATCTGACCCTAGGTAAATACTATCAGAATAAAGAAAAAAACAACTTATTTTTTAATACTCAAATAATTAAATAATTAACCAATAACAAGTCCTTTTTCAAGAAGTAAATCGAAAACTTCCACACTTTTCGTTTTCCCAAATTTAGGGGGCTTATGTAAATCTAATATTTCAGCAAGGCACATAATCCAATATGTATCTTTTTTTAAATTTAGACCTTCGCAAATATGGGCGGGGGCAGATTTAAAACAGCCAAATTCTGTTGATATATTTATGTTCATAATTTGAGTTTCAAGTTCCAGACTTAAAAGTTCTATTTCTTGCTCAGAAAGGGATGTACCAAAAGAGTATGATTCAATTAAAAGCTGATAATTCATAAAAGATTTATTTTTTCAAGAAATCCATCGATTTATTTTTGTCCCCGCAATAAATATGCCCTCAAGCTTCAACAATAGGTTTTGTTTCAGGATTCATAAAAATATCGTATAGAACATTTTCTGGTCCTTGAAAAATTACAGTTGCCCTTTGAGGATCATCAAATGATTTACCAATATAAAATATTTTAACTCCCATTTTTTTAAACATCGACTGCTGTTCCTCAGCATTCATATGAGATTCATATTTTTCAAACATATTACTTAGTTGAAAATCTAGAATAGTCGTTTCAATAGTCATAACAGTAATAAGATATTTTTAGATTTTAAATCTTTTTGCCAAAAAAAATAATTGAATAAAGATTAGTTTTTATTAAGCAATCTATTAACTAATTTTTATTTATGAGTTATAAATCAACTATAAAAAACAGATTTTAATTTTGGACTCAAAAATTTCTCCAAGAGAACAATGGACTAGTAAGTTGGGATTCATTCTTGCAGCTGCTGGTAGCGCAGTAGGTCTCGGTAACCTTTGGGGTTTCGCCTACAGAGCCTCTCAAGGTGGAGGTGCTGCTTTTGTACTTTTGTACATACTAATAGTTTTAATTGTATGCCTTCCGGTATTTGTTGCTGAAATGGCTTTAGGAAGAAACGCCACTGCCAGCACATTGCTTGCACCAGTAAAGTTAGCTGGAAAAAATTGGTATCCATTAGGAATTCTTTTCTTTATAGCTCCCTTGGGAATAGCATCATATTATTCAGTCATAATGGGTTGGACCGCAGATACCTTGTTCCATTCATTATTTTTTGGATTACCAAAAAATTTAAGTGAAGCAGAAACTTTCTTTGGCTCAATTAGTAGTGGTAGCAGTGTTTTATTGGGGCACCTATTAAGTCTTGTTCTTACAGCCATAATAGTTTCATCAGGGATAAAAAAAGGAATCGAAAAGGTGACACGATTCTTTATGCCTATACTTTTTATAATTCTTCTATCGCTAGCAATATGGGCCACTTCACTTTCAGGCGCATGGGAAGGATACAAAACATTTTTGTTTAAGTTTGACTTTGATGAATTAAGAAACCCTCAAACAATAAGAAATGCTTTTACACAAGCTTTCTTTTCTTTAAGTTTAGGAATTGGAATTATGGTGACTTATGCTTCCTATCTAAATAAAAAAAGTAATCTTCCAAAACTAAGTGTGGGAGTTGCATCATTGGATACTTTGGTGGGTCTTATGGCAGGACTTATTACTTTTCCTATTGTTTTAACATTTGGTTTAAGTGATGCTATTTCTGAATCAACAGTTGGTACCTTATTTATATCAATTCCTACGGGCCTTGGTTCATATGGAGCGGTTGGAAGAATTGTAGCTGTTGCATTTTTTGCACTAGCTTATATTGCAGCAATAACTTCCTCTGTTTCATTATTGGAAGTTCCAGTTTCCTCTTTAATGGATAAACTTGGTTTTAAAAGAGAAAAATCTGTTTGGCTAATAACTCTTTTCCTATTCTTAGCAGGCATTCCTTCTGCATTAAACTTAAACATTCTTGGAACTATTGATTCGATTTTTGGTGGCGTTTTACTTATCTTTGGTGGATTCTTGGTTACTTTCTTTATGGGATGGGTAGTACCTGGAAAGTTTAATGAAGAACTTAGTGATTCAAAAGTTGGAATCAAAACGACACGTTATTTGAAATTTATGACAAGATGGGTTGCTCCCCCAATTATTGGTTTTGGACTATTTATTAGTGTGTTTGATTTGCTCAAAGGCTGGGTAAGTTAGAAAATTTTTACAATAATATACCGCGGAAATAAGGGGGTGGTATGAATCGATCAACAAATTAAATTGTGAAACTATTTCACATTATATTAATGCAAGTTTATAAAAAAACTCGTAAATATTTTAGTATTTGCAGTGTTTCTTGTTCAAAAAATTGATATCTTAGTAAAGTTCCTTTTTAAAGTCTAAAAATTTTTTCCAAAAAAATGTCTTACTGCGGACCCTGTTTTTAATTAAGTATTAAACTTCAACTTATATTTAAGCTCAAACGTATCGGCAAAAAACATCCCTAATAGAATCTATATAAGATACACTTAGGTTTTTAATTTAAAGAAATTAGAACGCCTAAAAGAATTGATAACAAATTTAATGTCAACTAAATCTGATTCATTAAAGGGAAAGCTTACAGAAAATTTTTCTGAATTTTCTCAACTATCTGACTATTCTTTTATAAATTTTCTCAAAGCAGATCCTCAATCAACAAAAGATGGAAATGATCATAAGCCGCGTTCAGTATATTCAGGGCATTACGTACCAGTTGTTCCAACCGCTATTCCAGAACCAGAATATATTTCCCATAGCAACAAACTTTTTAAAGAACTAAAGCTAAGCTCAGATCTTACTAAAGACAAGAATTTTTGTCGTTTTTTCTCAGGGGATATTTCTGTTGCTAATTATCCAATGAGTCCTGTTGGTTGGGCAACAGGTTATGCATTATCAATTTACGGGACTGAATATAACCAACAATGTCCTTTTGGAACTGGCAATGGTTATGGCGATGGCAGAGCAATTTCTGTTTTTGAAGGTTTATTCAATGGGAAAAGAATGGAAATGCAACTTAAAGGAGGAGGTCCAACTCCCTATTGTCGAGGAGCAGATGGTAGAGCTGTCTTAAGATCAAGCGTTCGAGAATTTCTCGCACAGGAATTAATGGATGCCTTGGGAATCCCTACCTCAAGATCTTTAACACTTTATGTCTCACGTTCAGAAATAGTTAGAAGACCATGGTATTCCAAAGGGTCCAGATATTTTGAACCTGATATCATGATTGATAATCAAGCAGCAATTACTACGAGAGTCGCTCCATCTTTTTTACGTATAGGCCAGATTGAACTTTTTGCAAGAAGAGTTCGCGATAATGCGCATGATGAGGCCCTCAATGAACTAAAGATGATAGTTCAACATCTAATTGATAGAAATTATAAAGATGAAATTGAATGTGAGATTTCGATTCAAAGTAAAGTAATAAAACTGGCTTCTTTATACAGATCAAGACTTATATCACTTATAGCCAACTGGATGAGAGTCGGTTATTGCCAGGGTAATTTCAATAGTGATAATTGTGCTGCTGGAGGTTATACCTTGGATTATGGCCCCTTTGGATTCTGTGAATTATTTGATCCAAGATTTCAACCATGGACAGGTGGAGGTGAACATTTCTCATTTTTTAACCAGCCTTCTGCAGCGGCAATCAACTTTAAAACATTCTGTTCCTCTCTTAGTCCGTTACTTTCAGGAAACAAACAAGATCAAGAAAAGTTAGATCAAATCGAAAAAGACTTTTCTGAATTAATGAATAAGGAATTGATGAAAATGTGGGCAAACAAGCTTGGTTTAGAACATTACAACGAAACTCTAATAAATGAATTTTTTAATCTCATGGTCATTTCAAAAGCAGACTATACAATTTTGTTCCGTAAACTCTCTGAAATCCCTGATAACTTAGATTCTTTAAAAGACTGTTTCTATTTACCAATTAATGACGAGCTCAATAATAGGTGGGAAGTATGGCTTGAAAACTGGCAATCAGTGTTGAAAAAAGAGGGAAATATTAAAGCGAAATCGGCATCAATGAAATCCCTTAATCCAGTCTATACTTGGCGCGAATGGATGGTCGTTCCTGCATATGAAGAAGCTGAAAAGGGAAATTACAAGAAAATAAAAGAGTTACAGGATATCTTTAGCAATCCATATGTAGAACAACCCGCAGAAATAGATCAAAAATATAATCGACTAAAGCCAAGCCAGTATTTTAACTATGGAGGAGTATCTCACTACAGCTGTTCTTCATAAAAGTTTAATCCTCATTCTGATAGAACAACTTTGAGAAAATTTTTATTTATTTATGGCCGTAGGCATTCCAACTACTGATACAACTCCTACATGAAGTATGGCCGGCTTCTTCCCCACATTTTTCACATAGTGGAAGCCCCCATTATTACTCTCTATAAATGCATCACCAGCTTTTAAGAAATTAATTTCTTCACCCCTCACATGTTTTAATCTTCCTCTGGTGACATGAATCAACATTGGGGAAGGATGAGTATGAATTGGAGTTTTCAAGCCAACTGGAATTTTTACTTTTAAGAGTCTTAATTCAGGCTTACCCTCGAGATAATTAAAGTTTTTACCACTTAGTCCTTTTGAACTTTGAATAATAGGTATAACTTCAATCTTTTCTTCAGCGAGAGAAGATTGTGGTAAAGCTAAAGTACCAATAAAAAGGAAACAAAATGGAATAAATGTTTTTATTTGCATTAGATATTTAAGTTTCACTAATAATAGGTAGTTTGCAAAAATAATAAACTAATTTATTTCTTATATAACTTTTCTAATTGCTTAATTTCCTCTCTTAAATCCTTACCTCTTTTATTTAATTTATTATTTTTAAAAACTATTGGGATAATCCACCAGGCTTGAAGACCTAAAAAGATAAATACTAGGATCAATAATTCAAAAGTACCAGGCTGCATTTGATAAATAACCCTTCTTTGTTAATAAAATTATTCTAAAAGTTATTAAACATTCATGAGATTTGGAATTTTTCTAGGCTGCCACTAATTCAATATTAAGTTCATTTCCCTTTGAAATGATTGCTTCTTTAAATTCAATAAGTTTAGAAATTATTCTTTGCTTCTCAGGATCAGTTTTGTGGATATCATCTACAACTTCCTGCATTGCAAGTGTTACTTTTTGTAGTTTGATTTCTAGATCTTCCCTGTAATTCATAAGCTTAAAGAAATTATCTTATTTATTAAAAAACAAAATAATTATTAGTAAATAAGTACTTAACCTTAAAAGGATTGACAGCAAAACAAGGAGGATATAATTTATAGTACAAACGTATTAATAATTAACCAGCCGATTATAAGATAAATTATGGAGCCTAAGTACTCATTTGGTTGTAGCACTAGCAAACCCAACGGATGTCTACTAAATCCCGAAGGAAGCAAAATGATCTTTTTCGAAGAATGCAAAAATTCTCCTAAACCTAATTTAAAAATTCATACTCATCTTTTCTACACAAATCACCTTGGAGAACCAGGAGGGTACAAATCCTCTGAAAAACTCAACATAGATTCAGCTTGGAAAAAGTGGCACGAACTTCACCGAAAAGGATGGACAGAAGTATCGCACAATTACGGATAAGTGATCCCTCCAATAAAAAGTATTTTTGTTTATTTGAAAACTTTCAATCCTGTTCATGTACAACTACAAATTAAATCAGGGTTTGAAAACAATGTAATCGTAGATACCAACAGCTTTTTTATTAATTGATTATAAATTAAAAACACGAGTCAACCCGTTCCAATTTGTTGACTCTGAGGTTTAACCGTTGACTCCTTATCTACTTCTAGTTTTGACTCGCTAGATTCAAGATTCAAAAACGGTATTTATATAATTTAAATCATGGAAAAAAAAATCGCAAAGAAATACGCCGATCTTATAGTCCAGGCTAATAATTCAACTGGCAGAAAAGAATCTTTGTCATTAATTAAACAAGCAACAAAATTAAAAACCAAACTTGATCAATACGAAATGATGTAGTTTCTTAATTATCGATAGGAGTTTCAAGATGAGGTAGAAAATAGCTCCTTTTTTTTTATCTTGCTATACAAATACTAAAAGATGATTTAACTTCTCTGCTTTAATAAAATATCGTGGAATTAACTGAGCTAATTAAGGATTACGTTGCTACAGAATTATTATCAAGTATTGAAATTGACTTTCTAGAAGGAGAATTATGGGAAACTACTCAACATATTGCAGAAATAAATACAGTTATAAAAGCTCCAAAAAATATATGTAAGAAATTAGGACTAGATGAAAATTCTTGTTGGCAATTATGTTGTGCAGCCGTTCTTGACTCATCAAGACCATTAAAGAATGGACAAAAAAGAGTAGATGACTTTAAAAAATTAATTAATCGATATGAGATTAACTACATATAAACCAAAAGACTCAATGATACGTTTACTTATTGCATCAATTCTTTTTTTTATTCCACTAGGAGGTTTTGCTGATGAAAAGCAAAGAGAAATTGAGAATGAAGCTTTAAATCTTGTTATTAAAAAATATGGAAAAGGCTTAGAAAATAGTTTAAAAGGAACGAGAGTAACTCCCAGTTATCGAAGTTGGTATGAAAATGATTGTTTTGTAAGTATTGCAGCAGGTACTTACCAAGAAGATACTTGGTCGGCAATGAAGTGGTTTAGCGTTAATGTCTGTTCTGAATCAGCTGAAATAATGGAAAGTGAATGAAGAAAATAAGACGCCTATTAGTTCTTCAGCATTTAGAAATAGAGGGGCCAGGTCTTTTTGAAGAATTTGCTAAAGAAAGAGATTTAAAAATAGAAATTATTCGTTTAGATAACAAAAATGCTCTACCGCAAACAAAAAAAGGTGACTTAATTTTAATTATGGGTGGGCCAATGGGAGTTAAAGATATTGGAAGCGAAAGATATCCATGGCTTAAGTTAGAAAGAGATTTTATAAAAAAAGAATTAGAAAATGAGAGACCTATAATCGGTGTTTGCTTAGGTGCTCAGTTGCTTGCGAGTGCGGCTGGAGGAGATGTAGAAATTCTTAAATGTGGATCACCTCCAAAAGCATTACCAGAAATTGGATGGTCTCAAATTTTTATTAATAATTCAAATAAAGACTTTAAATCACTATTTGAAGAACCTTTTCATGTACTGCATTGGCATGGAGATAGGATTTTATTACCTGATAAAGCAGTACTCATTTCTAGTAGTGCGCGTTGTAAGGAACAGTTTTTTAGGATTGGTAATTTTGCTTACGGATTACAATTCCATATAGAGACGACGGGGAGAATGATAAATAACTGGATTAAAGAAGATAAAGAGTTTGTCCTTGAGGGATTAGGATCAAATGGTCAGGAAATTTTAAAAGAAGAGAATAAAAAATATATTGATAAAACTTTTTTAAAAAGAAAGCTTCTAATAAGTAGATTATTTGAATTATTAGATAATTAAAAAGGGAATAATTAATCATCCAGTAAAAAAGGGCTTGATAAAGCCCTGAAAAAAATTTAAAAAGGATTTTTACTAGAAAATTCCTGGAAGAATTTGACCAGTAAAATAATAAGCTCCTACAAGAGCAAACATTCCAAGCATTGCGGCTTTACCATTAAGCTTTTCAGCTTTTTCGGTCATGATTTTTTTTGCGAATTCCATAATAAAGTGAAATAGTTTATATCTAAAAACTAATTATTCAAATTTCAGAATGATGTAGTTTTTTCTACCAAATTGATATCTTTATAAAGATTTAAAAATTAATAATTAAAAACCGCATTGAACTCTTAAAATCTTGCGAACCAATCTGTAAAGCGTAGCGAGCCCAAAAAACAACTATTTAACAAAATATGTAACGTATATGCTACAATAATGTAATGAATATCTTGAATATAACTTAATTTCGGCTTAATACTTTACATTTGTTAATAGTAGTGTTACATTAGTTAACAATTACACAACTTCAATGGCTAATTCAAACGTTACTACTGAATCAGGCGGCAGACAGAACATGTTTCCTACTGAGACACGTCCTTACATAGATGAGTCTGTTTCTTACGACAGCTACCCACAAAATGCAGAAAAAGTTAACGGTCGTTGGGCAATGATTGGCCTTGTTGCGTTAGTAGGTGCTTACGTTTCAACCGGACAAATTATTCCTGGCATTTTTTAATGAGTCCACTTTCAGGTTTCTTAGCCGTAATTGTATTCTTTACAGCCATCCTCGTTGCTTATTTAACCAAGCAATTCCAAAACGAAAATTTAAACTATTCATCTTCTAATCAAATGAAAAACACAAACACAAAAGTCAAAACAATCGAAAAAGAAAAAGTTGTTGCTGAAACTCTTAACGGCAGATTCGCAATGCTTGGATTAATTGCTGCTGTTGGAGCATACCTAACAACAGGTCAAATAATTCCTGGTTTCGTTTAAAAACCTACTATTTAACATTTCTACAAATCAGAAAAATGGAAAATTCAAAACCAACTTATTGGCAAAACGCCGAGAGAACTAATGGAAGAATGGCAATGATGGGCTTATTTGCATTAGTTGTAAATTATGGCTTGTTCGGCTGGATAATCCCAGGAATTTTTTAAAATGAATTTAGGCTTACTTTTTCTTAAAGTAAATACTTTGGGAGTTATAACTCTTTCTGAACTTGATTGGATAACTAACCATCAATCTGAATTTTCAAGGTTAGATATGGCTTTAGTAATTAAGATCGGCCGTCTTATGGATTCTGGAGTAATAGAAATTGATAATAGATTGCCTGTTTAATTTTAATTTAAAAAATGATCGTCATGAGTGTTTGTCAATAGGGATACTGACAAACACTTTTTTATGAGAAAAAATATTTGTAAAAAAAGAGATTGTTTCTTAGCTAAAAACAATCTCTAAATTACCTAATTCTTACATGAAAATTTCAAGTAAGCATTCAGATCTTAACTGATTTGTTTTTATAGTAAATCCGTAAAAATGCTTTTGTAATTTATCTTTTTAAACCACCTCTTTTTATCCAAAGGTACCATGTAACCCAAATAGGAGGGAGGAATCTTATTAAAAAAGAAATTTTATATATATAAAATGGGGCATTTTCACTTTGAAAAAAATTCATCAAAAAGGAAGATATGGTTACCCAAAGTAAAATTATTAATATATTTGCTCCCAACAAAGCGAACTTATTTTGTTTGAATATTTTTGGCATAAGGTAGTTTTTTTAATATTCTAAACTTTAAATAATCTCCGTATATAAATTATAAATCTTCAAAAAAACTTTAAATTTAAAATCCATATCCAAATAAAAAAAGTACTAAATTTCAATCCCTCTCCAAATAACAATCCAAAAGCGATAGGAGGAGAAAATATTAAAAAAAGAATAGAGAATAAACTAAATAACGCAAATGATCCTCTTAGAAAAAAATTCTTTCTTTTTGTTCTTCTTAGATTTTTTAAAGTATTCCACTCCCATTTGATAAACCTATAGAACTTTTCTGATAATAAAAATAAATACTTCATTAATATTATTAATTTCTATCGGCTTTTCTTATTTATAAAATTAATTTCACCAGTTAGCAATAAACCTTATCCCCTTCTTCCGAAAGATAGTAAATTTTATTTTCTGAACTTACGAAGAAAGTTAATCCCTTATATTGTGATCTTTTAAATTTATCTAATCTAAGTTTGTGTAAATCCCAATTCTCAGTACTTATGTCAGGATTAAATTCTTGTTCTTTTAAGAAAGGAACATAAGTTGGACTAGATTTTGTCTTTTTGGATAGACTTTTAATTCGTTTTGAATAAAAAAATAATAAAAATAAAAGTACAAAAAAAAGAATTAATAATATATTTGTCATTGTCAATTTTTCTAATATAAAAAAACTTTATTTTGGAGAATCAAGAACTTTTTACAATAAATTTCTTAGTAAGTAAAAAATCCTATTTTTATATTCTTGTATTTTTGAATACTTATCAAGGCTTTACCTAAATCTGATTATAAAATGAGTCGCACTTTCAACATGACTCAAAATTCCATGAATACTCCTTATGCAAAAAGAGTAGCTGAAAAATTTAGAGAGGCTCAAAACTATCTAAAAACAAATGGTTTTAGTAGATCAACTAAACATTTACTGGAAGATATTGAAAATTCTGTTGAAAAATAATGCCAATACCCCCTCACTTACCACAATTACAATATGGCTACGATGATGGCTTTACAACCATTGTTTTTGGGTTAATAGGAAGTTGCTTAGGATGTATCTTAATTTTCTTAATTTCATTTTTTGAATTTAAATTCAAAAAGCAAAATAGTAAGCCTTAAGAGATTTACTAAACATTAAATAAGAACTCCATTACATCACCTTCTTTAACAATATATTCCTTACCTTCACTTCTTAAAAGACCTTTAGTTTTTGCATTGGTAATTGAACCTGAATCAATTAAATTTTGATACGAAATAGTCTGAGCTCTTATGAATCCTTTTTCAAAATCAGTATGAATTACTCCTGCTGCCTGTGGCGCAGTCATCCCATCTTTTATGGTCCATGCTTTTGTCTCCTTTTCTCCAGTGGTGAAATAAGTTTTTAATCCCAATAATTTATATGTTGATCTAATTAAAGAACTTAATCCCCCTTCTTCTACTCCTAAACCAATAAGGTAGTCTTTTTTATCTTCTGGTTCTAACTCTATTAATTCAGATTCAACTTGCGCTGATATTTTTATACATTCTGTATTTTCATTGCTTGCAAAACTCTGAACTTTTGATGAGAAATCATTACCTTCAGCTAAATCATTTTCATTCAAATTTGTTGCGTAAATAATTGGTTTAGCAGTAAGGAAGCCTAGTTGCTTAATTATTAAATTTTCTTCTTCACTCAAAGATATTGATCTAACTGAAAGTCCTTTTTGTAGCTCTTCTTCAATCTTTTCCAGTAAATTATCTTCTTTTGCTGCCTCTTTACTAGTTCTAACCTGTTTTTTAATTCTTTCTCTTCTTTTTTGGAGTTGGGATAAATCAGCTAAATTCAATTCCAGATTAATAATCTCAATGTCATCCAAGGGATCTACCTTACCTGAAACATGAATTACATCACTATCTTCAAAGCACCTCACAACATGAACTATTGCATCAACCTCCCTAATATTTGATAAAAATTTATTTCCCAAACCCTCACCTTTACTTGCTCCTTTTACTAGTCCTGCGATATCTACAAATTCAATTTTTGTTGGGATAATATTTTGGCTAGAACTTAAATCACCTAACTCTTGTAACCTTTGATCTGGGACGGAAACTATACCTTTATTAGGTTCTATAGTACAAAAGGGGAAATTAGCCGCTTGAGCTTTAGCATTTTCTACAAGTGCATTAAATAAGGTTGATTTCCCAACATTTGGTAATCCAATAATACCGGCTTTTAACATTTGAAAAAATTTATGGAAAAATTATTCAGAAAACATCTTCTAGTAATATAGTATTTACTTAACCAATCTTGGATAAGTTAATTATAATCAACTTGATTATTTATTTAGTTCCCAAATATTCTCAATTACTTTTTTTCAAAAGAAATGCTTGATTTAATAAAAAAAAATATAAATCTGAGAAGTGGAATTATTTTACTTTCTTTAACTATATTTTTCGTTTTCATAACCAATTCCTTCAAGAAAAATAAATCAAAAGACATTTCTGATTTTGTAGTCCAAGTTGAGAAAGGAATTCTATCAGATTCAATTAATACAAGTGGTGAAGTAAAAGCAATAAGGACAAGCAATATTGGGCCTCGGAAGCAAGGTGTAATTAAAGAAATCAAAGTAGATGAGGGCGATCTTGTAAAAAAAGATCAGGTTTTAGCTTCTCTCGATGATGAAGACTTTATATATAAAATTGAAGAACTAAAATTAAATGTAGAAAAACAAAAATCTGAATTTTTAAGAAGGGAATATTTATATCAAGAAGGTGCGGTAAGTAAAGAAGATTATGAAAGTTATAAAAATAACTACAACATTAGTAGCGCCAAACTTAATGATGCAAAAGCTGAAAAAAGTTTCTATCTAATTAAAGCTCCTTATGGAGGAAAGATAACTGCAAAATATGCGGAGATAGGATCTTATGTCACACCAAGTACAAACTTAAGTTCAGACCCTAAAACCAAAAACTTCATTTTTGAATTATCAGAGGGTCTAGAAATCGTTGCCAAAGT
This sequence comes from Prochlorococcus sp. AG-347-B23, assembly GCA_003281715.1. GTDB lineage: Bacteria > Cyanobacteriota > Cyanobacteriia > PCC-6307 > Cyanobiaceae > Prochlorococcus_A. The sequence continues at coordinate 42,602 of QCBE01000005.1, forward strand.
TCCCGAAAGTGACATTGGCAGAATAAAAATAGGTCAAGAAGCCTCAGTAAGAATTGAGGCTTATCCCTCAAAAAAATATAGTGCCATAGTTAAAAAAATAGCCACAAGAGCTGTAAAAGATAATAATGTAACCTCATTCGAAGTAACTTTAAATTTTAAAGATATTTCTGAAGAAATCAAAATTGGAATGACTGCAGATCTTGAATTTAGAGTCGAAGGTAATGAAGAAAAAATCCTAGTTCCAACAGTTTCTATTGTCACAGAAAAAGGTGAAAAAGGAATTTTAAAAGTTGATAAAAACAATTCTCCCAAATTTGAAAAAATCGAAATTGGTATTAGTAGTGGAAATAAAACTTCAGTAATTGATGGATTAGAACCTGGAGAGCAAATCTTTATTGATATTCCACCTTGGGCTAAGAAGAGAAAATGAGTTTAAAATCTGAAAACTCTAAAAAACCAATTTTACTTTTAGTCGATGGCCATTCACTTGCTTTTAGAAGCTTCTATGCATTTAGCAAAGGGATTGATGGAGGGTTAACAACTAAAGAAGGTTTCCCAACAAGTGTCACTTATGGATTTTTAAAAAGTCTTCTGGATAATTGCAAAAATATTAGTCCTGAGGGTGTTTGTATTACGTTTGATACCGAAAAACCAACTTTCAGACATGAATTAGATCCAAATTATAAGGCTAATAGAGATGTAGCACCAGATGTTTTTTTTCAGGATATTGAACAACTAGAAATCATTTTAGAAGAAAGCCTTAATTTACCAATTTTTAAATCTCCAGGATACGAAGCAGATGATCTCCTAGGCACAATTGCAAATGATGCTTCTTCTAAAGGATGGTGCGTGAATATTCTTTCTGGAGATAGGGACTTATTTCAATTAGTAGATGATCAAAAAGATATTTATGTGCTTTATATGGGTGGTGGTCCATATGCGAAAAGTGGTAATCCAACTCTTATGAATGAAAATGGAGTAAAAGAAAAATTAGGTGTTGCGCCAGAAAGAGTTGTTGATCTTAAAGCTCTAACTGGTGATAGTTCTGATAATATTCCTGGTATTAAAGGGGTAGGTCCAAAAACTGCAATTAATCTACTAAAAGAAAACGATACACTTGATGGAATTTATCAGGCTTTGGACAAGATTCAGCAGAATAATGATAAAAAATATAAAGGATTCATCAAAGGTTCGGTTATAGAAAAGCTCCGAAACGATAAGCATAATGCTTTTCTTTCCAGGGATTTAGCAAAAATAAATACTGAAGTGCCTTTGATATTAAGTGATGGTTATGAATTAAAAAATATAAATCAAGAACTCCTCTCAGAGTCACTGCAAAAACTTGAATTATCAACACTACTCCGGCAAATTGATATTTTCAATTCAACTTTTAGTCAAGGTGGTTTTGACAAAAATAATGTGGCTAAAGAGGAGGAGAAAGATCCAAAGGTCTCTAGTAAAAGTGAATTACAAAATAGTGAAAATACAATCCCTAAAATCAAAGTAACTGTTGTAAATGATTTTGAATTACTTGATAAATTAATTCAAAGATTAGAAAAGACCAATGAGATAGTTTCTTTAGATACAGAGACTAATAGTTTAAATCCAATCGATGCGGAACTTGTCGGGATAGGGCTATGTCTTGGAGAAGAAACTGATGATTTATTTTATATACCTCTTGGTCATCAAACAAAAAAAGAGACCCAAAATCAATTATCGATTGAAGATGTTTTCTCAAAACTAAGAACTTGGATAGAAGATCCAAAAAAAGAAAAGGCACTCCAAAATTCTAAATTTGACAGGCAAATATTTTTTAATCATGGACTTGATCTTAAAGGCGTAACCTTTGACACCTTGTTAGCAGACTATCTTCTAAATAATCAGGAGAAGCATGGGTTAAGTGAAATTAGTTTTAGATTATTTGGATTTAAACCTCCCTCATTTAAGGAAACAGTTGGAAAAAATAAAGACTTTTCATTTGTTGATATTGATGAAGCTAGTATTTACTGCGGTTATGATGTATTTCTAACTTTTAAGATTGTCAAAATTTTTAAAGAAAGATTTTCAACAGAAAAAAATGAATTAATCAAATTGTTCGAAGAGATCGAGCTGCCCTTAGAGCCGGTATTGTCTCAAATGGAAATGAATGGAATAACCATTGACATCCCTTATTTAGATAAACTCTCAAAAGAACTAAAAAGTACCTTAGAAGATATTGAAAATAAAGTTTATGAATTAGCAGAGGAGACTTTTAATCTATCTTCACCAAAACAACTTGGTGAGATCTTGTTTGAAAAATTAAATTTGGATAAGAAAAAATCACGAAAAACAAAAACAGGATGGAGTACAGATGCAGTAGTTCTTGAAAGATTAGTCGACGAACATGCAATAATCCAACATTTAATAAAACACAGAACTCTTAGCAAATTACTTAGCACCTATATTGATGCTCTTCCAAATCTTATAAATGAAAAGACAGGAAGAGTTCATACAAACTTTAATCAAGCTGCTACAGCGACTGGGAGACTAAGCAGTAGCAATCCTAATCTTCAAAATATCCCCGTTAGGACTGAATTTAGTAGGAGAATCAGAAAAGCATTCTTGCCTGAAAAAAATTGGAAACTTTTATCAGCTGATTATTCTCAGATCGAATTAAGAATACTTGCTCACTTAGCGGATGAAGAAATACTAATTAATGCGTTTCATAAAAATGATGACATTCATTCTTTGACTGCAAGATTAATTTTCGAGAAAGAAGAAATATCATCCGACGAAAGGAGAGTTGGGAAAACAATAAATTTTGGAGTTATCTATGGTATGGGTATAAAAAAGTTTGCCCGTTCAACAGGAGTAAGTACTCTAGAGGCAAAAGAATTCCTAATAAAATACAAAGAAAGATATTCTAAAATTTTCAAATTTCTTGAACTCCAAGAAAGGCTTGCCTTATCAAAAGGTTATGTAAAAACAATTTTTGGTCGAAAAAGAGAATTTAAGTTCGATAAAAATGGACTTGGAAGATTAATAGGGAAAGATCCTTACGAAATTGACCTGCAATCTGCAAGAAGGGCTGGAATGGAAGCACAGTCATTGAGAGCCGCAGCTAATGCACCAATTCAGGGTTCGAGTGCAGATATTATTAAAATTGCAATGGTTCAACTAAATAAGAAATTTATAGAAATGAACGTTCCCGCAAAAATGCTTTTACAAGTACATGATGAATTATTGTTTGAAGTTGAACCAGATTCTTTGGAAATTACGACGAAACTAGTGAGGAAGACTATGGAAGATTGTGTAAAATTGAATGTGCCTCTTTTAGTTGATATTGGAATTGGAGACAACTGGATGGAGACAAAATAAACCTTATGAATACTTAGTTTAAGATGATCAAACTTTTTAATACTTTAAGCAAAAGAGTTGAGGTTTTTAAGCCTATTGATGATGTAGTTAAAATTTATTGTTGTGGAGTAACTGTTTATGATTTATGTCATCTTGGTCATGCTAGAAGTTATATAGCTTGGGATGTATTGAGAAGATTTCTAATTTACAGTGATTTCAAAGTAAAGTATGTTCAAAATTTTACAGATATTGATGACAAGATCTTAAAAAGAGCGAAAGAAGAAAGCAGTTCAATGAAGGAAGTATCTGAAAAGAATATTATTGAATTTCATAAAGATATGGATTCTTTAGGCATAATGCGACCGGATAGTATGCCAAGAGCAACTAATCATATATGCAATATCTGCTCCTTCATAACAATCCTCGAGGACAAAGGTTATGCATATTCTAGAGATGGAGATGTTTATTATTCTGTTTTTAAAAATAAAAAATATGGAAAGCTAAGTAATCAAAATATACAAGAACAAAATATCAATCAGCAAGGAAGAATGGCTAATGAGGAAAATAGTAAAAAACTAAATCCGCAAGATTTTGCACTATGGAAAAAAGCCAAAGATGATGAACCATTTTTTGATTCGCCATGGGGTAAAGGTAGACCAGGATGGCATATTGAATGTTCGGCGATGGTTAAAGATGAATTAGGAGATACTATTGATATCCATTTAGGTGGTTCTGATTTGATTTTTCCTCATCATGAGAATGAAATCGCCCAATCAGAAGCAGCCAATGGCAAAAAACTAGCAAACTATTGGTTACACAATGGGATGGTCAATGTAAATGGACAAAAGATGAGTAAATCCCTTAAAAATTTTAAAACTATCAGAGAACTAATAAAGTCAGGTATAAGCCCTATGACTTTGCGATATTTTGTTATGACTGTGAATTATAGAAAACCACTCGATTTTACTGAAGAAGCTTTAAGGAGTGCTTCAGAAGCTTGGAAAAACATTAATGTGGCTCTTTCTTTTATGGACCTTACAAAAGGTGCTTTTAGATCTATTGAAAAAAATGAATCTCTTGAAAAAGAATATAAAAAGAAAATAAGTTTTGAATTATCTCAAAAAAAGCTTAAATTTTCTGAGGCTCTTGGGAATGACCTTAATACAGCAGGTGCTATTGCAATTATTTACGATTTAGCGAAACCATTAAAAAACTTTTTAAACCAATTTCAAAGGGTTGAAGGTTTTAAGATAGACCTAAATGAAAAATTCTTTCTACTTGAGAATTTCAAAACTCTTGAAAAGTTGACCGAGGTACTTGGTCTTAAAAAAGAGGTTTTAGTAAAAGAAAGTAAAATAAAAGAAGACGAAATATCATCGCTTATTGATGAAAGATTGAAAGCAAAAATGGAAAAGAATTATGCGAAGGCGGATGAAATCAGGAATTTGTTAAAAGAAAAAGGTATTGAACTTATTGATCAATCAAAGGAAATAACAAAATGGATAAGGGTCTAAATTTTAAGAAAAAAACCAATTTGAAATTTTTGTTTTTTAAATACACCTTTAAATGGGAAGATATTAGAAATATCAGAGAAAATTGAAATACATTACTGTGCTCGGTTCTACTGGTTCAATTGGGACTCAAACTCTCGAAATAGCTAGTGAGCAGCCTGATAAGTTTAAAGCCGTAGCTTTTTCGGCAGGAAGAAATATTAATTTATTAACCGAACAAGTTAAAACACATAAACCAGAAGTAGTTGCAATTGAGGATGAAAATCTTATAGAAGATTTAAAAGATAATATTAATAACTTAGGGTTGGATAGTGCTCCCTTAGTTTTAGGCGGAAAGGAGGGGATTAATGCTGTTGCAGCTTGGGATAAGGCAGATACTGTAGTAACAGGGATAGTAGGTTGTGCAGGCTTAATTCCAACAATGTCAGCAATTAATGCTGGGAAAAATATTGCCCTTGCTAACAAAGAAACTTTAATTGCGGCAGGGCCAATTGTTATTCCTGCATTAAAGAAAAATAATAGTAGGCTTTTACCTGCTGATTCAGAACACTCTGCTATCTTTCAATGTTTACAAGGATTACCTAATTATAAAAATGCAGATTTTTCAACAGGAGAGATCTCTAAGGGTTTAAAAGCAATACATTTAACAGCTTCTGGCGGTGCTTTCAGAGATTGGGCAGTTGAGGATTTAAAGCATGTCACAGTAGAAGATGCAACTTCACATCCTAATTGGGATATGGGAAAAAAAATAACCGTAGATTCTGCAACTCTTATGAATAAAGGATTAGAAGTTATAGAAGCTCATTATTTATTTGGGACCTCTTACGAAAATATTGAAATAGTTATCCACCCTCAAAGTATTATTCATTCAATGATTGAGATGGAAGATTCCTCAGTATTAGCTCAATTAGGTTGGCCAGATATGAAACTACCTATTTTGTATGCGATGAGTTGGCCTGAAAGGTTTAAAACAAATTGGAAAAGATTAAACCTAAGCGAAATTGGGCAATTAACTTTTAAAGAACCTGACGAGTTTAAATATCCATGTATGGGACTAGCCTATGCCGCAGGAAAATCTTCTGGGACTATGCCTGCAGTCTTAAATGCTGCTAATGAAATGGCTGTTGAACAATTCCTTAAAGAAAAAATTTCTTTTCAAGAAATTCCAACATTTATAAGTAAAGCTTGTGAATCACATATGAAGAATTTGAATTTAAGTCCCGAATTGGAGGATATTCTTGAAGTAGACAATTGGGCCAGACTTTTTGTTGAGCAAGAAATTAAAAAAAGGAAAAAATACGTAAGTATTGGATAAAAGTGAATATTAAAAAGCATCTTCTACTATGCGCAACACCCACAAAACAGAAATGCTTTAAAGGCAATGAAGGTCAAAAAACATGGGAATGCCTTAAAAAGACTTTAAAAAAATTTGAGAATGATCCCTCTACAAAAAACGTTCATATATTAAGGTCAAAAGCTGACTGTTTAAGGATATGTAAGAACGGCCCAATTCTTCTTATTTGGCCTGATGGTATATGGTACGAGAAAGTTTCTCCAGAAAAAATTTCTGAAATTTTTACCTCACATATTATTAACGGTAAACCAATAGAAAAATGGATTTTCAAAAAAACACCATTTTTAAATAGTCCTAGATACTCATAAACCAGTTCTTTACGACTTCATCTGACCAGCAGCCATTAATCGAGTGAAAACCATTATGACCTCCTTTTTCGGTTATAAAAATAGTGAATTTATCAATAGATTCTTTTCTTAAATTAAAAGTATCCTTATATGGAACCCAAGGATCATCCTTGGCATGAATAAAAAGCATTGGAGGTAATTTTTTTATTGAGTTTTGGATTCTAAATATTGGAGAAGCTTTAATATAATAATCCTCTAAAGAATTAAATCCCCAACTAGGAGCTGTAAATTTCTGATCAAATTCTCGTATACTTTTTAAACTTCTAATTTTTATTCTTAATTTCTCGTTATCGAGGAGTTTGCCTTCATCATTAAATCCCTCCCATAACTGATTTTTTAAGCGGTGAAGTAACCATTTTTGGTAGATATAATTTCTAGGTTTTTCAATACAGAGACTGCATGAAGATAAATCTAAAGGGGTACTCACGCAGGCAAGACCATCTAAAAGTTTTTCTCCTTTGTTTTCATCGTAATCTAGGCAGGCATTTAAGAGAATTGTTCCGCCTAAAGATAATCCAACTCCGTAAATTGGAAGATTATGCATCTTAATGAGATCTTTAAACTCTAAATTAATGAATTTTTTAAAATAATTAATTGCTGAAATAACATCACTGGAGCATCTAGCACAATAATTGCCTTTAGCTAAATATCTCGCAGATCCAGAACCTCTTAGATTTAATTTAAGAACTCCAAAACCATTATTTGCTAATTTACTAGAGATTCTTCTTAAACCAAACCGTTTAGTTGAGCCCCCTAAACCATGTGTAACGATTACAAAACCCCTAATTAAGTCTAAGTTTTCAGGTAATTCTAAAAACCCTAAAAGATAATCAAATTCAAATTTTTTAGAAAGAATTTTATTAATCGGAAAGAATATTTTTTTATTTTTTTTTGATTTACCAAAATCAATAACAAAAGTATCTCTCAAAGTTTGTAAGTCGCCACCTATCCAAGGCAAAACTTCTCGAAATGGCTTATTTTTTATGTAATCTGAAAAACTAAAAGATATACTATTATTTCTCCCCAACTCCAAGATCCTTTAATTCTCCAATCAAATCATTCAGTACCTTTTTTGCATCACCAAAGACCATTGATGTATTTGGCAGATCAAATAAATCATTCTTTATTCCGGAGTAACCTGCACTCATACCTCGTTTAATTACAAATACCGTTCTTGCTTCCTGCACATCAAGAACTGGCATGCCATATAAAGGAGAAGAGCTATCATTTTTAGCTTGAGGATTAACCACATCATTCGCTCCTAAAACTAAAACAACATCCGTTGCTGGAAAATCAGGATTTACAACATCCATCTCTTTAAGTTGTTCGTAGGGAACATCTGCTTCTGCTAAAAGTACATTCATATGTCCAGGCATCCTACCTGCTACAGGATGAATTGCGTAAACAACTTCAATACCATTTTGCTCTAGTTTTTTTGTCACTTCCCTTAAAGTATGTTGAGCTTGAGCTACTGCCAGACCATATCCAGGAACAATAATTACCTTGTTGGCTGCTTCTAACGTCAATGCGCATTCTTCGACACTGCAAGAAGTTATATTTGTATATTCTCCTGAACCAGAAGAGGCTGTACTTTGTGCCGATAAAGATCCTCCAAAAAGAACTGAGACCAATGATCTATTCATCCCCTTGCACATTACTTGAGTAAGTATTAGACCTGCCGCTCCAACCATTGCGCCTGCTACTATCAAAAGCTGACTATCTACAACGAAACCTGCTGCTGCTGCTGCAATCCCTGAATAGCTATTTAATAAAGATATTACGACTGGCATATCAGCTCCACCAATTGGCAAAGTAACTCCAATACCTAACAAAGAAGAAACTATAACTAAAAGCCAAATAGAACTTGTATTGCCATTTATCAAATCAAAAAAGGCTACCAAGGAAGCAACTGCAAAAACAATATTTACAAAATGTCTAACTTTGCTCTGAGTCCATCCTGGAGTTGACAACCAACCCTGTAACTTTGCCATCGCCACAATTGAACCTGTGAAAGTTATGGCACCAACAAATATAGAAACAGATATTGAAACTTCGTTAATAAGTGACTTAAAAAAATCAAAATTTTGTTGGCCGCCAGATATAGGAAAAATAGCTACTCCTAAGGCCACTAAAAGTGATGACATTCCTCCACAACCATTGAACAATGCCACTGTTTCAGGCATGGAGGTCATAGGTACTTTTTTTGCAAGTATTGCTCCGAATAAACTACCTATTATTGATCCAATTATTATCCAAATCCAAGACTGACTAGCAATGCCAGAAGTGCCTAAATAATAAGAAAGTAATCCTACTACTGATAGCAACATTGCAAATGCAGCTAATCTATTGGCATCCCTTGCAGACTTTACTTTTGACAAACCTTTTATTCCCAAAGCCAGTAAAAGTACTGCTAAAAGGTCAATAACGAATTTAATGATTACAGGTAGATTCATGTTAAAAATTACTTCTTATTTGATGGTTTACGACTAAACATCGCGAGCATTCGATCAGTTACAAAGAAACCGCCTACAACGTTGAAAAGAGCAAATCCAAGAGAAACTGAACCAATTATTAAAAGTGGTATGTTACCTTCTGCTTTTACAATTAAAGTCAAGGCTGCAAGCATTGTTATCCCTGAAATTGCATTTGCTCCACTCATCAGAGGTGTGTGAAGAGTAGGAGGAACTTTTCCAATTAACTCGAGGCCTAATAAACTACCAAGTAAAAGAACCCAGAGAAGGCTTATAAAAGACATAATTTTAAAACCTCAATTTTCGAAAACTTTATTTTGAAGAACAACTCCTTCATCGCTTAATAAACATCCAGAAATGAGTTCATCCTCTTTATCTAATTTAATTACACCATCTTTTATAAATGGTGTAATCAAAGATGTTAAGTTCTTAGCATAAAGTGAACTTGCATCATAAGGAACTGAAGAGGGTAATTCGCCAGCTCCTATAAGTTTTACCCCACATTTAATAGTAGTTTCATTTGATTTTGTTCCTTCGCAGTTCCCTCCCTGAGAAACTGCTAAATCAATAACTACTGCACCAGGCCTCATTTTTTCAATCATGGGAGAGTCTATTAAAACAGGGGCCTTTTTACCTAGAACTTGCGCAGTACATATAGCAACATCAGCTTCAGATAAATATTTAGTTAAAGTTGCCTTCTGTTTTGAGAGGAATTCGGGTGTTACAGCTTTTGCATAACCTCCTGCCTCTCCAGGTTTTTCCTCAACTTCAGGAAGTTCTATAAATCTTGCTCCCAAGGACTCTACTTGTTCTTTAACTGCAGGTCTAATATCAGATACAAATACTATTGCACCAAGTCTTTTTGCTGTCGCAACTGCCTGTAATCCTGCAACTCCTCCACCAAGAACGACTACTTTGGCAGGTTGGACTGTCCCTGCTGCAGTCATAAGCATTGGGAAATATCTATCTAACTCACTTGCCGCCAAAAGAACTGCTTTATATCCAGCAATATTGGCCTGTGAAGAGAGAACATCAGAAGATTGAGCTCTACTAATCCTCGGAAGCAACTCTAGTGATAAAGCTGAAATCCTATTACTATTTATAATCCTAAGAAGCTCCTTATTACCATATGGGTTTAGAAGACCAAGAAGAATAGCGCCTTTCTTTAATTTAATTAAATTATCCTGTGATGGAGTTTGAACGCAAAATATTAAGTCAGCTTCACTCCAAATTTTTTGATCTAAGTTATTTAGTATTGTTCCGCCCGATTCTTCATATGATAAGTCACTAAATCCTGATAATTTTCCTGCTGAACTTTCAATGTAAACGTCACATCCAAGGCTTTTTAATTTCTTTACCGCTTCTGGTGTAGCTGAAACTCTCCTTTCACCAGAGTTTGTTTCGGAAGGAATAAGTATCTTTGTCAATTTATTTATTTTTTTTAACATACTAAATATAAATTGAAGAAAGTCAAAAGTCTTGGATTTTTGTTAAAAATATATTTTCTTTTCTATAAAAAATAGCTATCTAGAATATATAGGTACTAAATAATCCAATGAGTATAAAAGCAATCGAATGTCCAGATGGAGTATGTCACAGTCATCATGGTGGTCATGCTGTTCCAAGGCAAGCTATGCAGAAAAATCTAGAAAAGCATGGTAAAGACTGGTGCGAGAAATTAGCAGAGAGAATTTATGAAATGTCAGTTGATACTTATTCACAGACAGTCATGCCTAGTCTCCACTCGGCAGGTTGGCAAAGAAGACATTTAGATTGGGAATTTAAGCTGTCAGAAAATGATTCTGAACCTGATGAAGCTCTTGTTGAAGGAATTATTAATGCCACAGAAAGCTTCCTCAGAAGTAGTGAGGTGCATCGATTATTTATTCAGGAATTAGTCCATGGAACATTTGAGGAGGCAAATGACAAAAAAATAATTTCTAAAGCAATAAAATCTATTATTGAAGAAGAAATTGTTAGTTCACTAAGAGAAAAGAAAGAAACTCTTTTAAAGAAAATATCCGCAAAATTAATATCCGAAGAAAAAGTTAGTGAGGAACTTGCAATAAATTCAGCTAAAGAGGGTTTTGAAGAAGTTGAAAGACTACTCGCGAATCATAGTGAGGCCGTTTAACTATATTTCTTTATATTTTCTTTATATTTTCTTCAAAAATTGGATCAAATATAAACTAAAGATTAAATTATTGTTTGGAAGTACAAAGTTGTAACTTATTAGACAATATATCTGTTCTCTGATGTGTTTATCTATATACAACTTACAACTTTCAATGGACAATTTCATTAGAAAAAGGATCGACATTGCTTCCTGTTGGGCTAATAACAGAATTTCTGCAATGGATACTCTAGAAAGATATGAAGACAGTTATGCAATTGCAGAAGAATTTAGAGAATGGATATTACATATTGGAGAAAAGAACGAAAATTTAAAAGATTCTGTTTTAAATTTCCCAAAGGAACTAAAAAAATCATTAGATCAAAAAGTCAACGATTAAAACAATAAATAGAACAAATAAAATCCGCCCTACATTATTTGGGTTTGTTTATTATTATTAAAAGTGAAGTTCGCAAATAAATGGAAAATAAAGAAAAAAATTCTAATGTAGAAAATGTTGTAATTATCGGTTCAGGTCCTGCAGGTTATACGGCTGCAATTTATGCGGCAAGAGCAAATCTTCAACCATTGCTCGTAACAGGATTTAATTCTGGTGGAATACCTGGCGGGCAATTAATGACTACAACATTTGTTGAAAATTATCCAGGTTTCCCAGATGGAGTACTAGGTCCTGAATTGATGGATCTAATGAAGGCTCAAGCCGAAAGATGGGGCACTAATTTATACGAAAGTGATGTAGTCTCCATTAATATCAATTCACATCCTTTTGAATTAAAAACTTTAGAAGGGACTATAAAATCTAACTCAATTATTATTGCAACTGGAGCAAGTGCAAATAGATTAGGGGTGATAAATGAAGATAAATTCTGGAGTAAAGGAATAAGTGCTTGTGCAATATGTGATGGAGCCACCCCACAATTTAGAGATGAAGAATTAGCTGTAATTGGAGGGGGCGACTCTGCATGTGAAGAGGCAGCATATCTCACAAAGTATGGAAGCAAAGTGCATTTAATTGTTCGATCAGAAAAATTAAGGGCTAGCGCAGCAATGGTTGATAGAGTAAAAGCCAATCCAAAGATAGAAATTCATTGGAACACAAAAGTTGATAAAGCAGATGGTTCTGAATGGCTTGAGAGAATAGAAACTATTCACTCACAACAAGGTAAAGGGGAAATCAATATAAAAGGTCTTTTTTACGCGATAGGGCACACACCAAATACGAAGTTCTTAGGCAATAAAATTGATTTAGATAATAAAGGCTATATTGCTTGCAAATCAGGAAGGCCAGAAACATCTATTGAAGGCATCTTCGCAGCAGGTGATGTTGTTGATTCTGAGTGGAGACAAGGAGTTACCGCTGCAGGAACTGGATGCATGGCAGCATTAGCTACCGAAAGATGGTTAGCCGAGAAAAACTTAGCAAAAACTATTGTCAGGGAAACTCCCGAACCAGAAAAAAAACTTAATACATCAGATTTTAATGAAGAAGAAGTTAATGAAGATACTTTCGATTCAAATTCTGAATGGCAAAAAGGCAGTTATGCATTGAGGAAACTTTATCACGAGAGCAAAAAACCTATCTTAGTAATTTTTAGTTCCCCTAGCTGCGGCCCATGTCATGTTTTAAAACCTCAGTTAAAAAGAATAATTAAAGAACTTGATGGTGCAGTTCTTGGCGTTGAAATAGATATTGATAAAGATCAAGATATTGCAAAACAAGCTGGTATTAATGGCACACCAACAGTTCAACTTTTTAAAGAAAAATTATTAAAAAAACAATGGCAAGGTGTTAAACAAAGAAGTGAGTTTAAAGAAGCTATAAAAAATATTATCTAAAGTAACTTTTTATTTATTATTTCTCTTTGGATTATTTTTATTAGTAGTAGGTTTAGCACCACCTGCATTCCTCTCTCGATAAGTTATCCTCCCTCTAGAAAGATCATAAGGACTTATTTCAACTAACACTTTGTCTCCAGCTAATAATTTAATTCTAAATTTAGTCAATTTACCTGCAGCTCTACATAAACATTGATGTCCTTCAGGTTGTTCTAAGGTAACCAAATAAAATCCATTCCCCTGCTCTTTTTCTATTACACCTGAAGTTTCAATCATTAATTAATCTTTTACTAAGTACATATTATCAGAAAAAGATTGGTCAAAATGAATTAAAAAAATTACATACTTAAAAATGTGAAATTCAATTCAAATTGAAAATTTAATTTCATTAATAATTTGAAGTTGACCATAGTAAAAATTTGCTTTCGCAATTTTTTCAGAATCATCTAATTGATCAAAAAAAACAAACCCAAGGCTTTCCCACAATGAAGATCCACAAACATTATTCAATTCATTTTTTGCTTCTTTTGCAAAATTATCTAGCTTTCGTTCAAGATTTTTAGATTTAGAAACAGACATAATCGATAATAATTATATATAGTACAAATATACTATATAAGTCTAGGAATGCAATATTAAAAAGGTAATCTCTTTTTTTCTTCAATATTAAGATCTGCTTCCATTTCCCTTAATCTTTTAAGTATTTGTTGGTAGTACTCCTTTATATAACTCTCTAGTGAGGTCATATCTTCTTTTTTAAGTTCCAATATTTCGTAAGTTTTGCTCATGTCAGCATCTAATGATTCACCACTACTAGTTACTTCAGCAAAAGCCAATCGCTCAGCAACATTAAGAGAATCTTGGAAAAAGGATACTACTTTTTGAGTGACACTAATAAGGAAGGGAGAAACTCTAAAAATTTTCGCCTTTTTTTCACTAAATTTTTCACATAAAGATATAACTTCGTTTGAATCCCATGCTTTGGGACCTACTAATGGCAAAGATGTTCTAAAAGTTTTTGGATTGTTAACTGCAGCTATAACAACTTTCGCCATATCTTGAGTATTCATATAAGCAATTTTAGTTGGAGTTCCACTCATCCATACTGCTTGACTATCCAAAATTGGGATAGCGAATTGACCAATAACTCCTTGCATAAAAGCTGCGCATTTGAAGATTGTATAGTCTAAAGCAGATTTCTCAAGAAGTTTTTCAGTGCAAAATTTAATATCCATCAAAGGGACATTTCTAAACTTTTCTGTTAAAAGGATAGAAAGGAATATAACCCTTTTCACATTTAAAGATTCACAAGCATTGAATAAGTTAAGTTTCCCATCCCAATCAATTTCATAAATACTTTTAGGATCATCTGGCCTGCTAGTCGCAGCATCAATAACTACTTCAATATCTTGCAATGCATATTCAATATCAGAAGAATTTAATAAATTTCCTTTGGTTAGTTCACATCCCCACTCTTGTAGAAAGGAAGCTTTTCTTGGGTTTCTGACAAAGCATCTTACTTCATGTCCATCTTCTATAGCTTGCTTTGCTATTTGTCTACCAAGTGTCCCTGTTGCTCCTACTAAAAGAATCTTCATATTTAAGATTTACTTGACTTGTAGACCATAACTCAAATTGTGATGTATTCGTGAGAATCAATCTCCCTGAAATTTTAATAGCAAAGCACCACCAACCAATCCTATTGGTATCAGAATCCAAAAAACTGCTGCAATACTAAAAATTTCTTTAGCCATAGTAAAATTTAATCATTATTATAATTTACATTCAATATACATTTATTTGTTAAAAAAGTAGATAATGCAAATATCTTGAAAATTTTTGAGTATATGAATAATAATTTCAAAGAAAATATAAACTTTCCTAATTACTGGATTTGGAATGGTTTTAAAATTTGTTGGAGTGTTGCAGGCGAAGATAATAAAGTTCCAATTATCTTTCTCCATGGATTTGGCGCTAGTCGAAAACATTGGAGAAATAATTTAGAATATTTTGCGAAAAGGAATTACGCCTCATATTCTTTAGATTTGATTGGATTTGGAGATTCAGATCAACCTGGGATTAGACAAATTGGAAAACTAGATAATGAGATTTGGTCTAATCAAGTGAGAGACTTTATTGCACAGGTGATAAGACCAAAGAATTCTGGGAAAGTAATTCTTATTGGCAATTCCCTTGGATCACTAGTTGCATTAACATGTGCTGTTTCATTAGAGGATCAGATTGCAAAAGTTATTGCATCCCCGCTGCCAGATCAAATTCAAGAAAATAAAAAGTCGAAAACAAAAAAATCATCATTTAAGAAATTTCAAGATAAATCCATAAGAATATTTTTTATGTTTTTTCCTTTGGAGATTATTTTATTTTTAATAACCAAATTAGGTGTTATAAAACTGGGACTAAATTCTGCCTATTTCAAAAAAGATAATATTGATCGCGAATTAATAGATTTGGTAACAAAACCAGTCCTAAGGAGAACTTCAGCTAGATCATTAAGAGCAATGTGTATTGGAATGTCTTCAAGAGATGAAAAATTTCAAGCTTCTTACCTTTTGAGAAAACTTAGCGCCTCAAAAAAAGTTCCTTTTTTATTGATTTGGGGAGAAAAAGATAATTTCATACCTTTGTTTGTTGGTAAAAAGATTGCAAATTTCCATAGATGGGTAAAATTAAAAATAGTATCCAATTCAGGGCATTGTATCCATGATGAAGACCCTTCAGTATTCAATAGAATTTCTTATGAATGGATTAGAGATTTAAAAACCTTATAAAATATGAAACATACATTATCAGTTCTTGTAGAAGATGAATCTGGAGCCTTGAGTAGAATCTCAGGTCTCTTTGCTAGAAGGGGATTCAACATAGATAGTCTTGCAGTGGGACCTGCAGAATCTAAAGGTATTTCGAGGTTAACAATGGTTGTTGAAGGTGACGATGAAACTCTTCAACAAATGACAAAGCAACTCAATAAGTTATTTAACGTATTGGGAGTTGTAGATTTCACCAATCTCGCAGCCGTTGAAAGGGAATTGATGTTACTAAAAGTTTCATCGAAGGAAGATACCAGAAGTAATATCCTTGATATAGTTCAGATATTCCGTGCAAAAGTTGTTGACGTTTCAGATATAGCCTTAACACTCGAAGTGGTTGGAGATCCAGGGAAATTAGTTGCTTTAGAGAAATTACTAGAGCCTTACGGCATCCTTGAGATCGCAAGAACTGGCAAGGTGGCACTTAAACGCTCTTCAGGAGTTAATACAGAAATGTTAAAAATCAATAAATATTCTTTAGAAATCTAATTAGATATTTGGACTTCTATTATGTAGTCATTTTTATTAATTTTTTTAAGTACATCATATCCTTTAATAATCTTTCCAAAAATCGAATATCTTCCATCGAGTTCTGGGATCTTACTAGTCACAAAAAAAAATTCAGTAGATGAAGATTTATTCTGACCGCTCTTAACCATAGCAATTGAACCACTCTCAAAAGTATTAACTAGATTTTTAGTTTCATTAGGGTTTTTTATTTGATAATTATATCTTGGTTTTATTTCTTCTTTGAATTTTATTTCTAAAGGTATTGAAGGACTTCTTTTATTAAAACCTTCATTTCTTTGACTATAAAATTTCTTTTCAAGATAAATACCTCCGTGGATAAAACTTATTTGGGGATAATTTATTATTTTATAAAATTTTTGATCTACGTAAATATTATTTTCTATATTTTCCAGAAAGTTTGATACTGTTATTGGATTATCTTTACCAAATAATTTAACTTCAAAATCACCTTTTGTGGTTTTAAAATACACCACTTTATTAGTCTCAGTACAACTAAGTTTGAGTGTTTGGCAGTAATAATTTGAATCATTCTTATTTTCATAACTACAAGCTTGAAGGAAAAACAAAACCTGTATAAAAGACAATGATTTTAAAAAAATTTTTTTTTTTATTTTAAGCCCTCCAAATTAACATCCAAAAATTTGGCAAGACGAGCTCCTTCTTCTTCAACCTGAAGCAATGGTTTAAGTTCGCCTGCTCCGCTTAAAGGCAGAGGTTTTTTTCTACCTTTTAATACTAGGGCAATTCTTCTTCTAGGATTAAATCCCTCACTTATGTCCAACTTAACCGATTTAATTTCATCGAAATTTAATTTAACTTCAATATCTTTAAATAATCCTTTTCTTTTTATTTCTACAGATTTTGATGATTTATCAAAATAATTACTTCCTGAACCAAAGTTTATGTAAACCAAATACCACAAGTAAAAATTTAATAGATTGGCTATTACTCCGTAGGCTCCCATTATTATTCCTTGAGGTATAAATAATAAAGTTGAAGGATTTCCTAAAGGTAATAAATCCCTTCCTGTGTAGCTAGATATAGAAGCCAAAAGGAAACCAATACCTCCTATCGTTAGCATTCCACCAATAATATAATTAGAAATTTTTCTTGATCCACCAATTTTTTGTTCGATTTTATCGAATGATGTGAGGTCTGAATTCATTTTTATCTTTTTTTAGAGCCTAATCCTGATAATTTAACAAACTAAGAGAGTATTCTTACCTAATTTTTAATAAAAAAGTCAGGAAAGCTTTACAAGGCATTTCAGATATACAAATATTTCCCCACATTACTCTCAATCTTTGTTACAGTCACTGCGTATCCCGAAGCTAAAAACGATTTCTCATGACGATCGCAGTAGGTAGCGCCCCACAAAGAGGATGGTTTGATGTCCTCGATGATTGGTTGAAGCGCGACCGCTTTGTATTTATTGGTTGGTCCGGATTACTTCTACTTCCTTGTGCATATCTTGCTATAGGTGGTTGGTTTGTCGGAACAACATTTGTTACCTCTTGGTACACACACGGAGTTGCAAGTTCATACCTTGAAGGTTGTAACTTCTTAACAGCAGCTGTAAGCACCCCTGGTGATGCCATGGGACACAGTCTTCTATTTTTATGGGGTCCTGAAGCCCAAGGTAGTTTCGTAAGATGGCTACAACTTGGTGGTCTTTGGAACTTCGTTGCATTACATGGAGTGTTTGGCCTGATTGGTTTTATGCTTCGTCAGTTTGAAATTGCTGGCCTTGTTGGAATTAGACCATACAACGCACTAGCTTTCTCAGCAGTAATCGCAGTATTTACAAGCATTTTCCTTATTTACCCTTTAGGACAGCATAGTTGGTTCTTCGCACCTTCATTCGGTGTTGCAGCAATCTTCCGTTACATTCTGTTCATTCAAGGTTTTCACAATATCACTTTAAATCCATTTCATATGATGGGTGTTGCTGGAATTCTTGGTGGTGCTCTACTTTGCGCTATCCATGGAGCTACAGTACAAAACACTTTGTATGAAGATACAAGTATTTATACAGATGGTAAGGTTCAAAGTTCAACATTTAGAGCTTTTGACCCAACTCAAGAAGAAGAAACTTATTCAATGATTACAGCGAATAGATTCTGGAGCCAAATTTTCGGTATCGCTTTCTCAAACAAGCGTTTCTTACATTTCTTGATGCTATTTGTACCTGTTATGGGTATGTGGACATCTTCAATTGGTATTGTTGGCTTAGCACTAAATTTAAGAGCTTATGATTTCGTAAGCCAAGAAATCCGTGCAGCAGAAGATCCAGAATTTGAAACTTTCTATACAAAAAATATACTTTTGAACGAAGGTATGCGAGCATGGATGTCTTCTGTGGATCAACCACACGAAAACTTTGTATTCCCTGAGGAGGTTCTTCCACGTGGAAACGCCCTTTAATAATTTATTAAGAGCTCCAAACCAAAGTATTGAGGAAACTGGTTATGCCTGGTACGTAGGCAATGCTAGATTAATCAATTTATCTGGACGTTTATTAGGAGCTCACATTGCTCACTCTGGACTAATAGTCTTTTGGGCGGGAGCAATGATGCTCTTTGAGGTTAATCATTTTACTTTTGATAAACCAATGTGGGAGCAAGGTTTAATCTGTATGCCACACGTTGCAATGTTTGGTTACGGAATAGGTCCAGGTGGTGAAGTTACTGATATCATGCCTTTCTTCCAAGCAGGCGTGGTCCACTTGATAGCTTCAGCTGTACTTGGTTTTGGTGGTATTTACCATTCATTAGCAGGTCCAGAAAAACTTGAAGAGGATTTTCCATTTTTCTCCACTGATTGGAGAGATAAAAATCAAATGACAAATATCCTTGGATATCATTTGATTGTTCTAGGTGTAGGTGCACTAGCATGGTCAGTAAACTGGTGTTTTATTGGCGGTGCATACGACACATGGGCACCAGGTGGTGGTGAAGTAAGACTTGTAAACCCAACCTTAGATCCAAGAGTTATTCTTGGTTATCTATTCAGATCTCCATGGGGAGGAGCTGGTTCAATAATCGGTGTTAACTCCATTGAAGATATTGTTGGTGGACATGTTTACGTGGGTATTACTGCAATTATTGGAGGAATATTCCATATCTTTACCAAACCTTTTGGATGGGCAAGAAGAGCTTTTATCTGGAATGGTGAAGGACTATTAAGTTATGCTCTTGGTGGAATTTGTGTAGCAAGTTTTATTGCTTCAACATTCATCTGGTTTAACAACACTGCTTACCCTTCAGAATTTTATGGCCCAACAAATGCTGAAGCTTCACAGGCTCAAAGCTTTACTTTCCTAGTGAGAGATCAAAGAATTGGAGCTAACGTAGGTTCAACAATGGGACCAACAGGTCTAGGTAAGTATCTCATGAGATCTCCTACTGGTGAAATTATATTTGGTGGTGAAACGATGAGATTTTGGGATTTCAGAGGACCATGGTTAGAGCCTTTAAGAGGACCTAATGGATTGAGCCTTGAGAAAATCCAAAATGATATTCAGCCTTGGCAGGTAAGAAGAGCAGCTGAATATATGACTCATGCTCCAAATGCTTCTATCAACTCTGTTGGTGGAATTATTACAGAGCCTAATGCTGTTAACTTCGTTAACTTAAGACAATGGTTAGCTGCAGCTCAATTCTTCCTAGGATGGTTTACATTCATTGGTCATCTTTGGCATGCTGGACGTGCTAGAGCAGCCGCTGCTGGTTTCGAAAAAGGAATCGACAGAAAGAGTGAACCAGCTCTAGAAATGCCTGATTTAGATTGATTTCTATCTCAACTAAAAAAGCCCTATCTTCGGATAGGGTTTTTTTTGCTCAATTTTATTATCTATATAAATTTTTTCTGAGCCATGGCAAACTTAAACCCATTACATTACTAAAACAACCCTCTATTTTTTCTATATATTTGCCCCCTATACCTTCCAAGGCAAATCCTCCCGCGCAATATAAAGGTTCATTTGTATCTACATAACTCTTGATTTCCCAATCTTCCAATTTAGAAAAATAAACTCTTGAACTTACTGTTTTTTTTATTATTTCAGTGATTTTAAAAATTTGGGAAGTTGAATCAAAATTCCCAATTATTAGAGTATGACCAGTATGTAAAAATCCAAATTCTCCAGACATTTTTTTCCATCTAATAAATGCTTCCTCTTTATTAGATGGTTTTCCATAAGCTTCTCCTTTAAATTCAAAAATTGAATCGCACCCAAGTATTTCCAAAGGAGCATAACTAAATTCTTCGGGCAATGGTATGTTCTGAATATTTTCAGATAAACTATTAGCCTTTTGAAAAGATAATTCCAAAGCTAAATTTAATATATTCTTTTCTTGGATAGTAGTTTCATCAAAGTCACTAGATATTTGGATAAATTCGATTTGACAATTTTCTAGTAATTTCTTTCTAGATTGAGAAGCAGAGGCTAGAATTAACACAAATTTTTTACCAATTATAATTCAATTTAATAATTAATAAATTTTAAAATCAATATAAATAACTAATGGACTTAGAAGCAAAATTAAATGAAATAAAGCAGCCAATAATGGTCCTAGGCACTTCCAGTGGAGCAGGGAAATCTTTAACGGTTACTGCTATTTGCAGGATTCTTAAAAATTTAGGAGAAGAACCAATACCTTTTAAAGGACAAAATATGAGCAACAACGCTTGGGTTGATTGGGAAGGTGGAGAGATGGCATATTCACAAGCACTTCAAGCTTTTGCTTGTGGTATTAATCCCTCTGCAGAGATGAATCCCATTTTATTAAAACCACAAGGGAACTCAATAAGCGAGGTGATTCACCTTGGCAAAAGCATAGGGACCACTACCGCACAAAATTACTATAAGGATTGGTTTATACCAGGATGGGAAGTAATTAAAAAAAGTTTAAAGTCTATTTACGAAGGGAATCCGAATTGCCGTTTAATTATAGAAGGGGCTGGAAGTCCGGTAGAGATGAATTTAATTCATAGAGATCTGACTAATTTAAGAGTTGCAAAGTATTTAAATGCAAATTGCATTTTGGTCACTGATATTGAAAGGGGAGGCGTATTTGCACAAATAATTGGTACTCTTGAATTAATGAAGCCTGAAGAAAAAAAGCTTATAAAGGGAATCATTATAAATAGATTCAGAGGAGACCTTTCATTATTTGAAGATGGGAAGAAATGGATAGAGAATAAGACTCAAATCCCTGTTATTGGAATTATTCCATGGTTAAATGATTCATTTCCTCCAGAGGATTCTTTAGATTTAATAGAAAAAAAATCACTTTCTAAAAATCCTGAAATCAAAGTTGGAATTATAAAATTACCATCTATTAGTAACTTCTCGGATTTTGATCCACTAGAAAATGAAGAAACAATATTTATTGAATGGATAAGAAAATCACAAAATCTAAGTAAGTATGACTTCATTATTCTGCCGGGCAGTAAACAAACGATTAAAGATCAAATATTTCTTGAAAATTCTGGCTTATCTAAGGATATAAAAGACTATTCAAAAAACGAAGGAAATATTATTGGAATTTGTGGAGGTTTACAAATGTTAGGGACTA
>QCBE01000006.1 GCA_003281715.1 Prochlorococcus sp. AG-347-B23
AAGAATACTAGAAATGCTTGAAGCCTAAAATAGGATATTTTTTGAATAATTTGTTATTTTTAAATTCAATATACAAGGGTGTTTATTTTTAATATTTTAATTTGAATTATAAGAAGGTTGTTATGAATCTAAAGCTACCTCGATGGCAGCTATTAAGTTTTCGTCAAACGGTTTAACACCTGGTTTGAATCTTGCAATTACTTTACTATCTTTTCCTATCAGAAACTTTTCGAAATTCCATTCAACATCTCCTTCAGGTTCAACTTTGTTAAGGGTTGTGAATGGTTCTGTAGTATTGCCTTTGGCATGAACTTTTTCATAGATTTCAAACTTAATACCATATTTTGTTGTGCAAAAATCTTTTATTTCTGAAAGAGAGTCGGGTTCTTGGTTCCCAAAATCATTACAAGGGAATGCAAGTATTCTTAGGCCTTTGCTTGAATATAAATCATGTAGCTTTTGAAGGTCCTCATACTGAGCAGTATTTCCGCAATAACTAGCCACATTAACAACTAAAATTACTTTCCCTGAATATTCACCTAGTTTTATGGATGATCCGTCCGCAGAAAGAACAGTAGTATTTTGAACGTCAACTTGCATGTCTAAAAAAAATCACCCTTTGAAGATAGCATTGTAAAAACTTTATTGTGTTTAATATATATAGTAGTTTTGGTTATTTTTTTTATAAGTTTTAATTTTTCATTTGTTTAATCCTTTATAATTAATATTATTAATTAGTTTAAATTTGGACCCTTTAGACCCACTTACTGAAATTATTAATTCCGGACAAGGTTTTTCACCTGCAATTTCTTTAGAAAGAATTATTTGGGCAATGATTGGAATCTTTTTTTTAGGAGCAATATCAAGATCAATAACTAATAGCCTCCGAAGTCAAAATTGGTTTGGTAGAAATTTTTTATTTAGTTATTCTAAAAATAAAAAAATTACAGATGATACATCTTCACAACCTTCTTGTGATGACGAATAAGTTTTATATATATGAAAGAATCAATTTTTTCTAAAAAGAGAATTTTATTGCTTGGTAGTGGCGAGCTTGGAAAAGAATTAGTAATAGAATCCAAAAGATTAGGATTAGAAGTTATTGCTATTGATCGATATGAAAAAGCACCTGCAATGCAAGTTGCTGATTATTCAAGAGTAATTGATATGGGAGATAAAAATATTTTAAAAAATGTTATTAAAGAATTAAAGCCTGACTATGTTGTCCCAGAAATAGAAGCCCTTTCAATTGAAGCACTAAAAGAACTAGAAGATGAAGGATTCAATATTGTTCCCAACGCCAGAACTGTAGAAATTACAATGAATAGAGATAAAATTAGAGACTTAGCTTCTAGAGATTTAAAAATTAAAACTGCAAAGTTTGATTATATTTTTGAATTTGATGATTTAGAAAAAAAAGCAGATGAAATCGGATTCCCACTTTTACTTAAGCCCTTAATGAGCTCTTCAGGAAAGGGACAGAGTTTGGTTGAAACAAAAAATGATTTACTAAATGCTTGGGAACAGGCACAAGCAAATTCAAGGGGAAAGGTTAAAGGTGTAATTATTGAAGAATTTATTAATTTTGATTTTGAGTTTACTCTTCTAACTGTAAGAAAAGAAAATGGTGAAAATATTTTTTGTTTACCAATTGGACATCTTCAATCTAATGGAGACTATCAATGTAGTTGGCAACCTATAGAGATCAAGGAGTCCTTAGTTATTAAAGCTAAGAGAATGACAAGTAGAATATTAAATAACCTTAATGGAGCTGGATTATACGGAGTAGAGTTTTTTATAAAAGGAAGTGAGGTTATATTTTCAGAACTATCTCCAAGACCACACGACACTGGTATGGTTACATTAATTAGTCAAAATATTAATGAATTTGAATTACATTTAAGGGCTTTTTTAAATTTACCAATACCACATATAGATCTAATAGAACCTTCTGCAACAAGAGTTATACTCTCTAATCAAGAGTATCTAAATCCTATTTATGAGGGTCTTAATGAAGCATTAGAATTTGAAAAGACTAAAGTGCTCATATTTGGCAAACCAGTTTCCAGAAAAGGCAGAAGAATGGGTGTTGTTCTCTCATCAAATTCTGACATTAATTTGGCTAGAAAAAATGCAGATGAAGCTGCTCGCAAAATAAAAGTCAGTACTACATAAATATTAAATAAAAATAAGGAAAAAAATACTTATTTCCTTTGTTTTTGTTCTATCTCTCTCTGGGTATTATTTGAGTATGTTCTTTATTTCACAATGATAGAAAATTATAAAGGTTGGGATATAACTTTAAATTGGGATAATAAAGATTATCTCGAGAGGGATACTACTAAAAGTAATTTTTTAAATCAAAAGGACAAATGGATTGGTGTTCATTTAAATGGTGAAAAAATCTATGGTTCTTCTCTAAAAGAAATTAGGCATATTATTGATTATCCTAGTTTGCATGCAAAGTAGGTAAAAAGATTTTTTTAAATATCTTGATTATTTTCATTATCCTCAATTAGTTCATTAGCAAGTTTTCTTAAATCTCCCTTAATCGAGACCCATGTAAAGGCTATTATAAAAATTGAAGCAGATATTGCAACAGTGATTTTTTCGACAGGGGACATTCCAAGTGCAATAGCAAACATTTCAAACCAAATACTAATTTTTCATTATATTGAATTTTTTAAATAGATAGAATCAAAAATTTTTTTTGCAATGATATTTAATTATTCAAAATATAATAAATAAAATTTAAATTACTTATTTTATTTATTGTTTCTGATTTCAAATTTTATTCAGTAAGATTAAACTATGGAAAAAAAAAAGTGCCCCCAATGTAAAAATCTAATTTTAATAACTTCACCAACATGTTTATATTGTGGCAGGCCTAATAAATTTATAACTAAGAAATACGTTAATAATAAGTGGAATAAAGATAATAATAAAAATTTATTTGATTATATTTTTATTAATAAGTATCTTGTATTTATTTTATTTTTAATATTTACAATTGTTATTATTATATTTAATTAAATAACATCAATTAATCACTCTATTATTGCATCTAATACTTCTTTAGTATTTAATGATAGATTATTTTTTTTAATCTGCTTTATTGTTTCTATCATATTACCTTTGTAAGGGTCTGAATAATAATTGTATCTACTAAATACTTTCACAAAACGGGAGATTACGATTGGATTTAATTTATCAAAGTCAATTATCTTTTTTGCAATATATTTATAACCAGAACCATCCATTGCATGAAAAGTACTATTTCTTGTTACGAAAGTATTTAATATAGCTCTTAAAGTGTTCGGTGATTTTGAATCAAAAAACTTATTTTCAAATAATTTTTCAATGCTGTTTAGATTTTCATCAATTTCTATAGAAGCATTGAATGAGAACCAACTATCCAAAACGACCCTATTATTTTTCCATTTATTGAAAAATATATTTGAAATAATTTTTCTTTCAGGACAATTAATCCTACTGAAACAATTCAATGCAGCTTTTGCTAGCGTCATCGAATTACTATCGACATAATTAATTATTTTGAATTTAATTTCCTCATCATTACTGTGCAAAAGTAGTTTCCAAATAGTTTCGATTAGTTTTCTTTCATTTTTACCTTCTGGCCAAACTTGATCTAAATTTTTCTCAATTTCTTGGAGCTTAAAATATAATTCTTCTTTTAATTTGGTACCGAATAAATGATTTAATTCGTCAATTGTTTTATATATCTTTAAAGGGTCTATATTTTCCATCTCCGATTCAATTTCAGCAAATGTCGGAATACCTAATAATTCTGATAAAAGGGATAAATTAATATCTTTATTTTTTATAAATGATATTAAGGTGCTTATTAATTTATTTTCAATGTAATGATTTGGTTTTTCATCTAATCTGCATAAAATGATTTTTTTATAAAGTACTTTTACAGTATTAGAAAGTGTAAAAAAATCTTTTTCATATCTTAAGATTAAAAAATTTTCATCTAAGGTAGTGTCTGATTCCCACTCAACAGGTGAAGAGAATTCGCGAAAATAAGTTACCAAGGGGATTGGGAGTTGAGATCTTAAATTCCTAAAAATAAATTCTTGGTTTTTTGTTTTTAAAACAACTGTTTTTTCTATTGTTTTATTTTCACCGCAAAATAAAGCCAGATTTATAGGTATGATTAGAGGTAAATCATTATATGGGTTCTTTTTTATTGGATTACTTTGAGAGACTTTAATTGTAAGTTTTTCTTCTATTTGATCCCAAATTCTCTTGAATTTAACTTTTGGGGTGCCATTTTGCTTGTACCAAACTTTAAATTCTTTAGGATCGATTTCCTTATTATGCTCCAAAATTTTATCGACAAATTGGTCTATTGTTGCTGCCTTCCCATCATATGTTGAGATGTAATTACTAAATCCTTTATAGAAATTTTCATCTTTTACAAGCTTATTTAGCATTCTAATTATTTCTGATCCTTTTTCGTATATCGTGGTTGTATAGAAATTGTCAATTTCTTGATATTTATCTGGCATTACAGGATGCGATGTAGGACCAGAATCCTCTCTAAATTGATTGCTTCTAAGAAATTTTGCATCCTCAAGCCTCTTGATTTCATGATTATGAAGGTCCGACGTAAATTGTTGATCTCTGAATACTGTTAAACCCTCTTTTAGAGATAATTGAAACCAATCCCTACAAGTTACTCTATTACCCGTCCAATTATGGAAGTATTCATGGGCGATCACTCCTTCTATTCTTTCTAATTCATCATCAGTTGTTGTTTCAGAATTAGCGAGTATTAGTTTTGAGTTGAAAATATTGAGACTTTTATTTTCCATTGCTCCCATATTAAAGTGCCTGATTGCAACTATATTGAACAATGACAAATCGTATTCAAGGTTATATTTATCTTCGTCCCATCTCATGGATTTCTTTAAGGAACTTATTGCATGTTGGACATATTTTTCATCACCAAACTCAACATAAATATTTATTCTTACTTTTTTATTAGATTTTGTTATAAAAATATCTTGTACACAATTAAGTTTACCCGCTACCAATGCAAATAGATATGAGGGTTTTGGATATGGGTCTTCCCAAATTATTTCATGTCGATTATTTGTAAGATCATTTTCTTTTATGATGTTACCATTTGAAAGTAAAACAGGATAATCATTTTTGTCGGCCTCAATTCTCACAGTGTATTTGCTTAAAATATCAGGCCTATCAGAGTGAAAACTTATTCTTCTAAATCCCTCTGCCTCGCATTGCGTAGTTATAATTCCATTACTTTCATACATTCCTAAAAGGGATGTATTTTCCTTTGGTTTAATTATTCCTTCTATTTTTAATAAAAAATTATCTTTATTTATATTTTTAATTTTTAAGTTATTTTTTTGCTGTTTGTAGTATTTCTCTTCTAGTAATAAGTCATCTATAAATATTTTTTTTATTAATATATCCGTACCATCAAGAATTAGATTTTCTGTATTCTTATTTTTTTTTACTAGTTTTAGTTTGGTCGTAACATTCACAGCATTTTTCTTAATTACGAAATCCAAAAAGATTTCTGGAATTTCATAATCAAAAACTTTGTAATCTTTAAGTTTTATATATCTTGAAATACTTTTTTGGTTTATTGGATTGTTCATTTTTACAAAGAAGTTCAGAAGTTAAAAAATCTAGAATATTTATTTTGAAATTATAAGTTAGAACTTTTATCTTCTGATTGACAGTAATGTGCTTTAATTTTTCCTGAAGGAAGTAATTCGTATAATGATGGATTATTAATATCAGGTGATCCGTCCTTGTTAACTTGGTACCTCCAGTCCCATTTTTTATCTGTGAAGGAAATATAATCTTTTCTTAGAGAATATGGAAGCATAAGCTTTTTTTTATTCCAATTAATATTTATAAATGCTCCTGGCTTTAACTCAGATATCTTTTCTATGATGGAAAAGTCACCATTAATATTATTTCTAATCACTAGATTAAGCTTTGAATTTTCACATACATAGCTACTAATTACAGCTAATAAAAGTGTTGTGCTAATAAAAAATGAATGAATTTTTTGAGCTCCTTTTAAAGTAGATTTACTTTCAAGCTAAATGACTTAATTAAAGATCTTTTTGGATCGATTTAAATCATTATAGATTGCATACTCTTTAGATCTACAAGATTACAATTTAATTCCTCTTCATAATCCTGAACTGAAATAAAATTATTTAAAAAACCTGAATATTTTGCATCTCCGCCTATGGTGCTTGAAAGTATATATTTTGGATTGAATTTGTTAATCAATTTAGGGATTACATCAGCACCTTTTACAAAAGAACCTACTAGGGGTAATTCTAAATTTTTTGTAGGAGTAATCACTGCATCAAGACTTTGCTGGTTTAAATTTTCATCAAGATATCCATGGGGTTCTATATAAAACCCATTATCTTGATCGTTTTTAACAATATATCCGTTCTCTATTTGTGGTACTGGAGCGCCAGCAGTGGCTTCAAAACTTAAATTAAAATGATTTGTCTTTTCAGTTGGCTTAAGCACTTTAATTGAACTAAAACCAATTTTTTTTAATGTTTCAAAAGCACTTTTAGGGCAAATTATAGGAATATCCTTTCTGAACATTTCTAGTGTTGGAACATGACAGTGGTCAGGTAATCCTTGGGTTAACAAAATAATATCTATTTTTTTATCTATTGAAATTTCTTCTTCCAATGATCCTTTAAAAAACCATTCACCTGGTGGGAATATTAAATCTCCTTTGAGCCAAGGATCAATAATTAAATTTGTTTTTTTAAATTTTATAAGCCAACCATTTGAACCAAGGTAGGTCGCTTCAAAAGTCATTATCAATTAATTGTTTTATTAAACTATAAGGTAATTTTGGCTTTATTGAGAAATTACTAATTTAGATTAGTTTGCTTCATTTAAGATTTGAAATGACTTTCTTTTTAGATTAAATATTAAAACTTGCTTATCTTTATAACTAATGTCAAAGTTTTCTTTTTCTAGCATTTGTGTAGGTATTAGAGCTAATCCTCCTGTTCCTGAAAATATGATTGGCATGGTGCTATTTTTAGTCCCATACATTTTTTGTAAGTCAATAGCTTGAGAAACTATTTTTCTTGCTTTATCAAATCCATAGTCCTCTATTAATTCAGGCCATAAAAAATTAACTAATTCATATTTCGAAAACTCAATTTGTACTGTTTTCATTAATAAATAATATATATAGTGATTAATTACGATATTTACTTAATTACTATTTTTAAACCTATCCATTACTAGTTGCAACATATCCACTACATCACCATCAGTTAAATTTAAATCCTTCTTTAAATCATTGCAAGTTAAATTCATTTCCAGCGCTGCTTCAGCCATATGATTAACTTTTTGGTTATCACCGCCCAATGAAATAAAGGGATTGAAGTTTTCTATCATTTAATACTTGTTGTTACCACTTAGTTCTAGCTAAGAAATAATTAATTATCATTTATTGATACAGAAGCTTATAAATATGTTATTAAATATTTAGAAATTTTTTATTTTTAAACTAGGGATATTGATATACCTTTTGAGATCAATGCGAATCTTCTGGCTCTGACTAGTAAAGGAAATATCAAATTTGTTCGTTTATTTGATTTAAACACTCTAGAAAGTATCAAAAGTAAACTACTAGAGGGATTTTTTATCTGTTTGCAAATAGTATTAATTGCATCTGCCCCATGAAAGATATCTTCATCTTTGAGGAGAATAGCTCCTTTATCTAGGTCATAACCTTTATCAAGGAGGGATTTAATTAGAGTTAAATTTTTACGACCATCAAGAATTTTAATATTATTTAACTTGCTTTTAATCTCAAGGAGCTCAGCAAAATGGTTGCAGAATGGACATTCTCCGTCATAAATAAAGGTATAGTTGGAAGTCATTAGAAAAAAAAACAGGTTTGATGGTCTTAAAGTGTGCCAACAAAATAGTAATGCCTAGATAATAAAACAAATAATAAAAATTTTGTGGATTTTTATAAAGGGATAGTTAAACGATTCTAATAATTACGAAGAAATGTCTCAATATGGGTATATTTTTCATAAAAATCTGTATGCTAACTCGGAGATATTATGTTTTAAAATCATGAATTTATTAGCTTCTTTTGCTTTAGGTGGTTTCAATCCATGGGCAGCAGGCTTTGGAATTGGTTCTTTAGTCCTTTTTGGTCTTGTTGGTCTTGTGGCGGGTCCAAACCTAAAGAATTTTGACCCTGATGCATAAATCATCATATTTAATATAGATTTTAAAAGACTCATTTGAGTCTTTTTTTATGCGGTTTTTTAAATTTATTTTTAGAATCAATCCAAATTATATTCCGTCAAAGAAATGTTGTTAAATCCTTTTTATCCATTCACTTTTTTGAAAATCTCTTCTTTTAAAGCTACCATTGTTTTTTTATCAATACTTTTAATTAAATCAAATTTGCTTAGATTAAAAGGGGGACTAATAGGAGGTCTTTTTGCCCTGATACTCATATCGGGGATTTTTGCCTCTAGTACCATAGCTTTAGGATCTTTAGTTTATGCCTATAGATTAAAGAAGAAATCTAATTCTGATAATAATCAAATGCAAGATTTAGAAACTGTTAATGTTTAAGATATTTTTTGTGAATCAAATTCAGTTGGATAACCTAAAATGGAGTTCCAGGGACAAAATGCAAGACTAAAAATCCAAAACCGGCAGCAAAAACAATTGATACTGCGATGATTAGAAGGCCCGATGCCATCCCCCCTTCGTTAAATGCCATATAGTGAGTTATTTTTAATTAATAATAGAACATATTTGTTACCAAGTAATAGTTCTAATTACTCATATATCACCCAAATTTATTATTAATCGTGAATAAAAGTAAAAATATTGAAGTTAGTGAGATGATAAAACCAAATATTATTAATGGTTTAGATTTAACGTTTTTTTCTTCTTTGAGGCTATTTTTAGGAGATGCTAAGTTGGCATTTCTTTTAGAGAGAAGATTGGTAAAAGGTTTAATCACGATAAATATTAGATCTGAGCTTATTACCCTAAAGTTTTAAATAAATCTTTATGGTAATCAACAATATTTTGACAACTTATTACAGGTGTAAATTCCATATGAATGCCAAATTTAGCTCTCCATGGAGCAAAATGTGCAAAAATTTCTTTATCACTATGTGCCTTACATAAACAAACTACCCTACCTTCGCCTGGAGCATGAACTCTAAATAACATCTCAAATTTGTCTGTTTTGTCTGATTTTGCAATTTCACCGTTTTCCCAGGCCTCCACAAATAATTGATAAGCTTTTACTTGATTCTCAATATCTGGAAATTGGCAGTCAGCAAGAAATAATTGCATTAGAGTATTTTTGAAATTTAACTTATTATCGCTCAAATTGTTATTTATTAATTGTACTGTTTGAATTTGAAGATCAGAAAAAAATATTTTTCTAAATAAAGTGAGAAGATAGAGTCTCAAGAAATTTTCCTATATCTTTTTTATATAAACTATCTGTGATTCTTAAAGAGAATAATTCATAATCATTTATATCTTTTTTTTTGTCAAAATTCATATTTCCCTTTAATGAAATATTTTTCATGATTATTTTGCTTACTATTTAAAATTTAAACAAATATGAGTAAAAGACAGATTTCGTTACATTATGTTTTTTATGAGCGAAATTGCTAATGCAAATAAATAAAAATTAGAATATTTAGTTTAAGGGTTAATTAATTTTTCCAGAATATACAATAATGCATTAATTACAGAAAAAATTACTGTTAATAAAGATGCAATAACGGGTAATAAATTGAACCACAATTGCGAAGTAGTCATTTTTGAATCAATAGGCAGAAAATTGGTTCTTTTTTTAATTCTAATTTGTAACCAAAATATAGATAATGGATAAATAATCCTTGAAAAAGTAATTAAAAAAGAAGGCAAAATACCTTGGTTTGAATAAAGTATAAATCCTGAAAAAAAGTATAAAGCCCAAATTAGAACCCTCTGAATCAGAATTAATCCCTTGCTTTTGCCAGACATTATTAATTAATTAATTTTTATAATTTTAGTCATTTTATATCTTTCAAATAAAATGTTATTTATAATTACTTTTTCTTTACGTATGATTTTCCATTTATTTTTAAGAAATAATTCATAACTTATTAAGCTCGCTTCAGTATAAAGAGAATCTAAACCTTCTTTCATTGCTTCATCTTCTAATTTATGAAGTAACATAAATCCGTAGCCTTTTCTTTGGAATTTACCTTTACAGTAAAAAAGCGCAATCCTATCGCTTGGATATCTTGTGGCAAAAGCAATAATAATTCCTTGTTTACTTATAAGCCATCCTTTTCCTTTAATTATTGACTTATCAAAATTTGGGTTATTCCAAGCTTGGCTTGACCAGGCTCTTTTTTGTTCTTGACTATAAATTTTTTTATCTAAAGATTGAATTGAATCAAAATAAACCTTCTTTAATTCCAGTTGATCTTTAATGGTAATTTGTCTTAAATTCATAAACAAATCTTTTATTCAATATGCCTAGTAAAAATATAGTCGCAATTGGTGGAGGAGGGTTTGGACGTTCATTAGGCTCTCTTGAAATTGAAAAATATATAGTTTCTTTAAGTAATAAAAAAAGACCTAAAATTTGCTTTATTCCAACAGCATCTGGCGATAGTAGTTTGTACAAACTAAATTTTTATAGAGCATTTTCTAAACTCGATTGTATAACAAGCCATATTGATTTCTTCTCTAGAACAGAAAACTTAGAAAAGAAAGTTTTCACTCAAGACATCATTTATGTTGGCGGAGGAAATACAAAAAGTATGTTAGCTGTTTGGAAAGAATGGAATTTACATAAAATTTTGCGAAATGCTTATGAAAAAGGAATTGTAATGAGTGGTGTAAGTGCTGGTGCAATTTGTTGGTTTGATAAAGGTATAACTGATTCTTATGCTAAGGAATTAGCCATAATTGATTGCTTAGGCATAGTTGAAGGTATTGCCTGCCCGCATTTCGATGAAGAGAAAGAAAGGGAACCTTACGTTAATGATGTTATTCAGAGAGAAATTATTGAATCTTGTATATGTATTGAGGGCAATTGTGCCTTGCATATTAAAAATGATTTTGACTATTCCTCAATTGATTTTGGTAATGGTAGAAATTGTTTTAGAGTCACAAGGGAAAATAATATTGTAAAGAAAGAAATTCTTTGAAAAGAAAATATTTTTAATATGTTTTAGATCTCTTCATTTTTTGAGATTGAAGTAAATTCAATCCCTTTGTACTTTACAAATGATGCAGTCCATACTTCTTTGGAGAGATTGCCAAGGTATTTTAAAAATTGTTGTGTATCACCATCTCTTATCCATTCAGATTTAATGAATGGAAGCTCTTTTTGCATTCTTTTAGGATGCATATGAACTAGGAGTAAACCTTTTTCTTCAGAAGCCCTTTTTAGAGCACCTTCATCACTTCTTTGAAAAACTCTCAATAAAAGATTTAAAATCACCTCTTCTCCAAGTTTCTTAAAATTTTCTGATTCCTCTAAATTATCTTTAATTTCTTTACCTCCAAGAGGCATTGCTCTAATAAGGTTTTGCTCTATTAAAGCTATTGCAATAAGATAATCTTGGCTAGCCATATTCTAAAATAATACTTTTTGGTATTCTAACCTCTCGAGTTCATGAAAATCTTTTATAGATAAAATATTATCCAAAAGAAGAAAGGAAAAATTTGTTTATTATTTTCTTATACAGTTGAACCTTCACTATTTATTTATTTTAATTAGTAATATGAAAAATTTTATTTGTTATGAAGTTTTTTTTGTTTTTATTCTTTGGGATTTTTTTAGGCCTTTATTTATCATGGCCCGGTTTATTAATACCAGAAAATTGGAAATGTTTTAATCAAATTATTGCAAAATCTGCACAAGATAAAATTTCTTTAAAAGCCGCATTAGAGATTTCCCCTAATTATTTTCTAAAGGCTAAAAATAAAAAGAAGACTTCCAAAATAAGAATCGTAGCAGATGCGTGTTTTCGTTAATATGTTACAGGACGAAATTTGAATACTAAGTAATGAACAAAAATACAAGATTTGAATTGTCTTTTAAAAATATATCTCAGTTAGAAAATAAACTTAATTTCTGCAAATTAAATAATATAAAAAATATCAATATTCCATGTAAAGGACTTATTAAGAAAGAATTATTTAATTCAACTATTAATTATATATCTAAAAACTTTAATGAATTTAATGTGACCTATCACTATAGTCTTTATCATCAATATTCAAAAAATAAAGCCGATTCATATCAGTATTTTTTAGAGTTTGTTAAAAATTCTCACATTAATAGAAATTATGAAATTTTACTTGTGTCGGGATCAAATAAGAAAAAAAACTTTGACTCAGTTGATGTATTGGGTTATTTAAAAAAAGAAAAAAATTTAAAAGTTAAAATAGGTATAGTTTACAATCCATACTTGAAAAAATATTATAATATTTCTTCAGAAAGAGAACGGTTCGAAAGAAAAATTTCGACTGGATTAATAAATTCAATTTGGTTTCAATATGGCACAGATATTAAAGTTCTTCAGAATGAGTTGACTTATCTCAAGAAAATAGTAAAAGATGAAAAATTAAATCTTTTTGGAAGTTTATTTATTCCTTCTAAACAATTTATAGCGCGGTTTAAATTTCGTCCTTGGAAAGAGGTATACATTTCAGGAAAGTATTTATTTGACTTAGAAAATTTTTTTGATTTTACAAGTGATTTAGTTAGTTTTTATAAAAATAATAATATTACTCCTGTAATTGAATCTGATTTTTCATCATTGGAGAAACTTGATTCTGTTTATAGTTTTTTAGAAGATGAAAGATAATTTATGGCAATATTAAACCTATGAAAAGTGATGTTACATATGACTTATTAATAATAGGTGGAGGTATATCTGCGTGTGTTTTCGCTTCGAAGTATCTGAAAAATAATATTAATCAAAAAGTTGGATTAATTGAAATTGGTAGAGGACTTGGAGGGAGATCAAGTACAAGAATAAGCAAAAAATATAAAGGATGGAAACTAAACCATGGTTCTCCAAATTTTAATATATCTAACAGTAAAAATAATCTTCTATTAAAAAGATATATTGATGAATTATTGGAAAATAAATATATAAAAATTGACGACTCAGACATATTTTTTCTAAATGAAGATTCTAATTTAGAAACCATAAAAAAATCTGAATTTTCTTGCGGAGTTGATTATCTATCTTTAGATTCCATGAGTGAATTATCGAAAAAGATAATTGAGTCAAATAATTTAAGAGGAAAAATTAATTTTTTCTTTGAAACTTTAATAGTAGATATGAAGTTTAATGATAAAGAATGGTTACTAACATCAAAAAATGGCGACAAATTCAAGTCTAAATATCTAATTTGTTCAACTAATTTGTTGTTACATAAGAGGTCTTTAAAAATATTAAACGTAAATCAAATTCCATTAAGAAAAGCTATTCCTCTTAATAATGATAAAAAAATAGATTTACTATTAAATTTCTTAGAAGAACAAACATTTATTCCCAGGTTAACTTTTTTAATTTATACAAATGAAAATTATAGTTTTAAAGATTATTATTCTAAAAAACAAAGGTATTTTTATTTAAAAAATTATTTAGAAAAAAAATATAGATTTGAAAGAATTATTTTTCAGCTTCAAGATAATAATAAATTGGGAATTGTAGTACATTCAAAAAACGCAGAGTTAATTAATTCTTATATAAGTGCAAAAGATGAAGAAGTTTTTAAACAAAAAATAATTACAAATTTCAATAAACTGTTTCAAGATAATCCTTTAGTAAATAAATTAACTTTTGATGAAAAAATATCTATTATGAAATGGAGAGCTTCACAGCCTTCTGGCCTTGCAGTACCATTATCTTTACAATTTAGTAGAAAATATAGAATTGGATTTTGCGGTGACTGGTTTGAAGGAGATGGATTTGGCAGAATTGAAGGCTCAATTTTAAGCGCTTTAATATTAGAGAAAAAAATTAAAGACTTAATTAAATAATTTTTTCAGAATGTGATCTATATCAGTGTTTTTTTCAATAATGAATTTATTAGTATTATTTTTTATTCTATTAGTTTTGAATTTTTCGTGATAAATGCTCCATGATTTTAAGAAATCATTCTCAGCTTGTTTTTTATCTTTGCCCCTTTCTTTTATATCTCTTTGGACAACTCTCTTCATGCACTCATTTTTTTTAGTTTTTATTTCTAAAAAAATATAATTCTTTTTAAAAGTGTTTGAGAATTCTTTAGCAAATATACCCTCAACAATTAAAAAACTAATATTATTTGTTTCGTTTATGATATTTTGAATTGTTTTCTTTTCGAAATTATAATAGCGATCACAGATTGAAATTCCATTCTTATAAATAAAATCAAAATCTTTTTTGAATAGTTTTTTATTAAAACTAATACTTCTATCAAAAAAACCTTCTACAAATTTTGATAGTAATTTAATTATTAATCCTGTCTTATAGTAATTGTCGGTACTTAACACAATACCATTTTTATTTTTTTTAATTATTTGATTTGATAAAGTTGTTTTCCCGCTTCCGGAAGGTCCACTTATAAAAATAACCTTCATTTTTATGATCTGTTCTTTAATATGAT
Organism: Prochlorococcus sp. AG-347-B23; assembly: GCA_003281715.1. Classification (GTDB taxonomy): domain Bacteria; phylum Cyanobacteriota; class Cyanobacteriia; order PCC-6307; family Cyanobiaceae; genus Prochlorococcus_A. Next base: position 14,719 of record QCBE01000006.1, read on the forward strand.
TTTAACTTTACTATTAATAAATACCTTTAAATTTTGAATATACATTTTTTCTTTTTTTTAGTTTTTAAAGTAATTTATAATTCCTTGCAATGGCTCGTAAGCTTGCATAAATATTAAATGTGTGTCTTTATATAATTGTAAATAAATTATTTCTATTCAATTAGTTATTTTCTAGTTATTAATTCCTCTAGAATTTGATAATATTAAATTGAATAGCTAATTTTATTACTTATATATTGCAATGATTTCTAAATTTCTCAGCAAACTAAAATCAATTTTATTTAAAAGTGCAGTAATTCCTGAAACTCCTTTAAAGAAAGAAAAAAAGGTAGCAAAGTCTGCAAAAACAAAAACAAAAACAAAAACAAAAACCAAAGCGGTAAATTCTAAGAAAAATATTGAAACTTTGACTACACTTCCAGGTGTTGGAGCAAAAAGCGCAAAAGCTTTGTATGAGGCTGGTTTTAAAACAACAAAGGCAGTTATCTCTGCTGATGAAAAAGATCTTCTTGCTGTGTCAGGAGTTGGAATAAATCTTGTTAAGAAACTTAAAAAGCTTAAATAGTTATATTTTTTTTAGACCTCTATAAATCTATAAAAATTAATAATAATAAAAATTTATAAAAACTTTATGAGGTATAGGAGATTATCTTCTCCTTGCTTTTCTTCTCTGTTGTAACTTTCTTTTGTATTTTTCAATAGGAGTTTCGTGATGCCTAAGTCTTTTTAAATCTGCAAAGATTCCAGATTTAGATACTTGTCTTTTAAATCTTCTAAGGGCTGACTCAATTCCCTCGTTCTCACCAACTGTTACCTGTGTCAAAATTTTATAAATAAATATTATTCTAGCACCTCAATAGATAAATTTAAAATTCAAACTTTAACTCAAGAATTGATGGTTTATATAGATTATTTTTTTGACCACTCAACAAATCTTTTTTTATTACTTTTTATATCTTGTAATGATTCAAAATAATATTTTTCCCAACCATCTTTAGGCAGTCCAAGAAATAACATTAGATTTAATGGGTATTGATCGCTATCGGAACAATTTCTAAAATCATCTCTAAATAAAAAGATTTCCTTTTTTAAAGCAATTGCGATACCCAATTCAATCATTACGCCTTCATCTGGGGGATTTCCATTTACAATCGCAAAAATACAATCACATTTTTTTAAATCATGGAAATTACTTCTTGCAACTTCATATGCCCATTCACTTTCTTTTTGTATTAATCGTTTTGCTCTCTCAAAAGGTTCAAATACTTCTACATTTAAATCATTGAAGATTTCAATAAATTCATGTAAGAGAGATTTAGTTTGTTTTGAAAATCCATATGGATTTGCCAAATATAATTTCTTTCTCAACTTAAACCTCTTTTTTTGATGTACTTTTCGCGGTCACTTGATGAATTTAAAGTATTTTCCCAAGGGAAAACTATCCATTCGCTTTTTTTTGATATAAATACTGCATTCCACCATGTAGGTTTAATCTTACTAAATAAGACAAAAAACACTGCTCCTTCAATATCTTTGAAGGTCGTTAATGTAAGACCAGTTTCATAAACATCATCTACTATTAGTGAATTTTTTATTGGTTTTGAAATTAATTCAATTTTTAATTTATGGCTTAGTGCTACAGCAAGACATAAACCACCCCGAGGAACTCCATATATTCCAGAAAACTCCTTAAACCTACATTTATCAGCTATTTCTTCTACGCTCTTATCAAATTCGCTCCAAGTAAAATAACTTATCATTTTAATTTTCGTTTTTTGCTGTTGTTGTAGGGTAATTTGAAGCAATTACACTTAAAAGTGCTAATACTTGCTCATTTGGACAATTAGTATTTTTTTTTAAATTTTCACATTCATTTATAATATTGGCGTATGTATCCTCAACTATCCCATTCATTTGATCGATACTAAAAGAATATGGTTTATTCATTTTTATATTATTAGTTATTTTATTTTTACTTAAATATCCAACGAAGTAAATATTTTTAATATTTAAAGATAAAATTATTCCCACATGGGGTCATTTAATTTTTCATTTTTAAGTGAAGAAGGAAGATAAGTATGTAAAGTTTCAATTTTTATAGCCCATTTTTTAGAGTTTCCCTTTAAACTTTCGCTTTCAATTAGGTTTGTTAGGGGAATCCTTTTTCTAACTTTAAGAAGTCCTAAACAAGCTTCCCAAGCTTCATGATTTTTATAAATATCTAACCAAAAATCAAAAATATTTTCCAAGATTTCTAAAGGTATATCAAATGGAATCCCAATTGAAGGTCTTGCAATTAAATGATTTTTGTTTCTTAGTTCACTTAATAAATTATTTACGTTTAAATTAATTGCTAAAAGAATATCTTTTGCTGATTCATTACCTATTAATTCTTTTCTATGGCAATCTAAAAGATTTTCATCATCAAGGATATTTTCATCGCAATTTTTAATTCCTACGATCCAAAACCCTTCACCATTATTTACTCCACTAGCAAGAAATAGATATTGAGATGAATTCTCCAAGTTTTCAAATTATTTTTCCATTTTTAACACTTTTTGCTCGATATGAAAATAATTTAGCTGTGCAATTAACAATATGAAGTCCTCATTAAAAAAATTTTGTTGTTATAGTTAGATTTTAAGAAGATGTTTGATTTCAGAGAGTTGAAACTAATGTTTTTAGATCCAACTGATTTAATAATTAATAATATAAATAAATACCTTTATAGTAATAAAGCAATTAAATTTATTTTTTCTTAGGAAATAATTTTCCTATTTTCTCCTTTTGCAAGTACTCTTTTTTAGTTCTTATTTTTTTGTCTTCTAAGGATTCTTTATTAGTACTTACAGCATAAATAATATAGAAAATCATACCAGTAAATATTAATCCTACAAAAATTATGAATATTCCTATAGGCGCACTTGGACTTAATATTTTAAGATCTAAAGCTGTATTTAGGGAAATTATCATCAATAAACTAATTCCTTAAATAAATTTTATGGAAATCTAATTAATTTCCTCGTATCCAAAAAATGTCGCATTGCCTGAATTTTTATACCCATTAGCTGCTTCCTCTGGGTTTTGACTGTCAATTTTTCTTGCTTTAGCATGAATCATGTTGAATGGGAAAATGACAGCTCCTACAAAAAAGTGAAGTATTAAGAAATCTGAAGGTAATCCATTTGTCCAATCAGGAAAAAATAGCAATGTCATCAATGATTCGTACATATTTTAGTCAAATAAACCTCTGACTATTATTACTGAACTTATCGCAATACTTTTAATTATTAATAAATTGAAATTTAATTTGCTTTTAATAATTATCAGATTTAATTGAAAAGATAATTTTAAAATACTATTATATTACTTATAAACTATTGATAAATAGCTGTTGTTAAAATTATTTTTTGTCTTACTTTTATTTATAGTTTTTCAATTAAAACCTGCAATAGGTTTAGTTTTTGATACGTCCGATCCTAGTGTTAGTTTGCTACAAAATAGGATCTCTAATAATTTCTCTAAGAAATATTGTAATGCCATCCAAAATGGCCTATCTAAAGATGAAGCAATGAAATCAGCTATTGTAAAAACTGAAAATATTATATCTTTCTCTTACAATCCTCAGAAAAAATGGATTGAGAAAAGTGACTTGGCAAATCAAATTTCATTGCAAGTAGTAAATGATTGTGGATGGTCGTTTGGATTGATTGGAAAGGAGGGAGTTAATTATTTTAAATCATATTTTCTAGAAATTTACGAAAAAACTACTCCTGACAAAAATTTTTCAAGATAGATTAGGTTAATGAATAATATTTCAGACAAATTAGTATTGACTATAATTTTGATTACTATTCTTTTTGTATTTGGATTGATTTTTTCAGTAAAGTCTCCAGAGAGAAAGGTTATCGACTCACCAATAATGTGGAAAGATGATTACTCTAATATCTCGATTTTAAGCGATAATATAAATTCTGAAAAAATAAGAATAATTTAATAAAAACGTAGCTTACTAAAATAAAGTATCCTATTCAAGGACATAAAAAATATTTTTTCGAATCTCAATCAATTTATCATTCATTATCTAATTTAGGTAGTTTAAAAGAACTGACGCTAGTTTTAAATCATCATTAAACCATGCTCGTATCGCCATAGCTCTTCGAGGATCATAAAAATTTTGTTTTCTGTACCAACTAATAACTTCTGAATCTGATTTCTTCCCATTACATGACAAACAACATGGTACGCAATTACTTGAAGTGCTAATCCCACCTTTTGACATTGGGTGAAGGTGATCGAGTGATTCTGAGGGTTTACCGCAATAAATACACTTATAATTAGTAAGTTTATTAAGTGAATCTCTCCAATTTTTATTATTTATCTTGGGACAAAACTGATCAAGGTAAATTGCATCTTGTCTATGCATAAAATTCTTGATTATTTTTTCAGATAATAACAGTTTTTTTTTAAGTATGATTGAAAAAGATAAGATGAGACTTCTTAAAGCAAATGTTTCTTATGAAAAGAATAATTTTCACTTATTGATACAACGGGAAATTTATAGTTAATGCTTTATTTATTAACAATATTATTAGGAGATTTTGATCATTCTTTATTTAAAAGTATTTATATCTTTTTGATATCTTTTTTTTCTAATACGTTCTCAGCGATTTCTGGAGGAGGAGCAGGATTATTACAATTGCCTGCATTGATTTTATCTGGAGTTCCTTATTATCAGGCTCTTGCTAGTCATAAATTAGCAACAGTAGCACTAGGAATAGGGGGTTCCATAAGAAATTACAAATCTTTAGGTAATGATATAGGTGTTGCTTGGCAACTTTTAATTTTTGGATTACCAGGAGTAATTTTAGGGACTTCTGTAGTTGAATATATATCAGTAAAGTATTTGTACTTAATTTTAGGAATAATATCCATATTATTAGCTTTTTACTCATTCCTTAAACCTGATTTAGGTTTATCATCTGGTAATAAAGAGCTTAATTTTGTTCATAAATTAAAATTTTTAATTTTTATTTTTCTTATAGGTATATTAAATGGTTCTATTTCATCAGGAACTGGATTGCTTGTAACAATACTATTAATAAAAACTTTTGAAATGGATTTTCTTCGGGCCATAAGTATGACATTTTTTACTGTTGGGATTTTTTGGAATTTTGTCGGCGCAGTATTTTTGGCAAGAATAGGATCGGTTCCATTAAATTTATTGATAGTTTTAATAATTGGTTCCTTTACAGGAGGATTTTTCGGAGCGCACCTGTCAAAATTAAACGGGAATATACTTATTAAGAAAACTTTTATAACAGTTTGTATTATGGTTGGTATTAGCTTATTGATTAAATCCACAAAAAGCTTTTTATAAAATTATTTGAGGATAGTAATACCTTTTGGTAAAAAATTATAAAGCAGAATTATAAATTAAAAAAAATTATTTATTATCTTTATTCGTTATCAAAGGGGTTAATGAATTACTCGTTTTATTTAATAATGGTTTTAGATTTATTTAAAAACTATAAAAAAAGGCCTCACATATGTGGGGCCGGGTGATGGGGAACCTTATTTTTAAACCAATTTCTTAAAAAATGCAACCCCCTATCTGTAGCGCAATCGGGGTCTTTTATTTACACTACAGATAGTGCTTTAATGATTTTCTTATATGAAATTTAAAAATTCTGAAATATTTCTGTAATTTTAAAATTTTCTGTAAAAACTTATTTTTTGATTTCAAGTGTTTTTGGTAATTTTACTTGTTAAAAATGTCCTGCACAGTATCATTCGTAAGGACTTTTCTAGTAAATAGTTTTAATGATTGAATTAACTTTACTTACGCTTTTGAACTATGTTGGAGATAATTTCTGTGAGTATAGAAATCTAGGTCATGATAACTATAAATCTTTACTTCTTTCCTACAGTGATGCAAGTAATAAATTTGGACCATTAGAGGTTAAAAAGGTTATTGAGAAGTCAGAAAATTTTAAAGTTGCGGCTGTTGCCATTGCCGCAATTAAGTGCCCTCAGCATATTGTTAAGTAATGAAGCTTGAATTGAAAACTGAAAATGAAAATTATTCAAAATCAATTTTACAATTTTTCTTTATAGTTTTTTCTCTCACTTTAATAATTATCCTTTCTGATGTTGCACATAAATTAAGAATAATATCTAGAAATCATCAAATCGAATACAATTGCAGGATTTTATCTGTTGAAAAATCTAAACCTCATTTTAAGAAACTATCTAGGCTTTCTAATCTGAAAAGTAAACAACAAATTTGGGAATTTTGCAGGGAGGTAATTAAATAAATCTTAGCTAGATGCTGATGAATAGAATTTTAATGCAAATAACCAGAAATTTCTTGATGTTATAAGAAATACAGTAGCAACAATAACTTCAAGGAATATTTTCCATAATTGAGAAAGTCCTAGAAAAACTTCAGAAGGAATTGTAGTTATAAATGCAATAGGAATGAAAACACTAAAAAAAATTCTTAAAGAAAATGAAAATGAATTCAAAGGAAATCTTCCAATATAAAGAAATGATCTTAGTACTTCTGTCGCATTCCATGTCTTAACAAACCAAATAGTAGTTGTAGAAATAAAAAACCATAAGCTATATAAAATAGAAATTGAGCAGGTTATCGTAATTAAAGTTAAAGTCAGAAAACTTATATTTAAATTTATTTCATTTATTCTGATGCAGAATAGCAATAAGCAAATTCCAAGGATTATTTCTAAAAAACCAGATGGGTTTATTTTTTTTAGTGAGATAAAAAATTGACTATCAATAGGTTTTAAAAGTACGAAATCTAAGGTTCCTTCTCTTATGTGTTTAACTATTTCCGTAAGGTTAGGATTGAACCATGTATTTGTTATCCCATTCAAAATTGTATAAATACCTTGAATTATTAAAGCCTGTTCAAATTCCCAACCTCCAATACTTCCATTGTTTTGAAAGAATATTGATAATAAAAAAATACTCCCTATTAAACTTAATATTGCTGTAATTAAATCAACTAATATATTTGTTTTATATTCCAATTCAGAAGCCAAAGAAGTATGTAAAAATTGTTTATAAACTTTTAGATATTTTTCTAAATTCATGACCCCATAGCTGTATATTTTTTCGTACCCTCAGACCAGATTTTTTTAAATAATGGGAAAAGTAAAAAAATCCATAGAATTTGCATAGTTAAGCCTCCACTAATATTTGTTTCATTACCTGATAGTAAGTTCGCGGGGAAATCAATTAGATATGGAAAAGGAGTTAAATAAATCCAAGATTTAATATATGTGGGAAATGAAACTACTGGAGCTAAAAGACCTGAGAGAAATAAAGTTGGAATAAATAACAATCTTTCTATCGATGATGCTCTCTCTGTCCAGAAGCATAGACATGCAACTATTGACTGAATTAAAAATTGAATTAAGAAGGATAAGAAAGTAGATACTATCGATAAGAATAAAATACCTAAATTTGGAATCCATATACTTTCTGGATTGAAAATAAAAAAGAAAAATGCGATTATTAGTGCGAAGGGAAATCTTGTTATTTGTTCAGCTAGATGTTGTGCAAAATATCTGAAAAATGGATTTAAAGGTTGAATTAAATAAGGAGATACTTTCCCCATAAGAGAATCCTCTTCAAAACTAAATACAACCCAAACTACAGAAAACTGTCTTACAAAAAAAGCACATAAGAAATACCTAGAAAGCATAACGTCACTAATGTTTATTGATTCATTTAGATTATTATTTGTCCAAATGTTTAACATGAAAAAAGGAATAATCCCTGAAATTGCCCATAAGGCAATTTCTACCCTATATTCCAACATGTTTGAATATTGGACCTTTAATAAGGTGAATAATTTACTGTTAATTAAATTAGATATCATAATCTTTTTTAATTAATATCCTTCCAATAATTTCATCTATAGGTGGTTCATTTATAAAAAGGTCTTCAATATCAAAACTATTTAAGATAGTTTTTAGTGAAGAGGTAATTGAGTTGTTTTCAATCTTTATAGTTATTTCATTCTTTATTTTATTTTTAACAGTAAAACCGGAATTTTCTAATTTAATTGCATCCTCTTCTGAGCGACAAACTATCAATATTTCTTTAACAGGAGATAGTTTTTTTAATAATAGGTCAAGTTCTCCATCATATGATATCGACCCTTCTTGAACACATATAACTCTCTTGCATAGCGATGTAATATCTTTCATGTAATGACTAGTTAGGCATATTGTTGCATTAGTTTCCTTATTATATTTTTTAAGGAATTTTCTTAAATTTCTTTGTGCATTAATATCTAAGCCAAGTGTTGGCTCATCTAAAAATAGAATGTTTGGTTCATGTATCAATGCCGCTAGTAATTCTGACTTCATACGCTGACCTAGTGAAAGTTTTCTGACAGGTATGAATAGCTCATCATCAATTTCAAGCATTTCTGAAAGTTTTTTAATTCTTCTTTTTGCTTCGAATTTATCTACATCATATATTGATGCGTTCAAATAAAATGATTCAATTGGTGGAAGATCCCAAATAAGTTGCTGTTTTTGGCCCATTATTAAAGTAATTTGCTTGAGGAATTTTTCTTTTCTTCTGAAGGGCGAGTAGCCTGAAACTAATATTGATCCATCACTTGGATAAATTAAGCCACAAAGCATTTTTAAAATTGTAGTTTTCCCAGCTCCATTAGCACCAAGAAAACCTACTATTTCTCCATCTTTGATTTCAAAACTTATATCTTTTATAACTTTTAAACTTTTTGTTTGTCTTTTAAAAAAATGTTTAATTGTTCCTTTTAAGCCAGGTTCTTTGGAGGAGATATCAAATGACTTAGATAAATTTCTTACATCAATTATGTTTTGTACCATTTAAATTTCTAATTTTTATTTTAGTTATTTATAAAACTTCTTTAATACTATAGAGTTTTTTTATTTTTTTAAAAAATATCTTTAAATGATACAACCAGCCAGATGAAAAAGTTAATTGGATTAAGTAATTCGCTTACTTTATCTTTATTTTCATAATTTAATCTTCTTAAATAATTAAAAATAAAATTACTATTCTCTTTTGCATCTTTATTTTTTTTAATTACATTACCATTTTCGTCTAGGAGGTCAATTTCATCTTCAAAAAACCATTGCTCTTTTCCATTAGATAATAGCAATATAACTCCAATACCTTTCCCGTCAGTTATTCTGAAATCACTTATCTTAGCCACCGAAGAAATATTTATGGCATCAACAGTTTCTTTAGAAAGCCTATCCTTTGATAGTTCTAAGTTTATTTGAACAGAATTCCCTATCTTTGTCTTGTCTAAAATTGACATTTTTTAGGTTATTATACCTAGTGGAATGCGATTTATGCGGTTAATTCAAAATTGTTGATTTATCTAAATACTTATGATTTTTTGAAAATAGCTTCAAGGATTCTTTTTATTGAAATTGTTAATAATCTCAAGAAGACAAAAAACAATCCTAACCATCCTAAGATAACAGCTATTGATAACAAGCTTGAACCCAAATCACGCTGCAGCAAATCCTGCATATAATAACTTTCAAATTAGATAGATCTTATTATACTTTAGAAAATTACTTACTCAACATAAAAATGGTCAACATTCAGATTTATTTAAATTCTTATAATTAGACTATTTAATAAAATTGATTTTGAGCTAATATTTATTGAGATATTAATTAAATTTTGGAGCTTTCTTTTAACTCTTACATTGGAATATTGTTTATCATTATTGGTTTAGTAGTGAGATTTGATTTTAAATTCTCCATGCAAAAGGATCTCTAGTAGGTACTAATAAGCTACTATTAATACGATATAAATTCCTTTAGTTTATAAATATTTTTTTTGATTGCTACAACTAATTGCAAACACTAAAAAAGCAGCTTTATAGCTGCTTGTATTTGGTGGCGGGGGGGAGATTTGAACTTCCGACCTTCGGGTTATGAGCCCGACGAGCTACCAGACTGCTCTACCCCGCGTCATATACATAGCATACATCTGAAAGGGTAATTTTTTCTATTTATTTAGCATTCTTGGAATTTTAATTGACCTTTAACTTCAATTCTCACCCCTTCAGAAAAATTAAACACCTTTTCTTCAATGTCTTGAATTCTTAAGTCAGATATCCACTCTAACTGTTTTAGTAAGTGAAGACCTACAGCATGCTTGGCTCTTTTTGAACCATCTTCTACTTTTAAGGCTAGTCCTATCCCTTCATTTACCTTACATAAGCACTGTATTCCTTCGGCGCCACCTTTGCCTATAACTTGTCCATGAGAAGCCTTTATTATTTCTGTATCAAATTTATTGTTGTCACTAATCATAATTGGGTTAGTTGTCATAGCTCTACTGATTTGTTCTAATTCAGCATTTTCGGAACTGCTAAGAAGAGAATACAACTTGGACATTTCTATTAGTTTTAAATAAAGAGTTGGGGCTCCACAATCATCACGTTCTGCGTTTATTTCAGATATTGGGATTTCAAGTAATTCAGAAATAATTCTGAATATTTCAATTTGAAGTGGATGATCTCCTTTTAAGTAACTATCTAATGGCCAATTCATTTTTTTGCACGTAGCTAGAAAAGCAGCATGTTTTCCTGAACAATTATGTTCTAAGGGACTTGTTCGTGATTTTGGACATTTGAGATTATCAATGTCGATGTCGTATTCCCATAAAATTTTAAAGGCTTCTCTTGAATGAATCTTCGATCCACTATGTGATCCACATGCTATTGCAATTGATTTCAAATCATTATTGATTTTTGATGAAGCTCCACTGCTAACAAAAGGTATTGCCTGAAATGGTTTTAATGCTGACCTTATAAATGTTTTATATTCTGGGTTTCCTGCGCACATTAAAACTCTCCCTTTTTTGTCAGTAATAACTGCATGTATTTTATGAATTGACTCAATGTTTGAACCTCTTATTAAGATTGCTTGTAGAGGGGGATTATTCGATGTGTAGAGATTTTTAAAGTTTGAACTCATTTAGAAATTGTTGTATTGAAAAAGCAAAATTCCTGATAATGCTAAGACTGCCATGATAGAAAAAATTTGAATTAAATTTTTTAAAATAGGTTTTACCTCAATTGAGGCAATAAGGGATTCTTTTTCTTTTAAAATTAAGGGCTTAATCCATACTTGACCGTCATACCAACCAGATTCTTCGTATTCAACTCTTTCAGAAGTCAATCTTTTAAATACATGATTCCAACCAAGATATAGTCTTATTGTGATTAAAAGAGGTATAGATAAGCTAGTAAAGAAACTTAAGAGAATATATTTAAAAATGGATGTTTTAAAGTATATACTTCCAGAAGAAATAACAAGAAATAAAAAAAATGCACCTAACCAGAATTTAACCAATACAAGAACTAGTGATTTTTTTGTTTTTGGCCAAGAAAAAATGATAGATTTTGATAATTCAATGTATTCATTTGTAGGTTGTTGTTCTCTAGGAACAGGACATTTTGATTCATTCATAAAAATTATGGAAATGCAAGATTATCTCCATTGCTCCAGAATGATTCAAGATCATAGTATCTTCTTATTTCTGGTTGAAAAATATTTACAATCAAATCACCATAATCTAGTAGAGCCCATTTTGCCTCGTTAATCCCTTCCTTTCTTAATGGTTCGATTTTAGCCTTATCTCTCAACTCTCCCTCTACGGAGGAAGTTATAGATCTTACTTGCACATCAGATAAACCTTCTGCTATTAATATCCATTCACTAATAAATGATACTTTGTCAATTTTTATAAGTTTTATATCTTTAGCCTTTTTTTCATCACAAGCTTTAGCTGCCATTAAAACCAATTTTTTATTGTCCATATACATTTTCACTTGAGACAGATTTTTCTGAACCTTGTTGCTGAGACAATTCTGACCTTGCTTTTTCAGCACTTTTTCTTAAAGCATCTAATCTATCCTCAAAAAAACTTCTTTTTTTCTTTTTTCTGGTTTTCTCAATTAACTCCTTTAATGCTCCTCCGAGACTTTTATAAGCATTAGGTACACTGTATCCAAATCTACAAGCTAAATCTATTGCTCTTTCATCTGCAAAAATAGCATCTTGGAGCTTTTTCTCAGAATTGTTCTTTAAATATAATCTATATCCTGCAAAACTTGACAATCCTAGAGCTAGTAATAAAAGTAATCCATCTTGAACCCAAAATTCCCCTATAGCACCTCCAAGGCCTATTGCAAGAGCTGCCATTTCCCAGCCGTCCCTGGGTATTGTATCGTTTTGTATCTTCCCAACTTCGTGCCAAAATAATAAGTTTCTATGGTCAATTGCAAAGTTATCCCATTCATCTAAATCTATTTGGATTTCAACTTCATCACGACCTATTTCCTCAAGTGTTATTAAAGGTGGATCTATGGCTGCTGCAGCTTCAATAAAAACCCAACTTTCATTCTCTGGAGGCAACAAACTTTTAAGTCGCTGAAGTTCGCTCATAAAAAATTAATTTCTTTCAATACTATAGAAACAAATGTTGCTTTTCAAGTAACTTGATTAACATCTGACAATTTATAAGTAGCATGAAATAAATAAAGGTTTAAATTATGCCTCAAAGAGGTGATCTTAAAAAAATTCTTATTCTAGGTTCAGGTCCGATTGTTATAGGTCAAGCATGCGAATTCGATTACTCTGGCACTCAAGCTTGCAAAGTATTACGAAAAGCTGGTTATGAAATTATATTGATAAATTCAAATCCAGCATCAATAATGACTGATCCAGAGATCGCAAGCAAAACATATATTGAACCTTTGACTCATGAAATAGTTTCTCAGATCATCCTTAGAGAAAAACCTGATGCAATTCTTCCAACTATGGGAGGTCAAACCGCTTTAAATCTTGCGGTTAAATTATCAGAGTCAGATTTTTTAAAAAAAAATAATGTTGAATTAATTGGTGCTGATTTAAAAGCTATCAATAAAGCTGAAGATAGAAAATTGTTTAAAGAATCAATGGAAAAAATAAATGTAAACGTATGTCCATCTGGCATAGCATCTAATCTTACTGAGGCTGGTGATGTAGCAAAAGAAATTAATTCCTATCCACTAATAATAAGGCCAGCATTTACTTTAGGGGGTGAAGGAGGGGGAATTGCATATAATCTTGAGGAATTTGTCGAATTGTGTAAAACAGGTTTAGAGGAGAGTCCCAGTAATCAGATATTAATTGAGAAATCCCTTATTGGATGGAAAGAGTTTGAATTAGAGGTTATGAGAGATACTGCAGATAACGTAGTAATAGTTTGCAGTATTGAGAATTTAGATCCAATGGGCATACATACTGGAGATTCGATAACTGTAGCTCCAGCACAGACATTAACAGACAAGGAATATCAGAGATTGAGGGACTTATCATTAAAAATTATTAGAGAGGTAGGAGTTGAAACTGGAGGGAGTAACATTCAATTTGCAATAAATCCAACTAATGGAGAAGTAATAGTTATAGAAATGAATCCTCGTGTGAGTAGATCTTCTGCTTTGGCAAGTAAAGCAACCGGATTTCCTATAGCCAAGATTGCAGCCTTATTATCTGTTGGCTATACACTTAATGAGATTATTAACGATATCACAAAAAAAACACCGGCATGTTTCGAACCATCAATTGATTATGTAGTTACCAAAATCCCTAGGTTTGCTTTTGAAAAGTTTAAAGGTTCGTCAAACACTTTAAGCACTGCTATGAAATCAGTAGGAGAGTCAATGGCCATTGGTAGATCTTTTGAAGAATCTTTTCAGAAGGCATTGAGGTCACTAGAAGTAGGTATTTCTGGATGGGAATGTGATTCACTAGATGAATTTAAAAGTGATAATGATTTACAGAATAATCTAAGAACTCCTACGTCCGAAAGAATTCTCATAGTTAAACAAGCTATGCAGATTGGAAAAACCAATTCCTTTATTCAAAAAGTTACCAATATAGATTTATGGTTTATCGAAAAACTACGTAATGTTTTTGATTTTGAACAAAATTTTTTGAAAGAAAAAAAACTTTATGATTTAGATAGAGATTTGATGTTACAAGCAAAAAAGTTGGGATTTTCAGATCTACAAATAGCCAAATTAACTAACTCCGATTTTTTTGATGTAAGAAAATATAGAAAAGAACTCAATATAATACCAATTTATAAAAATGTTGATACTTGTTCAGCAGAATTCTCATCCACAACTCCTTATCATTATTCAACTTACGAAGAGCCTTTTATTAATTTAAATTCTGAAAATTTTGATAACGAAATTTCTAAAAATAATAAATCAAAAAAAATTATGATTCTAGGAGGAGGTCCAAATAGAATTGGTCAGGGAATAGAATTTGACTATTGTTGTTGTCATGCCTCATATCAGGCCTCTATAGATGGTTATCAAACAATAATGGTTAATAGTAACCCTGAAACTGTATCAACAGATTACGATACAAGTGATATTTTATATTTTGAACCTGTAACTTTGGAGGATGTACTCAATATAGTAGAAGCTGAAAATCCTTATGGTTTGATTGTTCAATTTGGAGGTCAAACCCCTTTGAAATTATCGTTACCCTTATTTGATTGGCTTAAATCCACCGATGGTTTGAAAACCGGATCAAAAATTCTAGGGACTTCTCCAATCTCAATAGATTTAGCAGAAGATAGAGAGGAATTTACAAAAATACTTCAGGAATTAAATATTAGGCAGCCTTTAAATGGCATAGCACGTAATCAAAATGAAGCTCAAACGGTAGCAAAAAATATAGGTTTCCCCTTGGTTGTGAGACCCTCTTATGTTTTAGGTGGCAGGGCAATGGAAATTGTTAAAGATGAAAATGAATTGTCTAGATATATCTCTGAAGCAGTTAAAGTATCGCCTGATCATCCAATTCTTCTTGATCAATATTTGAATAATGCTATAGAGATAGATGTGGATGCTTTATGTGATTCAGAAGGCTCAGTTGTAATTGCTGGTCTAATGGAACATGTTGAACCAGCAGGAATTCATTCTGGAGATTCAGCCTGCTGTTTACCATCTATTTCTCTTTCAAAAACAATTATTGAAACTGTAAAAATATGGACCAAATTAATCGCAAAAAGACTAAATGTTGTTGGTTTAATAAACTTGCAATTTGCAGTGACAAATTTAAATAATAAAGAAAATAAATTATTTATTCTTGAGGCTAATCCAAGGGCTTCCAGAACTGTCCCATTTGTTTCAAAAGCTATAGGTAAACCAATTGCAAAATTTGCTACTCAGTTAATGCAAGGCTTTACTTTAAAAGATGTAAATTTTACAAAAGAATTTACTCCAAAATATCAGGCAGTAAAAGAAGCTGTTTTGCCTTTCAAAAGATTTCCTGGGTCTGATACACTCCTTGGTCCTGAAATGAGATCTACTGGAGAAGTGATGGGCTTAGCTAAAGATTTTGGTATTGCATATGCTAAGTCAGAATTGGCTGCAGGAAATGGTGTTCCTTCTGAAGGAGTAGCATTTTTGTCTACTAATGATTCAGATAAGAAAAATTTAGAGATAATTGCCAAGGAATTGTTGGATTTAGGATTTAAATTAAATGCAACAAGAGGAACAGCAGCATATTTGGTTGATTTAGGTATTCAAGTTGAAGAAGTACTAAAAGTACATGAAGGGAGACCAAATATAGAAGACTTAATTCGTTCGGGACTTATTCAATTAATAATTAATACCCCAGTAGGTTCACAAGCTCTTCATGATGACGCCTATTTAAGACGTGCTGCTTTGGAATACAATATTCCTACTTTTACTACTATTCCTGGAGCGAAGGCAGCTATTAAAGCAATCAAGGCATTGCAAATTAATAAAATTGACACCTTTTCACTACAAGAGATCTTTGATTATTAAACTTTATTGTATGTTTTTTAGTTTTTCCTTAAGTTGATTTGCTAAAAAGTTTCGACTAATTGAGAGTAATTTCAACGTATCTTCATGCATTTTAATTTGCGTTTCCGCTATTTGTAATACTTTTATAGATTCTTTTATGTCTTTAGAAAGTTCATTTATCAAATATTTCTTGCCCTCGAATGTTAATACTGGGTTAGAAGAATCATTTGTTTTTTCATTCATGGACTTAAGTATTTAATGATTAAAATAAAACTATAGTTTCTTAATTAATTGTTTTTCACATAATTCTTTATAAATTCCATTTTTATTTATTAATTCAATATGTTTTCCTATCTCAATAATCTCACCCTTATCGAAAACAACTATTTTGTCAGCTCCTTGAGTGGTTGCTAATCTATGAGCAATTACGATAACAGTTCTATTCCTCATTGCTCTATTGAGCCCTTCTTGAACTTCTGATTCTGATTCTGCATCTAATGCACTTGTTGCTTCATCTAAGAGAAGTATTGATGGGTTCCCAAGAATTGCTCGAGCAATTGCTATCCTTTGGATCTGACCTCCTGAGAAATTTGAACCTCTTTCAATTATCCTTGTTTGATATTCATTAGGAAGTTTTTGAATGAATTCGTGAGCATTTGCTTTTTTTGCTGATTCTATAACTTCTTCTTTGGTGAAATTTCTGCCCATTCTTATTACATCAATAATTTTTCCTGAAAATAAAAAAGGCTGTTGTTGTACTAATGAAATGTTTTTTCTAATATCTTTTGTATTTAATATTTTGAGATTTTTATCATCTATAAAAATGTCTCCATTATTTGGAGTTATAAACTTTAGTATTAAAGCCAACATTGTACTTTTACCAGCTCCAGAAGCTCCAACAAATGCTGTGACTTCCCCTCTTTTAATTTCTAAATTGATATTTTTAAGTACTTGATTATCTTTTTTGTATTCAAAATTAACTTTCTTGAAACTGATGTTCCCTTCAATATTGGATATCCTTCTTAAATTTTCTTTATCATCTTCGACTGGTTCTTGATTGATGTTTTTCAGCCTTTTTATTGAGGCTTCTGCCTGTTTATAGTCATTAAAATTTGTACTTACATGGCTTATTGGATCAATAAGCATTAATATTGCTGCAAAAAAACTACTAAATTCTTCACTTGTTAGAAGGCCTAGATTAATTCTTGCCGCTCCTAAACCTAATATTGCTAATATTCCAAATGCTTCAACAAATCCTACAACTGGATGTTGAAATGCAAGTAGTTTTAATGTTTTATATTTTGCTTTTTTATTTGTACTTAATCTTTTATAAAATCTTTTTTCAATCCAATTTTCTGCAGCAAAAGCTCTTATCGTGGACATTCCATTTATAGATTCACCTATTAAACCTGCTAAATTACTTGTTGATTCTTGACTTTTTTCGGATGCTATTAAAACTCTTCTTCCAAAACTGTTAACTGAAAGAATAATCAATGGTGCTAAAACGAATGTTGATACTGTTAGTGACCAGTCTAAATAAAACATGTAGATTATTACCGCTAATAACTGTAAGGTGCATGGAATAGTATCTTGAGCGGTTTTATAAATAACTTCGCTTACCCTGTCGGCATCTTCAGTAAGTCTATATGTGATGTCTCCGGCTGAAATATTTTCAACAGAATTCATCTTTATTTTTTGAATTCTGCTAAATAAATTTCCTCTCATCACTTCACTAATTTCTAAAGATGGTTTTGCTATGAATACATCCTGTCCAAATTGAGCAGTTTTCTGAACTAAAAATACGAATAAAGACTTAATTATTATGTTAGAAACTTTTGAGAGATCACCTGAACCAATTGCTGGGATTAAGTTTCCAGCTAAATAAGCTAATAAAGGCCAACAAGCTACGTAAATAAGCATGCATATAAAACCCTTGATAAACCTATTTGAATATGGTCTGACTGGTGGTATTAGTCTCAAGATATTATATATTTAATTGTTTATCCTACTTTATCAATATCTTTGGGTATAAAAAACAATGAAATTGGATCAATTCTTAAAATGGAAAAATTTGGTATCTTCTGGTGGCGAAGCAAAAATTTTTATTAAATCTGGCTCTGTTAAGGTTAATGGTGAAATTGAGACAAGGAGAGGAAGGAAGTTAAACAAGGGAGATAAAGTAATATTTCTAAAAAATGAATTAATTTTTGAATAGTTAGCTTATTCAACTCACTTTGTATTAGTATGTTTTTCTTGGAGATAATATTTTGAGAAAATCTGTAATTGCTGGTAATTGGAAAATGCACATGACATGTGCTGAAGCTAAATCCTATTTAGACGAGTTTATTCCTTTAATAAAAAATATTAAAGACGATCGTAAGGTTGTTATTGCTCCACCTTTTACAGCTATTTCAACCTTTTCTGATCATTCTGATTTTGAATATTTAGATATTTCTAGTCAAAATATTCATTGGGAAGATCAAGGAGCATTTACGGCAGAAATATCCCCCAAAATGCTTCTTGAACATGGTGTCTCATATGCAATCGTTGGCCATAGTGAACCAAGGAAATATTTTAGTGAAAGTGATGAACAAATTAATAAAAGAGCAGTTTTTGCTCAATCAAGTGGACTTACTCCAATAGTTTGTGTAGGAGAAACATTAGAACAAAGAGAAAGAGGAGAAGCTGATAGAGTTATTACAAGACAGGTTGAACAGGGATTAGAAAATACCGATCCATCTAATTTAATTGTTGCCTATGAACCAATATGGGCTATTGGCACTGGTAAAACATGTGAGGCAGAAGACGCTAATATGATATGTTCTTTAATTCGTAAATTAATAGGTTTTGATGATGTAATTATTCAATATGGAGGATCTGTAAAACCTAATAATATTGACGAAATTATGTCAATGAGTGATATAGATGGGGTATTAGTTGGAGGGGCTTCATTAGATCCGAATAGTTTCGCGAGAATTGCAAATTATCAATAAGAAAAATCCATGGCCAAAAGACTGGGGCCAAAAAACTTCAATTATGGGAGTTATTAATTTAACTCCTGATTCATTTAGTGATGGTGGGGAATTAAACTCTTCAGAAAAAGTTTTAGACCAAGTAAATCATTTCTTGAGTAATGGTGTTGATGTTATTGATCTTGGTGCTCAAAGTACGAAACCTGGAGCTGAGGAAGTTGGATCTAGTATAGAAATAAAAAGATTGATCCCATATCTAAAATTAATAAAATCTGAATTTCCAAATGTTTTAATTTCTATTGATACTTTTAATTCTGAAGTGGCTTACGAAGCTCTTTTAAATGGTGCTAATTGGATTAATGATGTCACGGGAGGAAGAAGAGATATAAAAATTTTGGATGTTGTATCAAAATTTAACTGTCCATTTGTCATAACTCATAGTCGTGGTAATAGTCAAAATATGAATCAACTCTCTAATTACCAGAATGTATTGAGTGATGTTAAGTGCTCTCTTGATAATTTAATAAAGAATGCTTTAGAAAAAAATATATCTGAAAGAAATATAATAGTGGATCCTGGAATTGGGTTTTCAAAGGATATAATTCATAATTTGGAAATCTTGAGAAACTTATATGTATTTAAAAAATGGAATTTGCCAATTTTGATAGGTGCATCTAGAAAGAGATTTATAGGAGAAATTTTGAATGAGAAAAATCCAAAAGAAAGGGATATAGGAACACTTGCAATAAGTTGTCTTTGTTCTCAATTTAATATTGATATTGTGAGAGTTCACAACGTCAAATTAAATTATCAAATCCTGAAAGTAGCTGATAGGATTTACAGAAAATAATAATTTTATTATTCTTTAACACCTTCGATTTTATCTTCTACCTCTTGGTATAGTTCCTTCAATTGTTCTATATTCTCATCTGAAGTTTCCCAATATCCCCTACCATTAACTTCTAGCAATGTTCCAACAATTCTTCTGAAACTATTAGGATTAAGATCCATTAATCTTTTCCTCATCTCTTCATCATTTATGAATGTTTCATTAGTTTCTTCATATACAAAATTATCTACTTGACCACTTGTCGCACTCCAACCAAGAGTGTAATTAAGTCTGTTAGAAAGTTCTCTAACTCCTTCATAGCCAGATTTGAGCATACCTTCATACCATTTAGGATTTAAAAGTTTTGTTCTTGAGTCTAATCTGATAGTTTCTCCAAGTGTTCTAACTTGAGCATTAGAAGTGGTTGTATCCGCTATGTAGCTACTTGGTTCTTTCCCATCATCTCTTAATGTCTTGATCAATTTTGTTGGATCGGAATCAAAATAATGACTTACATCTGTTAATGAAATCTCTGAAGAATCAAGGTTTTGAAATGTAACATCGGCTGTTTTCATTACTGATTCAAATACCTCTCTTTTTTGATTCATCTCGCCTGGATTATCGGCATTAAAAGCGTATGTTTTGCGAGATAAATACATTTCTTGTAATTCATTTTCTTCCTCCCATGTTGAATTTTCTACGGCTAAATTAACATTTGAACTATAACTTCCACTTGCATTGGAGAATACTCTCGCTGAAGCTTCTCTAATAGAAGTGCCTTCTTTTTCTGCTTGTTCTAGTGAATGTTTCCTTACAAAATTAGATTCCAATGGTTCATCAGCTTCCGCTGCTAATTTGACTGCCTGATCAATTAATGCCATTTGATTGATAAATAGATCTCTAAATACTCCTGAACAATTAACTACTACATCTATTCTTGGCCTACCTAATTCTTCTAAAGGGATTAATTCTAGTTTGTTAATTCTTCCAACAGAATCTGGTTTTGGTTTTACCCCAACAAACCATAAGATTTGTGCGAGTGATTCTCCGTAAGTTTTGATGTTATCAGTACCCCATAAAACACAAGCTATTGTTTCAGGCCATGTTCCTTGTTCTTCTTTTTGTCTTTCAATTAATTTGTCAACAACAGACTTCGCTGCAGCTACTGCTGCTGTAGTTGGGATTGATTGAGGATCAAGTGCATGAATATTTTTACCACTTGGTAAAACACCTGGATTTCTTATGGGATCTCCACCTGGTCCTGGTAAAACATAATTTCCATCTAGTGCTTTAATGAGACTATCCATTTCTTTGTCTGCGCAAACCTGTTCCAGACAGAAAAGTAGGTAATCAAATAATTTATTTAATTCCTTCTGATTAACTTCATTAAATCCGTTTAATCTGCAGACTCTTAGCCAAGGGGTAGGTAGATTTAGACCAAAAACTTTAAGTAAATCGAAAAGTTTGGAAAGAAGTGATTTTTCTAAATAAACTCTGCCATCAACAATTTTTAAAGAGTTGACCATCGCAAAAATCGACTCTCTTGCTGTCTTTATGATTTTTTCATTTAACTCTACAAATTTAAGTTCACCTTTATTATTACCATCATAAATTTGTTCAATAGTTAGACCGATGGATTCTGCGAGTAATCCAGGAAGAGATCTTAATCCTTCTTGTTCCCTCTCTAAAGATGCAATATTTACAAGTGTTGCAACAGCTTCTTCTGCTGTTGGTGCTTCTCCAATAGTATGAAGACCGCAAGGTAACAATCTACTTTCAATTTCCATCAATTGTTTATAGACATTGCCAACAAATAAATCTCTTTCATCTATTGAAAGTTCTTCAACGTCTTTTGAAGGAAGCTCAACATCTTTGTCAAGGTTACATTGTTTAGAAGTCTCAACTATTGCATTAACAATTTGAATACCCCTGCTATTTTCTCTTAATTGTTGGTAAGAACCTACGAGTTCACTTAGTTCTTTAAGTCCTTTGTAAAGTCCTGCATTTTCCGCTGGAGGAGTCAGATAACTAATAGTTGAAGCATATCCTCTTCTCTTAGCAATTGTTGCTTCAGATGGATTATTCGCGGCATAGTAATACAAATTAGGCAATGATCCAATAAGAGAATCCGGATAGCAAGTTTCGCTCATGCCCATCTGCTTCCCAGGCATAAATTCAAGTGAGCCGTGAGTTCCAAAATGAAGAACAGCATCAGCCCCCCAGATTTTTTCTACATACGTATAATAAGCAGCAAAACCATGATGAGGACTAGCACTTCTTGAATAGAGCAATCTCATAGGATCACCTTCATAACCGAATGTAGGTTGAACTCCTATAAAAACATTTCCAAAATGTTTTCCATAGATAAGAAGGTTTTGTCCGTCACTATTAAGGTTCCCAGGAGGTTTACCCCAATTTTCTTCAAGTCTTTGTGAATAAGGTGTGAACTCTTCGTATTCTTTTACTGACATCTTATGAGCAATATTTAACTCTGGAGAGCCATCCATCGCTTCAGGGTTGTTAATTACTTTTTCCATTAATTCTTTTGAATTATTTGGAAGTTCATCTATTTGATATCCTTTCGATTTCATTTCAAGAAGTACTCTATAAATTGAACCAAAAACATTCAAATATGCTGCTGTACCGACGTTTCCTTTGTCTGGTGGAAAACTAAATACTGTGATGGCTAATTTCTTATCTTTTCTTTGTTTAACTCTCAAAGTTGACCATTTTATTGCTCTTTCAGCTATTACATCAACTCGATCTTGGAGCGTATGCGCCTTACCTGTAGCATCATCACGACCTGAGAGAATAATAGGTTCAATAGCTCCATCAAGCTCTGGAATCGCAATCTGCAGTGCTACCTGAACAGGGTGTAAACCTAGATCACTATCTTCCCATTCTTGTGTGGTTTGGAAGACTAATGGAAGTGCAACCATATAGGGTCTGTTTAACCTTTTTAGGGCTTCAATAGCTTTAGGATGATCTTGTCTTGCTGGCCCACCAACTAGTGCAAATCCTGTTAGAGATACAACTCCATCTACTATAGGTTGATCCTTATTTATGGAATCATAATAAAATTCACTAACTGGTTTTGAAAAATCTAGACCTCCACAGAAGATAGGTAGTACTCTCGCACCTCTATATTCCAATTCTTGAATAACAGCAACGTAATGAGCATCATCTCCCGTAACGATATGACTCCTTTGAAGCACTAAGCCTATTATTGGAGTTTTGTCATCTTTAGGATTTATATCTTTCCTGTTATTTTCCCAATTTTGATATTCTTTAAGACTTTCAAACATGCAAGGAGCAAGAGGATGCCAAATTCCTAAATCTGGGAATGTTTCAGGGTCCTGAATTTTGAATTCATCTATTTGATCCTTTATGATCTCTGAAACAGCGTACTTTTCAGAAATCATTAACAAGAAGTTTTTTAAGTTCTCAGTAGTACCACCTAACCAGTACTGAAAACTTAGTATAAATGTTCTAGCATCTTGAGCTTTTTCTACTGGTAGATATTTAAGTATTGAGGGTAATGTATTTAATAACTTCAACATTGAATCTTGGAAACTTGCTCCATCAGATTCTTTTTTCTTTTTTATTAGATCTCCAATAATACTTTTAGATTGACCAAGTTGGGCCATACTAAATGAACCTAGCTTATTTAATCTCATTACCTCTGGCATGGAGGGGAAAACAATCGATGCTTTAAGTTTGTCTTTAAATGGAGATACTGCATCAACAACTTTTTGAGCAAGGTCTTCTATGAAAA
Organism: Prochlorococcus sp. AG-347-B23; assembly: GCA_003281715.1. Taxonomy (GTDB): domain Bacteria; phylum Cyanobacteriota; class Cyanobacteriia; order PCC-6307; family Cyanobiaceae; genus Prochlorococcus_A. The sequence continues at coordinate 38,178 of QCBE01000006.1, forward strand.
TTAGAGAAGCAACGAATATATCTGCATTAGCTATATCTTCTTTAAAATCTTCAAAATTACTATCATTCCTAAGTTCTTCAATAAGATAGCCGCTAAGATCTATACCTATTGGCCCATTCATCTTATTTATTGACTTTGCAGCTTCCGTTAAGGAATTTTGGTATTGTGGCTCAAGGACAACATAAACTGCTTTTATTACAACTTTGTGTTTGTTATCCTCAACAGGAGATACTCTGCGGTTTGCTGAGCGGACCTGCGTAAACATTGATTTTCTTTAAGTATTTCTACCAGACTACGAATGAAAAGACGTTATTGTGTGCAATATAAATAGCGTGTAACAACCTTTAAAAAAAAATTTTTTAAAAAAATGATTGAAAATTCTAAAAAACCCATACCAGTACTAGTATCCGGAGCTTTAGGCAGAATGGGTAGCGAAGTTGTTAATACTGTATTAAATTCTACAGATTGTGAACTTGTTGGAGCAATCGACATAAATGAAAAGAACAATGGCTCAAATATATCTGAATTGTTGAAGGTAAAAGATTGTGATGTCATTGTTTCAAATGATTTTGAAGGAACTTTATGTTCTGTTAGTCAAAATTATAGAAATGGAAATATCAAACCTGTGCTCGTTGATTTTACTCATCCTGATTCTGTATATGAAAATACCAGATCAGCTATTGCATATGGTGTATCACCAGTAGTAGGAACTACAGGTCTAAGCACTTCGCAAATACAAGATTTATCTGTTTTTGCTCAGAAAGCATCGGTTGGTTGTGCAATAATTCCTAATTTTTCAGTAGGTATGGTTCTTCTTCAGCAGGCGGCATCGGTAGCTGCAAGGTTTTATGACAATATTGAATTAATAGAGATGCATCATAATCAAAAAGCTGATTCTCCTAGCGGGACTTGTATAAAAACTGCAGAAATGATTGAAGAATATCCAAAGAAATTTAATCAGAAGTTAGTAAAAGAGTCTGATTCATTGAAAGGTGTACGAGGTGGGCTTAGAGATTCAGGAATTAATATACATTCTGTACGATTACCAGGATTACTCGCTCATCAGTTAGTAATTATGGGATCTCCAGGTGAAACTTACACAATTAAGCATGACACAATTGATAGAAAGGCATATATGCCAGGAGTTTTACAGGCTATTAAAAAAATTGGTAATTATGAAACTTTAGTTTACGGACTTGAAAAATTGATTTTTTAAAATGTTAATTCCAATTAATTCAAGTCAAATTTCAAAACTTATTCCTGCAGTTGGTACAGGAAGTCAATTTAAGTACGCGTTGGGGAATCCGAGAAAAATACTTCAAAGAGTAATAGTTTCTTCAATTGGTGGATTTATCTCATTAATTATTAGTTCGACTGGAGATCAAACTAATAATTTCTGGTTATTCCTATGTGTAGGTTTCTTTTTGTATATTATCTGGGGCCCAATTCTTGAATCAAGTAGAAAAAATTTGCAATTAAGAAAATATAAATTTTTTTCTATATTTGATGGCTACATATCAGATATCTATAAAACAGAAAAGATTGAAAGTTCAAGAGAACAATCTAATAGGCAAGGTCGATTAGAAGTGATAGAAAACAAGAGGACTTGGTTAGTACTTGAATTAGAAGATGAAGATGGTTATTTGGAAAAATTAAGTTTTCCTATGGAAAATAAACACAGTCAAATTAGGGTGGGTTCGAGTATTAGATGTTTAATAACATCTGATAACCGTAATTTTGACAGAGATTTTTATTTGACCGATGCTTGGCTTCCTGAAATTAACTTATGGGTTGGTGAATACCCCTATTTATTAAGACCAGCATTTGAGGAAATTTGCTATATTTATTTGAATAGATAGTTGATGCTTATATAATCTGATGAAGTATAAATTCAATTTTAAAATTGTCGGATCAGGTCCCACAGGATTATTACTCTCAATTGCGCTTTCAAAATTTGATTGCAATATTTTTTTAACTGATTTATTAACAAAAGATAGATTAATTGATAAAGACAAAACTTATGCAATTACTCACTCAACAAAAAAAATCTTATCTAAATTCAGACTGTGGGAAAAATTAGAACCATTTTTATTTGGCTTTGATACTCTTTCAATATCAGATAGCGTAACTTCTGCTTTTACCAATTTATCAACTTCTGATTTAGATGATGATATAAGTTCTGCTGAAAATATTGGCTGGGTAGTTAAACATTCGGATCTCATGAACGTATTTTTTCAAGAAATTGATAATTATGAAAATATTTTTTTTATGAAACCACAGAGATTGTTAAGTAAAAAAATATTATTTGATTATCAATTCTTTTCAACAGGAGCAAACTCACTTGATAAAAAATTCTTAGATTTTGTTGATATAAAAAAATCTTATGGTCAGTCTTGTTTAACTTTTAAAGTTTCTCTTAGAGGTCATTGTGAAAAGCGTGCTTATGAAATTTTTAGAAAAGAAGGCCCACTTGCATTATTACCTTTAGAAAAAAACTTATATCAAGTAATTTGGACTTCCAGTACATTAAAGGCAATTGAAAGGTTGAATTCTGACAAGAATTTTTTAATGGATAATTTAGCAACAATCTTGCCAGATGAATTTAAGTTGGACCAAATAATTGGCGAATTTAATATTTTTCCTGTTTCATTATCCTTAAATTTACCAGTTTTAAATTTTAAAAAATTAGTTTTTGTTGGAGATGCATTTCATACATTTCATCCTGTCGGTGGTCAGGGTCTAAATACTTGTTGGAGAGATGTTAATACTATTTATGATCTTTTTAATAGAAATACTGCTATTACTAAAATGCAATTGATATTATTTAAATTTAAGTATTTTTCAAGCAGGATTTTAGATATTATCTTCACTATTTTTATAACTGACTCATTGATAACAATTTTTGCTAATAGAAACGTTTTTTTATTTCCAATTAGGAAATTTTCATTTTTACTTTTAAATAAATTTATATTTACACGAAAATTAGTCCTAAATCAAATGACTAAATCTCTAATTTACTCAAATATTAAATAGAAATTATGAATAATTATATATCTAGAGAAATGATAATTTATTTATTTAATGTATTAGGTTTAGATGAATCTACTATTGAACTTGGTATAAAATTATCTATAAAAAATAACACTCCATTACCAATATTATTATGGAGTTATGGAATGCTAACTATTGAAGAACTAGATAAGTTATATTCATTTTTATTTCAAAAGATGGAATAATAGTTCTGTTATAATTGGGAATATTTATTCAAGAACAATTACAGTTTTAACTAGAGGAAATAAAGTATCAAGGCAATCTATAGAGAAACTTGATTTTTTATTGTTAATATTGGAGACTATCGATTTAAATGGTATTCAATCACTCTACTCTATTTCAAATAGACTTAATTTAAATTATGTTTTGCCAAATAAAGTTACTATTTGGAAATTAAGGAATAATAATCCATTGAGAAAATCTTATCTGAATAACGATATTAAACTAGAGGAATTTGATGCCTTAGTTAAAATTACCGTTGAATTGTCTAGATATTTATATCCTTACATCAGAGAGATACTGAAATCTAAAGAAGATATTGAAGAGAATTCAGTTATTTGGAATGATTTTAATAGGAGATTTATCGAATTGATCAAAGAGAGATTTAACTTAGAGAGTATGAGAGTGAAAAAGGTTTTAAATCAAACTGAAAACGATGAAATCATTATTAAGTCTTTGCTTACCTTATCTTTTTGTATTTCAAATAAGGGTTATCAAAAGTTAAAGAACTTTTTATTCGATTTTTAATATTATGCAAAATAAATTATCATTTCATCAATCTTCAGTGAGTCTAGAAATTATCGGATTGCCAGATTATTCAAATAATGAAAATAAAGATCAAATATCAATAATTTCTCAATGGAAATTAATCATAATTGATAAACCACTTATTGAAGGTAAAATTGAGCATTTAGGTCCTATTATGAATGCTTTTTATATTTATTCAAATCTTTTAATCAAAAACGAAATCCCAATATATGAGTCTAAATTAATCGATATAAAAGCGGATAATCTCCATATACATAATATTGTTCTCAAGAGCTCTAAACCAAATGTAAAGCCTTTAGTTTTAAAGATTGGTAATTCATTGCTTACCGATACTATAAATTGTTTTGATCAGTTAAATGAATCGCCAAAAGTAAGAATAAAAAAAACTGATATACCTACTAACATTCCTAAAAAATTAAGATTCGGGTTAAATAAAAAAGATAAATTTTTCAATTTCTTTATTCCACCGTTAATTGCAATTTGCTCTTTAATTCTATTCTCTTCTTCTTTTATTTATTTTTATAGTCCTTTTGAAAATATACAAAAAAAAGAACTAATAAATCCGGAATAAAGAGCAATTAGCATCTTAAATCCAAACACGATACTATAGGTTAATTTCTTTTCAGAGTTATTCAAATTTATTCTTTGAACTTTGATTTATGCCAGATTTAAACATCCCAAATTTGAATATTAAATCTGATAAATATATTTTTAAAAAAAAATTAAATTTAAGAAGAAAATCTAAAAGAAGACTATTTATTGAATCTTTCTTTTTGTTTATTTTGAGTGTTTTATTAGTTTATGTAAATTATTTAATTCCTAATAAAAATTTGCTGTTGCAAAATCTACCTTCGACATTTAATAAATCTTTTTTATTATTGATTGATCTTTTTTCATATCTCTGTGAGATATTCTTGGTGATTTTTATTTTTGTATCTTGTTTTACTGCTCTTATTTTAATGATAGGTTCTTTTAATAGGTTATTTAAAGTCGCTAAGAGAAAGTCAAGACAAATTGTATATAAATAATTTCAAATAGGTTGCATTAAGCCACCACTTCCTGAATCAGAATCATCATCATCATTTTCTGTTTCTTCACCAAATAATGCAAATATGCCAAGTACAATTGATGAGAGAATAATTGATAAGGGTAAAATCGAAGTTTGGATTCCGACGTCTATATATTCACCCATAAAATAAATAAATTTTTATAAACCTAACCGAAATCAAACTGATTCGCGGATTTTAAATAATTATTTAATAATTTATTCTCTTTTAATAAGTTCTTTATCGAAATTCATTATTTCTCTTTCAAAAGACCCGAACCACAATATTAGTTGATCAATTTGATTTTGAATTTCAGTTGCACCTAAACCCCTGATAGTGATGATTGATAATTGTTCGCCTTCATTAAAATTAAATTTATTTTGAACACTACTTGCCAAAGAATTTTTAAGTATTTTGAAAGTAGAATTTTTTAATTTTGTCTCAATTAAGATGTTTGGCTTTTTGAGCTTAATCTTATTAAAACCACATTTTTTAGCTAGTAATTTTAGTCTCATTATCATAATTAAAGACTCAACAGGTTTGGGTAAGTTTCCATATCTATTAACCCAGTCTGTAGCTAATTCAGTTAATTCATCATTATTTGAACATTCAGTAGCAGATTTGTAAGCCTCAAGCTTCTCTTCTCTGTTTAATATCCATGTTGCAGGTATAAATGCATTTATTGGAAGATCAATTTGAGTGTCTTTAACTTCAGGTATTTCTTGACCACTGATTTCTGAAATAGCCTCATGGAGCATTTCTATATATAAATCGTATCCAATAGCATTAACCTTTCCACTTTGTTCTTCCCCTAGTAAACTACCAACACCTCTTATTTCCATATCTTTCATTGCAAGTTGGTATCCACTTCCTAGTTCTGAAAAGTCTTTTATTGCTTTCAATCTTTGTTTTGCAGCATCATTAATTTTATTTATATTTGGATAAAATAGCCAAGCATGTGCTTGTACACCACTTCTACCAACTCTTCCTCTAAGTTGATACAGTTGTGAAAGGCCAAATTTGTGAGAATCTTCAATAATGATTGTATTTACTTTGGGGATGTCTAATCCACTTTCAATTATCGTCGTGCATATCATTAGATCTACTTCTCCATTATTAAAAGCAATCATTGCATTTTCAAGCTCTGTTTCGTTCATTTGCCCATGAGCAACAATAAATTTTAAGCTGGGAAACATATTTTTTAATTTGTTTACAGCTTGATCTATATCAGAAATTCTTGGAAGAACATAAAAAATTTGACCTCCCCTATCAAGTTCTTGATTAATTGCAGTTCTTATAACATCCATATCTATTTCAGATAAATATGTTTTTATTGATCTTCTTGATGGTGGAGGAGTGTTTAGTAAGCTCATTTGTCTTAGTCCAGATAAGCTCATATAAAGAGTTCTTGGAATTGGAGTTGCCGATAGAGTTAAAACGTCTATGTTGGTTTTGATTTTTTTTATTTTCTCCTTTTGCCTTACTCCAAATCTTTGTTCTTCATCGATAACTAGTAGTCCTAAGTTTTTAATTTCTATTTCTTTTCCTAAAATTTGATGCGTTGCTATAACTAAATCAATTTTGTTATTTTTCAAACCTGCATAGATTTCCTTTCTTTCATTAACAGTTTTGAATCTATTGAGTAATGATACTTTTATTGGGTAAGGTGAAAATCTATTACTTATTGTTCTCCAATGTTGCTGAGCTAGGATTGTTGTAGGTGCTAGTAATATTACCTGTTTACCTGATGTAATAGCCTTAAAAATAGCCCGAACAGCCACTTCTGTTTTGCCAAATCCTACATCTCCACAAACTAGCCTGTCCATCGGCTTATCGCTTTCCATATCAGATTTTATTTCTTCTACAGCAGTAATTTGGTCAGGTGTTGGTTGATAAGGGAATGATTCTTCTAATTCATCTTGCCAAGGACCATCTTCTGGGTAAATGTAACCCTTTAATTTTTCTCTCTTTGCATATAGTTTTAAAATATCGACAGCAACTTTTTTGATTTGTTTCTTATTTTTTTCTTTTATTTTTTCCCATTCTGTCCCTCCTAATTTATTTATTTTCGGCTTTATTTTTCCGCTTGATCTATATCTGTTAACACTACCAAGTTGATCAGCGGCAACACTTATCTTTCCATCTTGATACTGAATGACTAAATAATCTCTTGAATCTCCAGTTATATTTATTTTTTCTATTTTTAAAAATTTTCCTATCCCATGATTTTTATGAACTATAAAATCACCGGGACTAATCTTATTTACATTTATATTTGAATTGACACTTCTTTTTTTTCTTCTTATAAATACATTATTAAAAAGAGATTGTTGTGAAAATAATTCTTTATCTGTTATCAGGACAACTTTCCATATCGGAAGATAAAATCCCTCGATTTCGTAATTGTTCTTATTTTTTAAAATTAGAGGAGTTGAATTATTAATTGACTTATTAGCTTCATCAATATCATTAGGATTGTTTAAGAAGTTTGCATTACATTCGTGCTCAAAAAGTAAAGTCCTTGTTCTCAATGGTTGTGCTGATAATACCCATACTTTTTCATTATTTTTAATATTTTTATTTATATCATTGGATAATTTTCCTACATTTTTAGAGTATGAATTTAATCTTTTATCGTTTAACAAAAATCTATTATCAATATTGATTTTAGATTCAAATTCATAAAATTTTATTAAATTAAAATTTCCTAGTGAATTTAATATTTCGTCAAACTTTAAATGCAAATTAGGTTTGGCCTCTAAATTAATGTCGTTATTTTTAAGGTTCTCATTTAATTCATACGTAAAATTATCAAAATTACTTTCTGAATCTAGATACCAATTATTTGCAAATTTTTTACAATCTTCTAATTCATCAATTACAAGAATTGTTTCCCTATTTATAAAATCAATTATATTAGAGGGTTCTTCTTCAATTATTCCTAAATAACGATCAAGATTATTTTTATTTATATCTTCTGAATTAAAAAGATTGTTCTTAGATAAATTATTTAACTTATCTTTTATTAGTAAATCAAATCCAGCCTGTATTATTTCAATATTATTTATACTTTCTAATGTTTTCTGTGTATGTGGATCATATTCTCTTATTTTCTCAATTACATTATCAAAAAATTCTAATCTTATAGGGAATTCATTATTGACAGGATAAATATCAATTATTTCCCCTCTCCTACTCCAGAATCCTTCAGTTGAAGTTACATTATCCTTCGTATAGCCAAGCAAAGTAAGTTTATTTGCTAATTCTTGAATCTCGATTTGAACCCCTTTTTGCAAATCTAACTTGTTTTTAATTAATAGGTTTTTATTTATTAGATGAGGTTGTAGTGATCTCTCAGTTGATATAACAATATTAAGTTCATTTTTTTCTTTTTTTATTAATTTGGATAAAACAGTAAGCTGACTAAATTCAATCTCTTTGGATTTATTAATTGATGTGTATGGTAGATGTTCTGTTGGAGGATAATATAAAACTGCTTTATCATTTATACTTTCAAAATAACCAATCCATTTGTAGGCAATTTCTACATTAGGACATATTAATAATATATTTTTTTCCTCTTTTTTTGCGATGCTATCTAATATTATTGATTTTGCATATCTACTTGAACCAACAATATTTAATTCATTATTTTTCGAAATTCTTTTTATTAATTCAGAAGTAATTTGTAAATTCGAAATATAATCAACTAAAGTATTTAAACTCATTTATAGCTATAAATCTTGATTACCAATAATCGATCTATTATATTAGATTTTATACTGATTGTGAATTATATTTGATGGATTCAGCCGCAATAAATTCTTTTATACCCACACTAGATCAGGTAGACAGTTGGTACGAAATCTTTACACTTTTACCAATATTAATTGCTCTAGAATTATTACTATCGGCAGATAATGCTGTAGCACTAGCTTCTCTTACTAAATCCCTCGATAGTTCAGAATTAAGGTCAAGAGCCTTAAATATTGGTATAACAATATCTTTATTATTTAGAATTGTTCTCATCATATTATCCAATGTTCTTCTAAAGTTTATTCTTATTAGAGTTTTTGCTGGTTTTTATTTAATATATTTATTCTTCTCTAATGTTTTTTTAAATTCAGATGTAGAAAACGCTGAAAATGGGACGTATAATAAAAATAATTTTAGGTTTTTAAGGGTTGTAGCGCTTCTTTCAATTACTGATTTTGCTTTTTCCATAGATAGTATCACTACTGCAGTAGCTATCAGCGATCAATACATATTGATTATATTTGGAGCAGTGATTGGAGTATTAGCCTTAAGATTTACATCGGGGGTTTTTCTAAAACTTCTGGATATATTTTCTAGATTAGAAAAAGCCGGTTATATAGCAATCTTAATAATTGGGATTAAACTTTTATTAAATACGTTAATTAATGAATCTATTCTTCCAGACTATTATTTTTATTGTTTGATTCTTTTAGCTTTCATTTGGGGATTTTCTAAAAAAGAATCTAAAACTTAATCTGAGATATATTCACCTACTGATGGCTTTAACTGTTGTATCAATTGATTTTGGCAAGAAATGTTTTTGCCTTCAAGTTTTGCTTCTAACAAAATAATCGGATTGGTTTTAGTTGAAATTACTATTCCTTCATTTTCTATTACAGCAAGAATAATACCTGGTCTTGAATAATTGCTCATGAAAAGGTATTTTTCATTTTTAATTTCATCACTACTCAAGACTTTGATTTTAAGTAATTTTAGGTTCTTACCTCTAAAAGTTGTATTTGCTCGTGGGTATAATCCTTTTATTTTTTGAGAAATATCAATTGCCTCATTACTCCAATCAACTTTAAAGTCTGATTTTTCAATCATTCTTGCGTAAGTGATTTCTCTTCCAAGAGTATTTTGATTTGTTAATTGAGAATTAGTATTTTTATTAATATTTTCTTCGATGAATGATGTAGCATTTAAAAATAATTTTGCCGATAAAAAACTAAGTTTTTCCGATAGTGTATTTAAATTATCGTTATTATTTATTTTAATTTTTTCTTCCAACAATATATCGCCAGTATCTAGTCCCTCATTCATTTTCATAATTCCTACACCTGTAAATTCATCGCCTTTTATTAGGGACCATTGAATTGGGGCGGCACCACGCCATCTTGGCAATAATGAAGCATGTGCGTTCCAACAACCAAATTTTGGGATTTCTAATATCTCTTTGGGTAAAATTTTCCCGTAAGCTATAACAATAAATAAATCACAAGAAAGTGATTTAAGTTCATTTATAAAATCTATATTGCCCCTGATTTTTTCTGGAGTATAAATTTTTATAGATTCTTTCTCAGCAATGCTTTTTACAGGTGAGGCTATTAATTTATTCCCCCTAGATCTCTTCTTATCCGGTTGGCTAACTACTGCAATTACCTCGTGCTTAGATTTAATAAAAATATCAAGACTAGGAATTGAATATTCAGGTGTTCCCCAGAATATAATTCTCACGCGTCACCAGTTATTGATAATTCATCTACCCATATATGTGGAGAAATTCCACTTGTTGTTAACTCCTGGCTTGATTCAATATTTACTATATTTTTCAAAAGATATTTGATATCCCCTGCTACGGTGGCAGATTCTATTGAGATTTTATTACCGTTTTTGTAGAGCCATCCATCAAATGGAAGAGAAAATGAACCTTGACTTGCTCTGACACCTGCATGGATTGCATTTAACTCTTCTATATAAACAAATTCTCCTTCATAGGTAGAGTGATCTAGTGATTTTTTTAGATCAAAGTTTTCTTCTGATTTTTCAACTACGATCCAATCAGGAGATACTGAGACTTTTGATCCTAGTCCAGCGTGGCCAGTGGGAGTTGTTTTAAATATTCTTGCAGTTGATTCAGAATGTATAAAATTTTTAATTCTCCCTCTGTTAATTAGACATAGTCTTTTGGTTGGGGTTCCCTCTCCATCAAATGGTGATGAAGAAATATTCTTTTCGTGAAGGCCATCATCATAAATATTAAGTGCTTCTGTAGATAGTTTCTCTCCGATTGAATTTTTATTAGATAAGCTCACTCCATCTATGATGCTTCTAGCATTAAACATTGAGCTGAAGGCGTTAATAATAGTTAAAAACGACTCTGGGGAAAAACATATTAAATACTTATCAGTTTTAATAGATGAATAATTTAAATGAGATATTGTTTTATTTGAAGCTTCTTTAATACACGACTCTATATCTATATCATCAGCTCCATAACCAAGTTTTACGGAACCTGAACTACGAGGCTTCTTATTTTTCTCTTCTGCTCTTGCATATAAATATAGTGCTGCTTGACTTTTGGAATAACTTCGAAAGGCACCCTCACTATTTGCATAAACTCTCTCAAAGAAACTCTCAGATAAACCATTATATGGAACAGATTTTATTGATTCATGACTTTCTAATAGTTTTACTTCCGCTCCTCTTAAAATCGTAAGTAATTTTTTTATTCCAACAGGATTTCTTTTTTTAACTTCCTTAACTTTAATGGGATCCTTCGCTAGTGGTGAAAATTCTGTAGATTCATTCTTATTGCCGAAATCAGAAGCTATATTCGCTTGCTTAAGAGCCTTTTTAATACCAGATTCACTAATATCACTTGTTGTAGTAATACCAACTAGATTAGATTGATTCCAAACTCTTATAGTTAAAATTTGCTTTTGTGATGCTTTAAGTTGTTTAGCCTCTCCCTTATCTACTTGCACAGAATAATCATTAGAGAAGCTTGCTCCATAATCCCATTTTTTAAGATTTAGGAAATCTGCAGCTTTTGAAATTTGAGTTGTGATTTCTCTTGAATTCATATCCTATCTTCCGCCAACAGTAATTGAATCAACCTTAATATGAGGTTGGCCAACAGTTACGTTGACACTTCCACTAATGGATCCACAGAATCCTGGAGCCAATTCGAGATCATTTCCGCACATTGATATTTTTGGCATAACTTCTTTAGCCTCACCGATCAATGTTGCTCCCTTTACTGGACTAGTTAATTTTCCATTTTTAATAAGATATCCTTCTTCTACCGCAAAATTAAATTGTCCTGTAGCACCTACACTGCCACCACCCATTGATTTGCAGTAAAGACCTTCACTAATACTATTGATTAAATCTTCTTTCGAGTGCTCACCTTTAGCTATATAAGTATTTCTCATCCTTGAAGCAGCAGCAAAAGAATAATTTTGTCTTCTTCCGCTTCCTGTTCTTTTATGACCAGTTCTTAATTCACCTGCCCTGTCGGATATGAATTTTTTTAAAATTCCATCTTTAATAAGAACTGATTTTTCGGGTTCCATACCTTCATCATCTACTGATAATGAACCGAAGGATCCTTCTGATATCCCTTCATCTATTGCTGTAACAGATTCATGTGCAATTTTTTCATTCAATTTATTCTCAAACGGTGTTGTTCCTCTCTCTATTTGAGTAGTTTCAAGTAAATGACCACAGGCTTCATGGAATATAACTCCACCGAATTTATTAGCTAATACAACAGGCATTTGTCCTGCATCAACATAATCTGCGTACAACATGTTCATTGAACTTTCAAACACATCATTAGCTGCTTTTTCGTGATCCCATAATCTAAATTCATTAGGCATTCCTGACGATCCAAATCTTCTACTTCCACTAGATCTATATTGGGCATCACTTGCAATTACGTTGAGACCAACTGTTTGATGCAATCTAATATCTGAGACATAGGTTCCATCACTGGAGGCTATAATTACTTCTTGAAGATTTCTTGAGTAACTTCCTTTTCTAGTTATTATTTTATTATTTTTTTTTAAAGACTTTGTGCTAACTAGTAGTTTTTCACTTATCTCATGAATAGATGGAACTTCATTAATCCATTTTGTCTTGGATAAACTATAGTCCCTATGTTTATTTAAACCGTTAAATACTTCTCTTTTGTTGTCTGTTATGTCTAACATCTCAATAGCCTGAGATACCGATCTCATCAAGCCATGCTTTGTTAAATCATTTGTACTTACAAATCCATCCTTTTGTCCTTTGAAGATTCTAATGCCAGCACCCCTTCCAAATGATGGACTTACACTTGTAATAAAATCTTCTTCTGCTAAAACGCTTGAGTTGTCAGTATTCTCTATAAATATTTCTACAAAATCAGCACCAAGTCCAATTCCGTAAAAAATGATTTCTTCTAATAAATCTTTATTGCAACTACCAAAAATGATTTCATTTGATTTGATTTGTGACGAAAGCATATGAGTCTATAAATCTTCTCTGTATTAAAGATTATCTAATCGAAGGTTGGAAATCTTTGCTATCAAGAGGTTTTAATAAGTATAGTCTTAATAACTGGTAACCGTTTGATAAATATTTAGGTAATTTTTTAAAAGTTTTAGATACTTTATTTCCATCACTGTTTGCAATATCGGAAAGAATCTTATTATTCTCTACTATTTTATCTAATCTTCCATAAAAAGATTTATCATAAACGTCCATTACTACAGGGAAAACTCTAGCTGCAGTTTCATTTGTTTTATTAATAACAAACTGGTCGTAATCTCTGGCATCTAAACCTAAAGAACTGTAGAAATCTTTTTTAATTCCTAAATCCCTTGCATACATAGTTGCGAATACAGCTAATAGAAAAAACCTAGACCATAACTTGGATGTTAATGGAAGATTATTCAAAAAATATCTAAACCTATGGAAGTAGTCGAATAATGGGTGTGTAAAAGTAGAGCCGCCAATGGTAATTTTTTGGCTTAAAGATTTAACAGTACGTGGCTGTGCTTTCATTAATGCGTCAAAGAAATCCCCATGTCTATTTTCATCTTGACACCAATTTTCAAAGTAATTAAATAGTGGAAAAATTTTGCTATCAGGGTTCTTTTCGAGATGCCTATAAATTGCTATGTATCTCCAATAACCTATTTTTTCGGATAAATAAGTAGCATAAAAAATACTTCTTGGAGGGAAATAAGTGTAATCTTTATTGGCTGTTAAAAAACCTAAATCTAACTGAAGTCCAAAGTCACTCATTGATTTATTTAAAAAACCTGCATGTCTTGCTTCATCTCTGGCCATATGAGCAAAACATTCAGCAAGTAGAGGGTTTTTGACTTTAATTCTCTTACTAAGTTCCTTGTAAAGTAAAAAACCTGAAAATTCTGATGTACAACTTCCCTCGAGAAAATCAACAAAAAGCTCTCTTGTCTCAGGATCTAATTTTTCTGCAGCGCCTTCAAATTCACTATTTCTTACAAAATGATGTCTATTGTAATCTTTCCTAAATTCCTCACAAATAGCTTCCAATTCCTCCTCGTTTATTGATAAATCCATATTTTCCATAGCCTCAAAGTCCGTTGTATAGAATCTTGGGGATAAAATTGTTTCTTTTGCTGGAATCTTTCCATTATTAATATCTTTTTTATTTTTTGATTCAACAGTTGATTGAGCCATTTTTTATTGAGTTTATTACTTCTATTATTTACTATGATTTGTATTTTCGAGGGAAAAGTTAACTTGGTGTTATTGTTTTTCTAATTAACTCCTATTAACTTTTGCCCATTCAATCTTTGAAGTACTCTTGAAATTATTAATTTTAAGGTAATTCTTTTTTCGTCAATAAGAAAGGATTCAATAATACTGGGTTGTTGATTTGGTTTTGATAAAGAAATACTTTTTAATGAACTAATGTCATCCTTCTCAAAGGATAACCAAAAATTACATATATCTTTAATTTCACAATTTATTACCCAACATTTATCTCCTGCAATAGGTCTATTTGTGTTAGTGAGGTTAATATTGTTTATTTCTAATCCTCTTTGATTAATTTCCTCAGTAAGTGAAGGAATTAAGTGCATGTTAATAAATTCTTGGAAAGGCTTTTTCTCTACTGGGAGTTCTTTTTTTGGTTTTGTTATAGGTTTTTCGGGAGTATTAATTTCATTTTTTATAACAACTTTAGTAGCAGAATCAGCATTATTTAAATCCACATTGATAACTTTTTCTGATTTAGGTCCTTTTATTTCCTCAGAGTTTGCTTTAGGAGTGTTGTCAGATATTTCTTTATTTAATTCATTATTTTTGTCTAAGTTTTCTTCCATAAAAATAACTGTTTATTGCATTATAAATTAAAAAAACATTTTTTAAATTAATTTATTTTTCTACCAATCATTATCAGCATTATCCCAGTCATCTTTAATATCTTGATTTGAATAACTTTGATCTTTTTTAAAATTATTATCATTCATATTTTTGACTACTCTGTATTTAACAGAAATTGTTGGTTGAGTTTCTCTAATATCCCTTTGTGGCGGCATCTCAACGTTTGGTTCCATTTCTTCCTCATTTTTATTAGAAACAAAATCATCTTCCACATTTTCGAAAGTGTTTTTTCTGAAACTAGTACTACTAATTGTTGTATTTAATAAAGTGCTTACAAATAAACCAGAAAAAAAAGAAATACTGATTAACTTACCTATACTTACTTCTTGGAGGGTCCATTTAAAGTATCTAAATGAAGTCTTCTGATTATTATTTACATATAATAAAATTTGAAAAATTATTATTAAAAAAAGAGTTAATAATAAATATTTTTTCTTAAACATAATTCTAAAAAGTTATCTTAAATTTTTTAATGGTTAATATTTCCATAATATATATTGTGCAAATTTATTTATGTTAATTCTAAATCAATTTGATATTTAAGAATATCGACTTTTATTATTTTTACTTCTATTGGATCTCCAACTTTATATGATTTTTTTGATTTTCTTCCAATCAATAAATTTTGTCTTGATCTATATTCATACCAATCATTATTTAGGGTGCTGACGTGAACTAAACCCTCTACATTTAGTTCTGATATCTCAACAAAGAAACCATATGTTTGCACTGATAATATAAACCCACTATAAATATTGCCTACTAATTTTTCTGCTTTTCTTACTTTTTTTATATTTATCAGATTAGATTTATATTGATTAACTTTGTATTTATATTCTTTAAGTTTATCTATTATAAACTTGTTAAATAATATTTCTAGATTCTTTGAAATTGATGGATTAAATATTTCCCAATCTACTAAATTCAATGAATTACTCTCTAGTATATTTATCTCATTATTATCATTTTTCTTTGATTTCTTACCATTTATTATCATATTAAAGACAGAATACTGGTTTATAAGATTAGTGAAATCATATGAAGGAATTGTCCATGGAGATATAAATAGTTTTTCTGATTCATCTTTATCTACATTTTTATAAATAAGACGTAGTTCATTTTCCTTAAATTCATTAATTAAAAGCTTATGTAGAACTCTTTTTTTATCATCATCATTGCCGCAAAACTTAATTACTTGACTAAAAGATAAATTACCGTCCTCATTTAGCTCAATATCATTATCGACAAATTCTGAATATTTGATGATTTCATTTGCATTAATGTAATCTAATCCATCTGAGAGGTATCCCGCACTTTTTAAACCATATTGATTTGAATGCTTGAACCATATCAAATTAGCTTCATGTAGTATTGGTGAAAGATAAGTTTGGCAATCTTCTTTTTTTAATGGTTCAAAATATCTTTTTGAATATTGTGCAGGGTTGTGAATAAAAAATTCATCTAACGATTCTATTTTATTTAGTGGTTTAGGAATTTCAACTTTACCTTCCAGAAGATGTTTTTGTCTGAATGAACATGAAATTTCCAGTATTTTATCTAAATCGTCGATATATTTCTTTATAGGTTTTAATACCCGAGAGGTTATTCTTGTTTTACTTTTTCTAGATAGAAGCGCGTCAGTATGATCACTTCCAATAATAAGAGAGCATTTTACTAAAGTAAGGTGAAATGACCATTCAGTTATTTCATTATCGCTATTTAAGTGCAAACATAGGCTAATTGCTTCATTCTTTTTATCTAAGTTAAATTCAGAAGCATTTCTAATGTCTTCACTAAGATAGTTTTGCCAATTATTCAATAGGGGTAATGATTCAAAGCCATTAAAGAATACTTCTAAAGATTTTTTACTATTTAGATCTACTCTTTCTGCAACATTATTTGTATGTATCCATAATTTAGAATCCCTATTTTTCCCCTGCTCTATTTGAATCATTGGTAGTGTTGGAGAACTACCTGAATTCCAACTTTTGAATAAATAAGAATTTTTATTTGATAAATCTATCCTTTCTCTTTTTTCTATTTTTTTAGATTCAATATGATTTAAATTGTATGATTTGACGATATTACTTTTGGACAAAACAAAGTCTGTATCTAATTCCTCGTTATTATTTAGTTTAAGTTCTTGTATCACATGGCCTAATCCTTCATCTTGACCTATAGGAAATCTATCAATTTCGACTTTTACTATATTCTTATCTTCTGGTTTGTAGGTGTATTTTTTATGCTCTTTTGGAAGTTTTATTTTAGAAAGAATCCTATCATCGATAGGAATGGCATATATGTCGTTATTTATTATTTCAACTTTAGAAAGAAGTATTTGATTTGATCTTTCAAGAATACAATCAACTATCCCCTCTGGTGATCTTCTTCTATAGCCCTCTTTTATTATTCTTACTAAAACTTTATCTCCATTCCATGCATTATTAAGAAGATTTTCTTTAATGTAGATATCCTCTTTATTTTCCCCCCTTACAGCAAAGCAATAACCTTTGCTGCTACATCTAATTTTGGCAATAAAATGATCACTATCTTTAATGCAAGTGTATTCATCATCTTCATTTTTATTAATTATTTCAAGTCTTTCTAGAGCTGTTAAAGCAATATCTAATTTATCCTTATCAGATTTCTTTGTTATTTTTAACAATCTGCATAATTTTTTATATTCTAATCCTTCTGACTGATTAAGATTATCAATTATTGAAGATGCTGTGAACATGATCTAAATAAAATTATAAATTAATTTAGTGGTATATCCTTTATTATTACACCTTATTATCCAAGCTTAAAACTAATTATTTTCTTTCTCTTCTTTTTATTCTTTTTCAATAGTGAAAGAGTTGATAAAAAGCCTTATACCAATAATAAAAAATGTAATGGAGGCTATTGACTTAAGAACTACTTCGGGTAAAAAACTTGAAATTGAACCGCCTGTCAAAGCTCCTATTAAACTTGCAAAAACAAGTGCTGAAGATGATCCCAGAAAAACTGCTAATGGTTTTTTTGAAGTGCCACTTATAGTTAAAGTTGCTAGTTGAGTTTTGTCACCTAATTCAGCTATAAAAACAGTTAGAAATGTTGATAGTAATAAACTTAAAACCATTTATAAATAATTTTTGAAAGTTTCATAAGCTAAAAATATACTTATCAATATCATTAAAGCACCAGTAAATAATGCAAATTTGCTAGGAGAAATTTTTTCTGATACCCATTTACCAACAAGAACTCCTACTATGCTAGAGCTTATTAAAGCTAGAGAACTTCCTAGAAAAACAATTATTGGCTTGCCCGATTCGGCAGAAAGCATTAAGGTGGCTATTTGTGTTTTATCGCCAAGTTCAGCAATAAAAATTGTTGTAAAAGTCGTTATAAATATTGAAAAAAAACTTTTTTCAAGATTGTTTTCTTTTTTTTCTAATTTACTATTCATTTTCCTGATACAGCAATTCTAAAAGTTTTCATCTCTTTACTTTGGTATCCATAATTAGATGAAATATGTTGTTTGCAGCAATCTATTAAAAATTTATCACCGGATTTCAAATATCCTTTAAATGAAGTAGAAAATTCACTTACCCGGCAAAAATGTGGTCTGGTTTCATAAATTAAGCATTTTTTATTTTCTCTGTCCAGGTTTTTACACCAACCGTCTTTAGCTGTCATCGAATTTATCAAATCTATATCTTCTTTGTTAAGTTTGTTAGCCAAATCGCTTCTTTCGTTCAAGTCGAATTTACAACAAGCTCCACAATTTTCTATACATGTCCATGATTTCATAATTTAATTCAATCTTGTAACGTATCAGTACAGTTTCATCATTTATTTGTAAAAATAGTATCACAAAACATATTCATTAATCATGGCAACACTTATTCCTTTGGCTGTAGTTGCGTTAGCAGGACCAGCAATAATTGCTCTTGTTTTTTACCGTAAATAAAAGAAATTCTTTTTGGTGACTTATCTGGAGGGTGTTTATTGGGATTTAGATGGGACCATCGCAAATACAGAATTAGAGGCCCATTTACCTGCTTTTAATAATGCTTTTAATGACCTTGGCATTGATTGGAAATGGGATACTAATACATACATTAAACTTCTAAAGATAAATGGGGGCAAAAATAGGATTGCTTATTACGCTAAATATAATAATGATAATTTCTCAGAAGATTTAATTCTCAGAATTCATGAAACAAAGCAGTTTCATTATTTAGAAATTATAAAAAAAAATTGCGTTAGTTTGAAAACTGGTGTTTTTAGATTAATAAATGAATTACATAGAAAAAAAGTAAGACAATTTATTGTTACTTCAAGTTCAAGAATTCAAGCCAATCTTCTTGTTGATCATCTTTTTAATGGCTTGAACCCTTTTGAGTTCATTATTTCAAGCGAAGACGTTGAATTAAAGAAACCAAATCCATTACCATATTTAAAGGCTGTCCAATTGAGTGGTATAAACAAAAACAACTCAATTGTCTTTGAAGACTCCAATCCAGGATTGAAATCTTCCTTGGCAGCTAACTTGCCAACAATTTTTGTTCCTTCAAATATCCCAATTGTTCTTGAGGAAAATATTAAATTAGATTGTATTTTAGACAGTCTTGGTGATCAGAATAATGTGGCAAATGTAATCAAAGGCCCTAAACTAAAAAAATCATACATTGACTATAACTTTCTAAGTGATTATTTAGTGTCTTTTAGTAATGCAAAAAACTAATTTTTCAAGAATTACCTACCAGTTAAATAATTTATTTTTTGGTTTTCTAAGTGATACTTGGAGAACAAAATCTATTGGTCTAATTTCTGTTTTGACAGGTTATTTTTTGTTCGCAAATTTTATTACAAAATTTATATCTGAAGGTAAAAATGAGTTAATAATGGTCCCAATAATCATTATTTTTATTGAAATCATTATAAGAATTAAACCTGCCACAAGTTCAAAGTTTTATTATCTATGGACCGTAGTTGATAAATTAAGAATTGGTGCAATTTATGCCGTTATACTTGAAGCATTTAAATTAGGATCTTAAAGCTACTCTTCTTCTTCTTCCTCAATAGGATAAACAAATCCTTGAGCTTTCCCAGTTAAAACTGATTTACCTAAAGATATAGCTTTTTGAGCTGCTATTGCTGCTTTTCCTTTCCAAACAGCGTGCCTTTGGTTCCTTTTGCTCTTTGATTTTTTCTTCTTTGGTACAGCCATTCTGTTTCTTTATTTCCTTATAATAATATAACCTTTAACTGGTTATCTCCAAAACTTTTGAGTATATTTTGTTTATATACGTCAATTTTTTAAATAAGCATATATGCTTTATTAATCACTTATAAAGATTAGTGTTTAGATCAAAATTCTCATATTCAGATTCTAAATCAAGTTATTCGGATCTTCTAGAAGATATAGAGACGGGGAAAATAGAATCAATATTTTTCTATCCAAGGCAGAGAGAAATTGATGTTCTGTATAAAAATGGAGATAAATTTAAAATACCTATCCTTTACAACGATCAATTAATCCTTGAAAAGGCTACTGAAAATAAGGTAGATCTAACTATCAACAATAGTAGAAAAGAAGCCTCAGCTGCTAATTCATTCGCATCAATAAGTCTTTTCCTAATTTTCATATTAGCTATAGTCTTAATCTTGAGGAGTACATCAAAATTGGCCTCCAGAGCTTTTGGTTTTACCAAAAATAAATCTAAATTTGTAACTATTGATGATGTAGAAACGAGATTCGATGATGTAGCTGGCGTCCCTGAAGCCGCAGAGGAATTAAAAGAGGTAATAACATTTTTGAAAGAACCAAAGAAATTTGAAAATCTTGGAGCGAAAGTTCCTAAGGGAGTTCTTCTAATAGGCCCACCAGGGACAGGAAAAACATTATTAGCTAAAGCAATTGCTGGTGAATCAGGAGTACCTTTTCTCTCAATATCGGCTTCAGAGTTTGTAGAACTTTTTGTTGGTGTTGGAGCAAGCCGAGTTCGTGATCTGTTCTCTAAGGCTAAGGAAAAATCTCCTTGTATAATTTTTATTGATGAAATTGATTCCATTGGTAGACAAAGAGGGTCTGGAATCGGAGGTGGAAATGATGAAAGAGAACAAACCCTTAATCAGCTTCTAACTGAATTAGATGGTTTTGCAGATAATTCTGGGATTATTGTTTTAGCAGCAACAAATAGACCAGATATTTTGGATGCAGCATTATTAAGACCAGGTAGATTTGATAGGAAAATTGAAGTAATGCTTCCAGATTTAGATGGAAGAAAAAAAATTCTTTCAGTTCACTCACTTTCCAAACCACTTTCAAGCGAGGTTGACTTAGGATATTGGGCTTCTAGAACAGTCGGATTTTCGGGAGCAGATCTTGCAAACTTGATGAACGAGAGTGCTATTCACTGTGCAAGAGACGAATCTAAATTAATCAATGATCTTCATATAGAAAATGCTCTTGATAAAATTACCATTGGCCTGAGAAGCTCATTAATAACTTCTCCTAATATGAAAAAAATTATTGCTTATAACGAAGTAGGTAGAGCTATTGTATCTGCTGTGAGAAATGGAATTGAATCAGTTGATAAAATTACGATTTTACCTAGATCTGGATCTATAGGAGGATATACAAAAATATGCCCTGACGAAGATGTAATTTCTAGTGGATTGATTTCAAAAAAATTATTATTTTCAAAAATTGAAATTGCACTGGCTGGAAGAGCAGCAGAAACGATAGTTTTTGGTGAAGGTGAAATTACACAATGCTCCATGAATGATATCTCTTATGCGACAAATATCGTAAGGGAAATGGTTACAAAATATGGATTTTCAATTATTGGTCCAATTTCAATGGATTCTGATAATAATGAAATGTATTTAGGAGATGGATTATTTAGAAGAAAGCCACTCATAGCAGAAAATACCAGTTCTAGAATAGATAATGAAATCATAAATATTTCTAAAATTTCATTAAATAATTCAATAAAAATATTGAAAAAAAATAGAGTTTTACTAGATAAATTAGTTGATATACTTTTAAATCAAGAAACTATAGATAAAAAAGTTTTTAAATTAACAACTTCTAAATTGTTGAAAGTTTGATTTAATTGCTTTAAATTAAAAAAAATATTTTCTTGATAATTAAAAACAATACAACGAAGTTATTAGTTACACTTTCATTTTTACTTATTCTTCCATTTGTACAAAAACAATGGTTTAATTTGTATTCACTCAATATTAATGATATTTCCTTTTATTTAATCCTTTACTATTTGAGCGGAGCAATATGTCCATCTTTGGTGTATATAAACTCTTTAAAAAACTATACAGATTATAGTTTTACTAATGATAAAATCCATAGTAAAAAAATAATTAAAGGAAAAAAATTATTATTCTTAGTAGCAATAAATTTAATATTTCTCTCTTTCTTAATAGCTGATTATATATATATAAATTTTGATCTTATAGTTAATTTATTTCTTGAAGGAATTAATGTCTCAAAACCGGATATTCCACAGTTATGTTTTTTCATTTTTTTAATTTCTATCCTATTAATTTTTAAGAAATCTAGGTTTCTTTTAAAAAAAATAATATTGGTAAATTTTATTTTGATTTCTCTCTATCTTTGGCATCTTCAAATTGTTAATATTAGTGTTGATGATCAGTTGCATATTTATAGATATTTTGGTTTAAATGACCTAAATTTAATTAATCTTTTTATCCTAGTCGCAATAGAAATTTCTTTTT
>QCBE01000007.1 GCA_003281715.1 Prochlorococcus sp. AG-347-B23
AAAAATTTCTCACCACAATTTTGGCAAGTTCCTATGTATTTTAATTCTCTCCTTTCAATAGGAAATGAGTGCCTCACAGAAATTTGAAAATTCTTCTCTTTCTTATTAATTTCATTCATCTTTTCTAAGAAATTTGGACCATGTATCTCATTTTTTTTTAATATCCGATCTACCCATGCATGAATCATTTCATGACATAAAGTACTGTTTATTTCACTAGTAGATAATTTACTCAAAATAGGTTTCGATAAGATAATTTCAGAATCTACAAGACCATTAATTCTTTTTCTTTTATAAAAACCAGCAGTGGTTTTTAATCTATTATCACTCCATCTAACTTTTACTAAAGGTTGATTATTAACCGCTAAAGAATTTTCAAAATATTGGCTATTAAATTTGTGAAATAAAGGTAAAAGAGGAATTACAGGCATTATGGATTAAAATTAGTATTATTTTGACAAAAAAAGCCATCAAAAACGATTTATTTTCTTAAAGTAATAAAAAACTAAATTCAACATGGATGCAACACTAGTTAAAGATATAGGAATTAAAGCACTATTAGTTGGCGGAGCTGTACTAGTTTCTTTTTGGACTTTTAATGCAGTCAAATTAGTTATAAGCGCCAGAGGAATTAATCCGTTAGTAAGAAAGTTTTTTGATCAAATAGCTGCTGGCAGAATTGATGCAGCTTATGGTTTGACTACAAAAACTTATAAAACTCATGTGAAGCGCCAAGACTTTCTTAAATTTTTAGCTAGTTTAAATCTCAATAAATACAGAAATTTAAAATCAGGAAGACCTAGAGTCCAAGAAGATCAAATCATAATAACTTTGAATTTAAAATCAGAAGATAAACAAGATGAGCTCCCATTAGATTTTACTTTTGCAAAAACTGACAATGATTGGAAAATAGACAGAATAGCAAAAGTGAATTAATAATTTCTTGTGATGCAAAAAGAATTGTATAAAGAAGAGATAATACATCAATTAGAATTACATCCTGGTAGATTAGATAAAGAAAAAATCATCTCAGAAGCAATGGAACAAGGTTTAGATGATTTTTTTGAAGGAATCCGTATGGCACTTGATCCATTGGTAACTTTTGGTGTAAAAATTGTTCCTGAAAAAGAGAATGAAAAAAGTCAAAATTTTTTTTGGAAAGATTTTAAGGTATTAGCAAATAAGCTTATTCAAAGAGAACTTACTGGTCACGCCGCTCGCGATGCAATTATTACGGCTATGGAATCTGCCAAAAAAGAAGAGTGGAATGGATTTTATAGACGAGTTTTAATTAAAGATCTTAGATGTGGTGTATCTGAAAAAACAATCAACAAGATAGCCAAGAAATTTCCCAAATATGCGATTCCTATTTTTTCATGTCCCTTAGCTCATGACAGTGCAAATCATGAAAAAAAAATGATAGGAAAAAAGCAAATTGAAATCAAATTAGATGGAGTGCGCGTCTTAACTATTATTAGACAAAATAAAGTAGAAATGTTTTCTCGTAATGGGAAACAATTCCATAATTTTGGTCATATTATCTCAGAAATAGAAAACGTGTTAAAAGAAGATCCTGCACCCCATGACTTAGTCCTTGATGGTGAAGTAATGAGTGCTAACTTTCAGGATTTGATGAAACAGGTTCATAGAAAAGATGGCAAACAAACAAAAGACGCGGTTCTCCACCTATTTGACTTATGTCCCCTTGAAAACTTCCAAAAAGGGAGATGGAACACTAGTCAAACAGCAAGAAGTTTATTAGTAAAAGAATGGGTAGCTAAACATTCTATGCTTTTAAGACATGTAAAAACACTTGAATGGGAAAATGTAGATCTCGACACCATTGAGGGACAAAAAAGATTTGTAGAGCTAAATAAAGCTGCCGTAGAAGGTGGATATGAAGGAGTAATGATTAAAGATCCTGATGCTATGTATGAATGTAAAAGAACACACAGTTGGTTAAAAGCAAAACCTTTCATTGAAGTCACTTTAAAGGTTGTATCGGTTGAGGAAGGAACAGGTCGCAATAAAGGTCGACTAGGAGCTGTCATAGTAGAAGGGGAAGATGATGGGTATGAATACAGTCTTAGTTGTGGAAGCGGATTTAGTGATATACAACGTCAAGAATATTGGTCAAAACGGAGTAATCTTATAGGTCAACTTGTAGAAATCAGAGCTGATGCTAAAACGAAATCCAAGGATGCGGTAACTTTTAGTCTTAGATTTCCTAGATTCAAATGCTTTAGAGGATTTAAAGCTGGAGAAAAAGTTTAAATTTTAAAAAAAATACTCAACAAAGTAGTCAAAGAAAAATGTGGTTTTTAAATAAAAAAAATAAAAATCTTGGCTATAAAATATAAGAATAATTATCAGGACTTTTTGAGAGACTTATGACGAATAAAAAAGTTTTCAACTTCATAAAAACACCGTGTGGACAGGCAAAATATGTCGAATTAGAGGCCAACAAAACCTTACTAGGTAAATTTAGACTGTTGTGGTTTATCTTAATTGCATCAATTAGAGATTGGAATATTAAAGAGTAGATTCTTAGGATTTTTCAAAATATTCTCTGGAGTATTTTGCTGAGAAATATACAACTAAAAAAGTTGAAATAATTCCGATACTAGTAATATATAAATTATTTGGTGATTGCACATTTTTTAACTCCTGAATACTTTTTGCCAAACTACCTATTGAGCAATAAAGAAAAGTGCCTGGAATTATTCCAATAAGGCCAAGAGCGAAATCTCTAAATTTAACATTATTCAAACCATAAAAATAATTAAGAATACTGAAAGGAAATATCGGCGATAATCTCGCTAAAAAAATTAATTTAAGTCCGCCTTTTTCTACTACTTTTTCCATGACACTTAATTTTGGATAACGACCAAAAAGATTTTTTAGCTTTTTTGCAAAAAATCTTTTTGACACAAAAAAAGCAAATGATGCTCCTATGGAAGCGGAAATGAAAACTATAATTGAACCTAAATATGAGCCATATAAATAACCTGATAATAAAGATAACCAAGAAGCTGGAAATATTAATAAAACAATTAAAATATAAATACAAACAAATGAAAAGATCCCAATTCCAGTATTAAAAAAAAAAGACAAATTATAAATATTTTCAAGAAATATATTCATTATCAATTCAAAAGTTCGAGTTTTTTAGTAATTCTTTCTTTTTGTACCGAACCCTCATTTAATTTAAATCTGCATTCATCAACAATATCTTTTGGTGCCTTATCAACGAAATTGTTATTAGATAATCTCTTATTTAAATTTTCTAATTCAATATTCACCTTTTTTAGATCCTTGGTTAACCTTTCCTTTAATGCATCTATATTTACAAAATCCTGAAAAGGTAAGTAAACCTCTAAATCACTAATTATCCCGGAAAAAGATTTAGCGAACTCTTTTTTATCAACAGCATTAGTTTTAAAAATAAATACTTCAGAAGATTTAGTTAAGGTTTGAATATCATCAACTAAAGTTTTTAAAAAATCAATCAATTCATCATTGTCTGAAATTAAATATACAGGACTTTTTTCTGATGGCTTAAGACCTAATTCAGCTCTCAAATTTCTAATCAGCCTAATAATTTCAAAGAGTTGCTGAAAGGAATTATCAAGCTTATTATCAACAAATTTATTTTCGTGAATTGGCCATTTTTGAAGAGATAATAATGCATTATCTGGTTTTAGTTGCAAAACATGCCAAAGTTCCTCAGTAATGTGCGGCATAAAAGGATGAATCATTACCAAAATATCATTGAGCACTTTTATTAAAACTTTTTCAGATATTTGTCTATTTTTAGTCTCTTTATTATTAAACCTTTGTTTAGCAAATTCTACATACCAGTCACAAAAATCATTCCACGTAAATTCATATAGAAGTTTCGCAGATTCTCCCAATTTATATTCTGTCAACAAAGCAGCGACTTTTATATTTACCTGATTCAATTTCGATAAAATCCACTTATCACATAACTCTAAAGAAGTTTCATCACTCTCATTAAGCGAATAATTATTATTAGAAGTTTTATTAATTAACACAAATTTAGTTGCATTCCATAATTTATTCGCAAAATTTCTTGAAGCTTCAACGGTTGAAGATGTATCTTTTTTCCTATCAAAATCAAGCCGGATATCTTGTCCAGCGCCTGCAACTTCTCGAATTAAAGCAAATCGTAGAGCATCAGAACCATATTTATCAATTAATAGTATTGGATCAATACCATTACCTGAACTTTTACTCATTTTTTTATTGTTTTCATCTCGCACTAGACCATGAATATAAACATCCCTAAAAGGAATATTCTTTGTAAAAGTATTCCCCATCATTGTCATTCTTGCCACCCAGAAGAAAATAATATCGAAACCAGTAACAAGAACACTATTTGGATACCATTTTTTAAAATCAGGATCATTTATATTTGGCCAACCAAGGGTTGAAAAAGGCCACAAACCACTTGAAAACCATGTATCCAAAACATCTTTATCACGAACCAATTTAATATTTAATCCAAATTTTTTATTAGCTTCGATTAAGGCATCCTCTTCATTTCTTGCAACGATATATGGAGTATTTTGTTCTATTGAGTCTTGAGATTCATCTAAAACATACCAGGCCGGTATTTGATGCCCCCACCACAATTGCCGACTGATACACCAATCATTAATATTCTCTAACCAATCCTTATAAACTTTCTCCCAGCGTGGAGGGATAAACGATGGTTTTTTAGAATCAATTTCATTAAGACATCCTTGTGATATATCATCCATTTTCAAAAACCATTGTGTTGACAATAAAGGTTCAATTGGCACCTTTCCTCTATCAGAAAAAGGAACAGTATGTTTATAATCCTCTATCTTTGTCAGCAGGCCTAAATTATCCAATTCTTTGATAATTTTCTTTCTAGCGTCATATCTATCTAAATTTTGAAAAATACCTGCATTGATATTTAAAGTTCCATCTTTGTTCATTACATTAATCTGTTTTAAACTATGCCTTTTTCCTATTGCAAAATCATTTGGATCATGAGCTGGAGTAACCTTCACACAACCTGTACCAAAATCTTTATCAACATGTGAATCAGCGATAATAGGTATTTCTCTATCAACGAAAGGAACTTTTACTTTGAGTCCAATAAATTCTTTATATCTATCATCATCAGGATTAACTGCCACAGCAGTATCACCCAAAAGAGTTTCTGGTCTTGTTGTTGCAACTTCTAAGTACTTATCTAAGTATTCACCACTTTCAGAAATTAAAGGGTATTTAAAATGCCACAAATGACCATTTACTTCTTGCATTTCAACTTCAAGATCACTTACGGCAGATTGAGATTCAGGGCACCAATTAACCAAATATTCGCCTCTATAAATTAAATTCTTTTTATAAAGAATATTAAAAGCCTCAATAACTGCTTCATTTAATTTTTGATCAAGAGTAAATCTTTCTCTAGTCCAGTCAACTGAATATCCTATCCTTTTTAATTGAGAAACTATTCTTCCACCACTTTGTTCTTTCCAGTTCCATGCTCTTTTAAGAAATTCATCTCTTCCAATATCCTCGCTTGTTTTGCCTTCACTTTTTAATTGTTTTTCTAGAATAGTTTGAACAGCTATTGAAGCATGATCAGTTCCCGGTAAACACAAAACATTCTTACCTAACAGTCTTTGAAAACGTACTACAACATCTATCAAAGCCGTATTAAATGCATGCCCCATATGCAAAGATCCAGTTACATTTGGTGGCGGAATGACAACACAAAAAGGCTCACCATCATCCTTAGGGTTAGGACTAAACGCCTTTAGACTTTCCCATTTTTCTTGCCACTTTTTCTCTACTTCAAAAGGTGAATAATTCTCTAAAAATAATTGATCATTCATCTCTGTCATGTGTAAATTTTATTTCGATAAACTTTTTGTTTATTTTATCTTGAGAGCAGCCAATTAATGAAAATAATATTAGTTTGCAAAAAAAGACACATCCATCCTACAAAAGTTTGAAACCAGAACCACAGGAACAACGTTTTGCATTTTTTGGTGTTGAAATAAGAAATCCACCACCGCTCAAATCACCGTAATAATCTAATTTTAAATCTTTCAGTAAATTAAACTTTTTTACATCCGCATATAAAGTTACTCCTTCAGTTCTTGAAATAGGGGATCCATTACATGTACCTGGCCTTAATTTAATATGCATCCATCCTTCGGAACAATTTTTATCCTCTACCAAATCAATCGACATTTCTCCTGGAGAACCTCCAAAAGAAGCTTGCCTAGATAGTTCTGAAGCAGCATTTTGACTGATTGAAAGATTGACGATCTCAGTCATTAGAAAAATAATAAATGGGCGATCCAGGGTTCGAACCAGGGACATCCTGCTTGTAAGGCAGGCGCTCTACCGCTGAGCTAATCGCCCTTATAATAGATCATTCTAATAGATGAAGTTGAAAAATTTATACTAAGTATTTAAATATTTCATGATTGAGGCAAAATTTAATTAATAAAATATATCCTATGTCTTCAAACAATAGATATAAATTGGAAAACAATTCCGATTTAGAGACTATAAATAGTTTTAAAAAAATTAATATCTAATATCAAAGCATTAAAAGATAAAACATGGGGCTGCCCATGGCAGAAAATACAGTCTCATATATCGTTAATCCCATTTTTGTATGAAGAAAGTAATGAATTTATAGATGCGATATATGAAAAAAATGCAGATAACATGTGTGAGGAGTTAGGAGATCTTTTATTACAAGTCATGCTTCATGCTGAAATAGGTTACGAAGAAAAAGAATTTACACTAAATGATGTTATAAAAAATCTAAACAAGAAAATTATTAATAGACATCCATATATTTTTAACAAAAAAGAAAAAGTATCATTAAAAAAATCACAACAGATTTGGGTAAATATAAAAAATTTAGAAAAAGAAGCACCTCATATGAAATCTTCAATTAGTAGAAATTTAAATTTGAAAATTAAAAATTTACCGCCAACGGTTGGAACAGGTAAAATCACAAATGTTGTTAAAGAACATGGCTTCAAGTGGGAAAGTACTGATGAGATTTTTAAAAAGTTAGAAGAAGAGATTGATGAATTAAAGGAAGCAATTAAAAGTAGAAATGATTCAGAGGTAAAAAGTGAATTTGGGGATATTTACTTTACCCTTCTTAATCTCTCAAACTTTTTAAAGATCAATCCTGAATCAGCTCTTCAAAAAACTAATATGAAATTTTTAGACAGATTTTCAATCGTCGAAGAGCATGCAGGAGATAATATTAAAAAACAAACTCCTAAAGACTTTCAACGGCTTTGGCAAATAGCCAAACAAAAACTGGCGGGAAAAATTCCTAAAAGCAAATGACAGATATTACAACATGGATAGATGAATATCATAAAGGCTCAAGATTCGGCCTAAATGGGAAAATTCTAATTAAAAAAACCTCAAAATATCAAGAAATTATTGTTATTGAAAATGAATATTATGGAAAAGCTTTAATGTTAGATGGTTGCTGGATGACATCATTAAAAGACGAGAAATATTATCATGAGTGTCTTGTGCATCCTGCATTAAGTAGCATTGACGAAAAATCTAATGTACTAATTATTGGCGGTGGTGATGGTGGCACTGTAAGAGAATGCGTTAAATATTCTCAAATATCAAAAATTGATCTAGTAGAAATTGATGAGGAGGTAATCAAAATATCTAAAAAATTTCTAAAAGAAATTGCAGGCGAAGCATGGAATGACAAAAGATTAGAAATACATATTGATGATGGCGTTAAATGGGTAAAAAAAACAAAAGATAATTTTTACGACGTTATATTTATAGATTGTTCAGATCCCTCAGAATTTTCAAATTTATTATTTTCACATTCTTTTTATAAAGAATGTAAAAGAATACTTACACCAAGGGGGATATTAGCAACTCAAAGCGAATCTCCTGAATCCTTCAAAAATATTCACATAAATATTTTGAAAAGCCTAAAAAATATATTTAAAGTTTCTGAAACTATGTATTCCTTTGTGCCTATATATCCAAGCGGGATTTGGAGTTGGACATTTGCTTCTTCAGAAGATCTAAGTATATCAAAGCAAAATTATGATGAAGTCGTAAAAATAGAAAAAGAATGTGAAATTTGGAATTTAAATTTTCAAAATGCAGCATTCAAAATGATGCCAAATAAAATTGTAAAAGAACTAGATTCATAAGATGACAAAAAATTTATTTGATAATGAAAATGCAATTTATATGGGAGCAAAAAGAAGTCCCGAAAATTGCTCAATTGGAATATTTGGAGTTAATTATGACGGGACATGTTCGTTTAAACCAGGAGCAAGATTTGGTCCAGAAGCAATAAGACAAGTCAGTTCTTGTTTAGAAACATATTGTCCAAAAATAAAAAAAGACTTAGAGGATATTATGTATGTTGATTTTGGATCAATACTAATTGATAAAAATGACTCAAAGTCAGTTATTGAATCGGTTAAATCAGCAACAAATTATTTAATTAGTAAACGCCTTAGTCCTATTATGCTTGGCGGCGAACACTCCATTACAAGAGGTGCAATTGAAGCTTTAGTAAAAAAATATCCAGATTTGATATTGGTTCAACTTGATGCTCATGCAGATTTAAGAGAATCATATATAGGAAATGAACATAGTCATGCTTGTACTATGAAAAGGTGCTTAGAAGTGCTACCTGAAAAGAAAATTTTGCAAGTAGGAATTAGAAGTGGGACTAAGGAAGAATTTGAAATTATGCATAACAACAACCAATTAGTTAACTTTTGTCCAGGCGGAAATGCATATGAGTTAAAACAAGCTCTTCTTCCATACGCTAAGTCTCCAATCTATTTAACAATAGATTTAGATTGGTTTGATCCCAGTTTATTAGCAGGGACGGGCACTCCAGAACCGGGAGGATTTTTTTGGAATGATTTTGAAGAGATACTTAAAACTTTAAAAGACCTTAGAATCGTGGGATCAGATATTGTGGAATTATCTCCAGAAATTGATAGAAGCGGAGTAAGTAGCATAGTTGCAGCCAAAGTACTTAGAAGCTTAATTTTGTCATTAGAAAATATGCAATAAAAAATTTCTAAACTAAAGTGTAGAAATACTAAATAGAAACTAAATATTTCATGGATTTGCTAAAAAGTCCTCTTTATTCAAAATATGTTGAATCCAATGCAAAATTAGTGGATTTTGCAGGTTGGGAAATGCCCATATCATTTTCAGGATTAATTAAAGAGCATGAGTCAGTTAGATATTCAGCAGGATTATTTGATATTTCTCACATGGGTGTGATTTCTATCAAGGGAATCAATCCAAAGGATTATATTCAAAAACTTTTTCCTACTAATTTATACTCCTTTTGTGAAGGTCAGGGCCTTTATACAGTAATGCTCAATGATAAAGGAGGAATAATAGATGACTTAATAATTTATGACCTTGGTATACAAAAAAATGACATATCAGAGTTATTGTTAATAGTTAATGCAAGTAGATATGAAGAAGATTTTCAGTGGATAAAAAATAATTTAAATATGTCTGAAATTTCGATAACAAACTTTAAAAAAGACAACGTACTTTTAGCACTACAGGGAAAAAACTCATTCGGTTTATTTGAAGAATGGATTGAATCTTCGATCTCACATATCCCTAACTTTGGATGCGAATATAAAATTTTTGAACATATTTCGCCTAAGGAAAAAATTTTCTTTTCAAAGACAGGCTATACGGGGGAAAATGGTCTAGAAATACTTTTATCTAAAAAAGCAGCAATTAATTTATGGGATTTCTCAATTTCTAAAAATGTTGCACCTTGTGGTTTAGGAGCTAGAGATACTCTTAGACTTGAAGCAGGCATGCATCTTTATGGGCAAGACATAAATGAAGAAACTTCTCCATATGAAGCAGGGTTAGGATGGCTAGTACATCTAGAAAATAATCACGAATTCATTGGCAGAAGAGTTCTTGAAGAGCAGTCAAGATTAGGCATTCAAAAAAAGTTAGTTGGTCTCTCTATAAAAGGTAAAGCAATAGGAAGAAAAGGGTGCGCAGTGCTTAAAGGTGATGAGAATATTGGAACTATCACTAGCGGCAGTTGGTCTCCAACTAAACAACAAGCTATTGCTTTTGCATACATCAATACTTCGCATGCCTTAATAAATAATGAAGTTGAAATATTAATAAGAGGCAAAAAATTCAACGGGGTTATAACAAAAAGAGCGTTTTATAAAAAGAATTATTAACTAAATTTACCCTTAAAGAATTATTATAAGTTATTGATAAATAAACCATACTTAGATGAGAAACAAAATTTGTGAAGAACTCAATAATACAGATATTGGTAAATTAGTTAATTTATGCGGATGGGTAGATAGAAGAAGAGATCATGGTGGTGTAATTTTTATTGATTTAAGAGACCATAGTGGATTCCTACAAATAACAATTAACCCCGATGATGGTGCAGATCTATTTAAACAGGCAGAAACTCTAAGAAATGAAACAGTAATAATGGTCAGCGGAATTATTAATGAAAGGCCCAAAGATTCCATAAATACAAATTTAAGTACTGGAGAGTTAGAGCTTAAGGTTAAAGATTTACAAATTCTCAACCAAATTAAAAACAACTTACCTTTTCCAGTATCTATACATGATTATGAAAAAACAAAAGAGGAACTCAGATTAAAATATAGATACCTTGATTTAAGAAGGGGAAAATTACTAGAAAATTTAAAAACAAGACATAAGATTATTAAAGTTGCTAGAGAATTTCTTGATAATTTTGGATTTACAGAAGTAGAGACCCCATTACTTACAAAGTCAACTCCTGAAGGGGCTCGCGATTTTCTTGTTCCTGCACGTCTTTCAAATGGAGAATTTTTTGCTTTACCTCAATCCCCACAACTCTTTAAACAACTTTTAATGGTTGGGGGCTTAGATAAGTATTATCAAATCGCAAAATGTTTCCGTGATGAAGACTTAAGGGCAGATAGACAGCCAGAGTTTACTCAATTAGATATTGAGATGAGCTTTATTAGTGAAGAAGAAATAATTTCTTTTAATGAAAGTCTCATAAAAAAAATATGGAAAGAAGTGTTAAATATTAATTTTAATAATGCTTTTCCAAGAATGACATGGCAGGCAGCAATGGATAATTACGGCACTGATAGACCAGATACTAGATATCAAATGTTATTGAAAGATTTAGGAGGAGTATTAGGTAATATTGGATTTAATATTTTCACCAAGGCAATTAAGTCTGGAGGGTATATAAAATCCATAACAGTCAAAGGAGGCAATTCAAGTATTAGCAACGTAAGAATTAAACCGGGAGGTGACATCTTCAAAGTAGCTCAAGACGCAGGAGCTGGTGGTTTAGCCTTTATAAGGGTCAAAGGAGATGAGCTTGAGACTATTGGGGCAATTAAAAATAATTTAAGTGAAGAGCATATAGCTGATATTTTAAAAAT
Source organism: Prochlorococcus sp. AG-347-B23 (assembly GCA_003281715.1). Lineage (GTDB taxonomy): Bacteria > Cyanobacteriota > Cyanobacteriia > PCC-6307 > Cyanobiaceae > Prochlorococcus_A. The sequence goes on from QCBE01000007.1 coordinate 11,502, forward strand.
CACAGAAGCAAAAGATGGAGACTTAATCCTCTTAGGAGCTGGAGATAAACAAATTGTCAATCAGTCATTAGATAGGGTTAGACAATATATCGCAAAAGAATTAAATCTCATAGATAAAAGCAAATGGAATTTCTTATGGGTAACTGACTTCCCTATGTTTGAGAGAAATGAAGATGAAAATAGATATGAAGCTTTACATCATCCTTTTTGTTCTCCAAAAAATATAAAATCTAAAGATTCTGAAAACTTGAAAAAAGAAATTGAGAGCTCTACAGCAAATGCTTATGACTTAGTTCTTAATGGATTGGAGTTAGGAGGTGGCTCTTTACGTATTCATGAGGCGAACTTACAAAGACAGGTTCTGAAAACGGTAGGACTTACTGATAAAGAGATTGATGAAAAATTTGGATTTTTAATAGAAGCCTTAGAAATGGGGGCTCCTCCTCATGGTGGAATAGCATTTGGATTGGATCGTATTACCATGCTCATCATTGGTGCAGATTCAATCAGAGAAACCATTGCGTTTCCAAAAAATCAACAAGCAAAATGTCTTCTCACAAATGCGCCTTCCAATGTCTCTGAATCACAATTAAAAGAATTAGATATTGAAATAACAATTGATGAATAAGAATATATATGGATGTTCTAAAAGTTTTTTGTTTAAATAAAATATAAGGAGGCTGTGCTTAATTAAAAATATTTAATGTCAAAATTTGTATTTGTCACCGGAGGAGTAGTTTCTAGCATTGGCAAAGGGATTGTAGCTGCAAGCTTAGGAAGATTATTAAAATCTAGAGGATATAGTGTTTCAATATTAAAACTAGATCCATATCTAAATGTTGATCCAGGAACAATGAGCCCTTTTCAACATGGAGAAGTATTTGTAACCGAAGATGGGGCTGAAACCGATCTAGATTTAGGTCACTATGAAAGATTTACTGATACTGCAATGACTAGGTTAAATAGTGTGACTACGGGATCTATTTATCAAGCAGTTATTAATAAAGAAAGAAGAGGCAATTATAACGGTGGAACTGTGCAAGTAATACCTCACATAACGGGAGAAATTAGAGAAAGGATTCATAGAGTAGCCGCTAACAGCAATGCAGATATTATTATTACTGAAATTGGTGGAACAGTTGGTGATATTGAATCTCTACCTTTTTTAGAGGCAATAAGAGAATTCAAAAATGATGTCAATAGGAACGATGTTGCATACATACACGTAACATTACTTCCTTACATCAAAACCTCTGGCGAAATAAAAACTAAACCAACACAACATTCAGTGAAAGAATTAAGATCAATTGGAATTCAGCCAGATTTACTTGTATGCCGAAGTGATAAATCTATCAATGAAGCTCTTAAAAAAAAGCTTAGTGGTTTTTGCGGTGTAAATATCAACTCTGTAATTGAAGCTTTAGACGCAGACAGTATATATTCTGTACCTCTTTCTTTAAAAAAAGAAGGTTTATGCAAAGAAACCTTGAAGTACTTAGACCTTGAAGATAAAAAATGTGATTTGAAAAATTGGGAGCAACTAATACACAACCTAAGAAATCCTGGAGATCCAATAAAAGTTGCACTTGTAGGCAAATATATTGAACTTGGAGATGCATATTTATCCGTTGTTGAAGCTTTGAGACATGCATGCATTGAACAAAGGGCTTTATTAGATTTACATTGGGTAAGTGCTGAAATGATAGAAAAAAATTCAGCAGAAACTTACTTAAATGAAGTTGATGCAATTGTCGTACCCGGGGGATTTGGCAATAGAGGAGTAAATGGAAAAATTTCGGCTATAAAATTCGCAAGAGAAAATAAAATTCCCTTTTTAGGTTTGTGCCTTGGCATGCAATGTGCAGTTATAGAATGGGCAAGGAATGTAGCTAATCTTCCAGATGCATCTAGTTCAGAACTAGACCCAAACACCCCAAATCCAGTGATACATTTATTACCAGAACAGGAAGATGTAGTTGATTTAGGTGGGACAATGAGACTTGGAGTTTATCCATGTAGACTGACAAAAAATACAACTGGAAAAAACTTATATGATGAGGATGTTATTTATGAGAGACATCGGCATAGATACGAATTTAATAATTACTACAAACAAAGTTTTTTAGATTCTGGATACAAAATTAGTGGTACATCACCAGATGGCAGATTAGTTGAGTTAATTGAATTAGAAAATCATCCATACTTCTTAGCCTGTCAATATCATCCTGAGTTTTTATCAAGACCTGGCAAACCTCATCCTTTATTTAAAGGATTAATAAAAGCCTCTCAAGATAAGTTAAATCAATCAAATTAATATTCTTTATTTTTTTGAATGAAAATGACAAATTTTTTACCCTTAGTCGAACAATTTCATTCATTGCAAGGTGAAGGTTATCACGCTGGAAAAAGTGCTTTTTTTGTAAGATTAGCCGGATGCAAAGTTGGATGTTCGTGGTGCGATACCAAGAATTCATGGGACGAGAAAAAACACCCTTCTATATCAATTGAAAAAATAATAGATCGCATAAAAATTGCCAGAAAAAAAGGAGCATCTTTTTGCGTTATTACAGGTGGAGAACCTTTACAACATAACTTGGATAATTTTTGCAAAGCTATAAAAAAAATGACAATGGAAGAAGAACAAAAGCCAATGAAGATTCATATTGAGACAAGTGGAGTTAATTCGATATCAGGAAGCTATGACTGGATTACTTTATCTCCTAAAAGACACTCACCTCCAAAAAATTATTTTTTAAAAAACTGTAATGAGATCAAAATAATCATAAATGAAATAGAAGATATTGAATTTGCTATTCAAATAAAAAAAGAAACTTTAAAACAATATCAACTCTCTAAAAGCGAAGATGGCTTAAAAAAAGAAGATAAAATTTTTTATTTACAGCCAGCATGGAACAATGCGAATGGTTTTTCTCTTGCTATTGATTTCGTAAAAAATAACCCCGATTGGAAATTGAGCCTTCAAACTCACAAATACTTAAAAATTAATTGAAATAATATGACTCTTAAAAATAAATCGATAGTAGTTTTATTATCTGGAGGTTTAGATTCTTCTACAGTTACTGGTATCGCCAAAAAATCCGAAGCTAAAATTTTTGGCCTTTCATTTGACTACGGTCAACGTCATAAAAAAGAATTAAATTCTGCATCAATAATTGCAAAACACTTTGATATCGACGAATTTAAAATCATTAAGCTTGACTTATCTTTATGGGGAGGCTCGTCATTAACTGATACTCAAAAAAATATTCCAATAGAAGGAGTACAAACTAATAAAATTCCTAATACTTATGTTCCTGGGAGAAATACTATATTTATTTCCGTTGCACTAAGTTATGCCGAAGCAATAGATGCTGATTTTATAGGATTAGGAGTTAATGCACTAGATTATTCTGGTTATCCAGATTGCAGACCTGACTACATTAAAAAATTTCAAGAGTTAGCAGATTTAGCAAATAAAAGAGGAAGAGAAAATAATCCAATAAAACTTTGGACACCACTATTAGATTTAAATAAAGAGGAAATTATTAAATTAGCTTTTGATAATCATGTCCCTTTAGATAAAACATGGAGTTGTTATTCGGGTAATTCAAAACCATGCGGTAAGTGTGATAGCTGCAGAATTAGAAATGCTGCTTATAAAAAATGGCTTAATAACAATAATAAAAAATGAAAATAAAAAAAATAATTCTAGAAAAATGGATAGATCCAGCACTGATTACGTATCATCTAACAAAAAAATTTGGAGATAAAGGATTAGCTTGGCTAGACAGCGATGGCAAAGAAAATGGGGAATGGTCAATAATAGGAATTAAACCTAAAAAAATAATCCAATCAAGAGATATCAATAACTTAGACAAAGCTAATAATCCATTTAACAATTTAAGAAATATTGAAAAAGGATTTTGGATCGGATGGCTAAGTTATGAAGCTGGAGTTTACATAGAACCAAAAAACCCATGGGAAAAATCAAATATGGCAACTTTATGGATTGCATCATATGATCCAATCATTAAATGTAATCTAATAAAAAAAGAAATAATTATCGAAGGCACAAACTCATCTAAACTGATGAATTATAAAAATATAATCAACAATATAAAAAATATCGAAGAAGAAAATATTATTAAAACAAAGTTGAATTTTGATTTTTCAAAAATAAATTTGGACGAAATGGCTGAAAAATTTCAGAAAAATATTTTAAAATTGAAGAAATTAATTTCCTTAGGAGATATATTTCAAGCAAACCTAACAACTAAATGCGAAATTGAATCTTCCAAAAACTATAATCCTCTAGATATTTATTTGAAAATAAGAAGGAAATTAAGAGCTCCCTTTGGAGGAATAATAATAAATAATAATTATAAAGAGGCTGTATTATCTACCTCGCCAGAAAGATTTTTAAAAATAGATAATAAAAATTTTGTAGAATCAAGACCTATCAAAGGAACTAGATCCAGAGATAAAGATTTAAATCAAGACGCACTTAATGCTATCGATTTAATAACTAACGAGAAAGATAGAGCCGAAAATATTATGATTGTTGACCTAATAAGAAATGATTTAAGTAAAGTTTGCGAAACAGGAAGTATTATGGTGCCAGAAATATTAAAACTTGAAAGTTTCTTAAAAGTTCATCATCTAACTTCAGTAATCAGAGGCAAATTAAAAAAAGACACGAACTGGATTGATTTACTAAAAGCTTGTTGGCCTGGGGGCTCTATAACTGGAGCACCTAAATTAAGATCATGCCAGAGACTTTTTGAATTAGAAAAATGTGAACGCGGACCATACTGTGGCTCATTTTTGAAGCTTGACTGGAATGGAGAGTTTGACAGCAATATACTAATAAGATCATTTTTAATTAAAGACAAAAAAATCAATATATATGCTGGTTGCGGAATAGTTATTGACTCAGACCCGGAGGAGGAAACTGATGAACTAAAGTGGAAACTTTTACCATTAATTGATTCACTAAAATGATTGAAACATTAGGCTGGCACAAGGATCAATGGTTGGATATTGATAGAATATTTATTGCTGCTGATAATAGAGGATTAAAATTTGCAGATGGTATATTTGAAACCATTTTGATAAAAGAAAACAAACCTATTCTTTTTGATGAACATCTGAAAAGATTAGAAAAAAGTAGCAAGATTTTAAATATTAACCTCAAAATAAATAAATTAACTTTGAAACAACTTATTCACGATGGAATAAAAAAGTTATCGCTTAAAAAAGATCAATTTGCTTCAGTAAGAATAAACTATAGTCGAGGAACTAATGAAGGTCGAACATTAAGAATTGATAGCACTTTAGAGACAAAAAATTTGGACAATTTATGGCTTGAGTTTTATAGAATCAAACCAAATTTTAATCCGATAAACGTTTGCATTAGTCAAACGGAAAAAATAAATGAATTCAGTCTTATAAGTAAATGCAAAACATTTTCATATAATCAGGCAATACAAGTTTTGACAGAAGCTAATGAAAAATCATTTGATGATTCTATCCTTTTGAATACCTCAGGTGAACTTTGTTGTGGAAGTACATTTAATCTTCTAATTAAAAGAAATAATCAATGGATAACTCCTAGAAAAGAGAGCGGCTGTTTAGAGGGGATTATGGTTTCTCAAGCTTTAAAATTGAAAATTGTAAAAGAAGAATTAATTCCTCCAGAATTTCAAAATGATGACATAATAGTTGCAATTAATAGCTTATCTTGCAGACAAATTTATCAAGTTGATGATTTAAAGCTTAAACCTAAATTCGATCCAATTTACTTTTGGGATTTATTATATAGTTGAACTTTATTAATATCTGGTAAATAGACATCAGATACTTTAGTTATATTGTTATTAACCTTAAATTCAACAATTTTTCCAATAATGATAATTGATGGAGCTAAAAATTCTTTATCTTTGATTTTATCTGGAAGATTATCTAATTTATCTATAAAACATTTTTGATTTTTTAAAGTAGCTTCTTGAATAACAGCGCATTTAGTACTCTTATCTAAACCACCTAGAATTAATTCTTCCACAATAAATTCAATATTTTTTATACCCATAAAAATTACTAAGCTATCTGATGATTTAGCTAAATCTCTCCAATTCACTGTCCTTTTTTCCTTATCTACACGCTCATGCCCAGTGACGAAAGTTACGGAACTCGCAGCATCTCTATGGGTTAGTGGAATACCAAAATATGTAGGGGCAGCTATTCCAGAAGTAATACCAGGAACTATTTCAACTGAAATTCCATTTTTTTCTAAAATCGATACCTCTTCACCACCTCTAGAAAAAACGAATGGGTCTCCCCCTTTAAGCCTTACAACATTTTTGCCTTCTTTTGCCAATTTCAAAATAAGAGCATTAGTTTCATTCTGAGGTACAGAACACTTTCCAGCTCTTTTACCTACATGGAAAATTTCTGTATGTTTTCCTGCCTCTTTTGTTATTTCATCCGGGATCAAAGCATCATGTACTAATGCATCACAATTTTTTATTAGGCGTAAAGCTTTTAGAGTTAGAAGCTCCGGGTCACCAGGACCTGCTCCAACTAAATAAACAATGCCGGGCACAATAATATCCATTAACAAGTATGGTAGTAGAAGTTAATGATAATGAAGATTAATATTGTGAAAGAAAGTTTATTAAAACCAAATAAAAAATTTACTCTCCTTAGTGCCTTTATCACTCTTCTAAATGATCGTTTAAGTGAAAGCATACTACTACCTATATTACCCTCCTTTGTTTTACTTTTTGATTCTCAAGCAAGTACATATGGTTTATTATCATGCACTTACCAATTAGCTCAATTTACAGCTTCTCCTTTTATAGGACTTATGAGCGATAGATATGGAAGAAGACCTGTCACTCTTTTTTGTATTACTGGTTCAGTCATAGGAATATCAATATTATCTTTTACGGTTCTATTTAATTGGTCAAATTCAATAGCCTCTATCCCTTTATTTTTATTATTTTTAGCAAGATTAATTGACGGTTTAAGTGGGGGAACTGCAGCTACTGCAACAACAATTCTTGCAGATATTTCAAGCCCTGAAAAAAGAGCAAAAACATTTGGACTTATTGGTGTAGCTTTTGGTTTAAGTTTTTTCTTAGGTAATATTTTTGTTGTTATTTTTGCCAAAAATACAAATAATAATTTTATTATTCCAGTTTTGATAGCCTCAATCATTCCAATAATAAATTTCCTCCTTGTATTTTTTTACTTACCGGAAACCAAGCCTAATAGTGACTCAAATAAATCAAAACCTTTTATAAAAAACCCTTTAAAAAACCTATTTACAGTTTTCAAAGAAGAAAAGATTAAAAAATTATCATTAGCTTTTTTTATTTACTTTATTGCTTTTACTGGATTGACCAATATACTTATATTCTTCCTTCAAGAATCTTTAAACTGGACGACAAAAGCATCAAGTGGAACTCTTGTTGTAGTAGGAATAATTGCAATTATCGTTCAGGGAGGACTAATTGGGCCTCTTGTAAAACAATTTGGAGAAATGCGATTAACACTTATCGGATCAGGCTTCATTCTTGTAGCATGTGCTCTTTTAATAACTGCTCCAAAAGAAAATGCGACAATTAATATTTATTCAGCTGTATCATTTTTAGCCGTTGGGGCAGGATTAATTACGCCCACCTTAAGAGCACTAATATCAAAGAAATTAGACATTGATAAACAAGGATCAATTTTAAGTAATCTTCAAGGTCTACAGAGTCTTGGGGGGGTTTTAGGAATTGCAATGGCAGGAAGGGTTTATGATAGTTTTGGTCCTAAATCTCCTTTTATAGCTGGTTCCGTTATCTTGCTTTTCATGATATACCTTATTGCAGAGGGTAAAAGTAATAATTCTTTTAATAATCAAAAATCAAAAGTATTGAAATGAAACGCCAGGCTGATGTTTTTATTAATAGAGAATTAAGTTGGATTGAATTTAATAAAAGAGTTCTCCTTACTGGAATGGAAAAGGAGTACAAAATCCTAGACAAAGTAAAATTTTGTTCAATTTTTAGTAATAACCTAGATGAATTTTTTATGGTAAGAGTAGCTTCATTAAAGGCTCAAGTTGAAGCAGAAATTACTAAAAAAAGTATTGACGGACTTACCCCTAAAGAGCAATTAAAAAAAATCAATAATGAAATAAAGAAGTTAACTATTCTCCAAGAAAACTATGTAAATAATGAATTAAAAAATGAATTAAAAGAAAAAGGTGTAATTTTAAAAAAATATAAGGACCTAAGTGATAATCAAAGAAATTGGTGTAATAACTTCTTTACAACATCTATTTTCCCTTTATTAACTCCATTAGTTGTTGATCCGGCACATCCATTCCCTTTTATAAGTAATTTAAGTCTAAATTTAGCAGCTTTAATAAAGGATGAAGAGAATTCTAAAAATCAGTTTGTCAGAGTAAAAATACCAACAAAAAATATAACCCGATTTATAAGAATTCCCAATGAAATTACTCAACTTAGTGATGAAAGTTCTCACTATTTCATAAGTGTTGAAGATTTAATTGGGAATAATATAAATACTTTATTTAACGGAATGGAATGTATAAATTACTCTTTTTTTAGAGTGACAAGAGATGCAGATTTAGAATTAAAAGAACTTGAAGCTGATGATCTACTTTTAGCTGTTGAACAAAGTTTGCAAAAAAGAAGATTAGGTGGAGACGTAGTTAGATTAGAAGTGGAGTCAGATATGCCAGAAAATATTCTAAAGTTACTTATTGAAAGTATCTCAATACAGAAAGAATATATATACTTTTGCAAAAGTTTATTAGGCCTAGACGATTTAAATCAGCTTACAAAAATTGATAGAGATGATTTAAAAGAAAATCTACTAATTGGAAAAACTCACCCAGAATTAAAACATTTAGATTTGCCTTCAAACAAAAACCCTAATTCTATTTTCAAGATACTTAGGAAAAAAAATATTCTGCTTCATCATCCCTATGACCTATTTAAAACTTCAGTTGAAGAATTTATAAACAGAGCAGCTGATGATCCACTTGTAATGGCTATAAAAATTACTTTATATCGAGTTTCCCAAGATTCCCCTATAATTGCAGCTTTAATGAGAGCTGCAGAGAATGGTAAAGAAGTAATGACTCTTGTTGAACTAAAAGCAAGATTTGATGAAGACAATAATATTCAATGGGCCAAACAACTTGAACAAGCTGGCATTCATGTTGTATATGGAATCATCGGATTTAAAACACATACAAAAATTGCCTTAATAGTTAGAAAAGAGAAAGGACGCTTAAGGAATTATTTCCATATTGGAACAGGAAACTATAACTCTAATACTTCAAAGTTTTATACAGATTTAGGATTACTTTCAACGGATCCTGATATTGCATCTGATTTACTTGAGTTATTTAACTACTTATCTGGTTTCTCTAAACAAAAAAGTTATCAAAAGTTATTAGTTTCTCCCTCATCGATGCGAGAGAAATTTATATTTCTGATAAAGAGAGAAATTAAAAATGCAGAAGAAGGCAAAAAAGCCGAAATAATCGCAAAAATGAATTCTTTAGTAGACCCAGAAATAATTAAACTGCTTTATTTAGCTTCAGACTCAGGTGTAAAAATTAGCCTCATCATAAGAGGTATTTGTTGCCTATATCCCCAAAGAAAAAATTTAAGTGAAAATATTAAAGTTATAAGCATTATTGGCCATTTTCTTGAACACTCAAGAATTTTTTGTTTTTGTAATAACGGGGATAATGAGGTTTTTATAGGGAGTGCAGATTGGATGAGAAGAAATCTTGATAGAAGAATAGAAGCTGTTACTCCTATAGAGGATTATGAATTGAAATCTAAAATATACACGCTTTTGCAAACTTACATTAAAGATAATTACTTTTCTTGGATAATGAAAGATGATGGTTCATATTCGAAATATGAATTAGATTCATCGCATAATCGTTCGCAAATTGACCTCATAGAAAAATAAAATTAATATTGATTTTTACAACATTTATAAAAATACTTAATATTTTAAATTTTTTTTATTTTTTATAAAATCATCTCATATCAATCGATTTCAAGAAATAAGCTATAAAAAAAAAATTTTTGTCTTTAAAATTTCAACGTAAAAGTAGTTTTTATTTCAATTTCAGTGCTAGCTTTTTAAAAAATCCATTAATTTAGGAGGCCAGGGTGATGGGGATCCCTCTGGAATCTGCGAAAAGCTCTTCAGATAATAATTTTGATGAGCCAAGATTACCAAACACTGCGGGCAAATCTCGCAAATCGAAATCCAGTCTTACGGCAAAACAAAGCCAAAAAAAATCTGGCAGACTCGCTTCAGATTCTATTGGCTATTACTTAAGTAGCATTGGAAGAGTACCTCTTTTGACTCCAGCAGAGGAAATAGAGTTAGCTCATCATGTTCAGAACATGAAAAAGTTGCTACAAATTCCTGAAACTGATAGAACCCAACGAAATCTTTATCAAATTAAGATTGGCAAAAGAGCAAGAGATAGAATGATGGCAGCTAATCTAAGGCTCGTTGTCTCAGTTGCAAAAAAATACCAAAACCAAGGGCTTGAATTATTAGATCTTGTCCAGGAAGGAGCTATTGGACTTGAAAGAGCCGTAGATAAATTTGATCCTGCTATGGGATATAAATTCTCAACTTATGCTTACTGGTGGATTAGACAAGGAATGACAAGGGCAATTGATAATAGTGCTAGAACCATTCGTTTGCCTATTCACATAAGTGAAAAACTATCCAAAATGAGAAGAGTCTCAAGAGAATTATCACACAAATTTGGCAGGCAACCTACAAGATTAGAAATGGCAACTGAGATGGGAATTGATCAAAAAGATTTAGAAGATTTAATTTCTCAAAGTGCTCCTTGCGCCTCCCTAGATGCACATGCAAGAGGGGAAGAAGACAGAAGTACACTTGGTGAACTCATACCTGATCCAAACTGTGAGGAGCCTATGGAAGGTATGGATAGAACTATTCAAAAAGAGCATTTAGGAACTTGGCTTTCTCAATTAAATGAAAGAGAGCAAAAAATCATGAAGCTCAGATTTGGGCTAGATGGTGAAGAACCATTAACACTCGCAGAAATAGGAAGACAAATTAATGTTTCGCGAGAAAGAGTAAGGCAACTAGAAGCTAAAGCAATATTAAAGCTTCGAGTAATGACAACTCATCAAAAAGCAGCTTAACCAAATTGATAAAATTTACTGTAATTTTATTATATTTATTTTTAATTTTTTTAATTTCAATAGTTTTTAAAAAATATAATGAAGACAACAAAGAAATAGTCAGAAAAATAATACATATTGGAGTAGGTCCTTTAATACCAATTGCTCAATTTTTAAAAATTAATCAAAACTTTGCTCTAATTTTTACGGGAATTGTTTCATTAATGGTTTTCAGCAATTACAACTATAAATTATTTCCAACAATTGAGGATGTTGAGAGAAAAAGTTATGGGACATTATTTTATTGTCTAAGTTTATTTATTTTGATTTATCTTTTTTGGGATAAAGATCCATATGCACTAATTAGTGGATTTTTCATAATGACTTTTGGTGATGGATTAGCTGGATTAATAGGAAAAAGCTTTAACTCAAAGAGTTGGATTTTTTTTGAACAAAAAAAATCTTTATATGGAACCATAACAATGTTTTTAACAAGTTTCATAGTAGTTTGCTCAATAGGATATTCTCAACAAAATAGTCTAAATTTAAATTATTTTACAATAGCTTTTATTGCGACTTTGCTCGAACAATTTAGTATTCTAGGAATAGATAATTTCATTGTTCCAATCTCTTCAGCATTATTTTTTAATTTTTTAATAACTAGCTAAGTGAATCGTATAAAATAGCGATTAATTCTTTTGTTGTTTCTATATCTATACATGCATCTGTAATGCTTCTGCCAAACTGGAGATCTTCTTTTTTTAAAAGTTTTTGATTTCCTCCCTTCAAATGACTTTCAAGCATAACTCCTAAAATATTTTTTTCACCATTACTAATTTGAGAAGCTACATTTTTTAGCACTTCTGACTGTTTTCGGAAATCTTTATTGGAATTTCCATGACTACAATCAATCATAACTTTATGGGGAAGTTTACACTGCCTCAATTCTGCTGAAATTCTTTGTACATGATCACTTTCAAAATTTGGGCCTTTTGAACCGCCCCTTAAAACTATATGTCCATCTGGATTTCCTGTAGTATTAACTATAGAAGCCATTCCATTTTCATTTACACCTAAGAAGTGATGGGATTTTGAAGCTGACTGCATTGCATTAATTGCAGTAGTAAAAGAACCATCCGTTCCATTTTTAAAGCCTATAGGCATTGATAATCCTGACGCCATTTCTCTATGAGTTTGACTTTCTGTGGTCCGCGCACCTATGGCTGTCCAACTTATTAAATCGGCAATGTATTGAGGAACAATTGGATCTAGTAATTCTGTAGCAGAAGGTATGCCTCGAGTTGCTAAATATGAAAGCAAACTTCTTGCCCTTCTTAAACCAGTATTAATGTCATAAGAATCATCTAGATGAGGATCATTTATCAATCCCTTCCAACCAATAGTTGTTCTTGGTTTTTCAAAATATACTCTCATAATTATTTCTAATTTATCGTTATACATTTCTCGGAATTTTTGAATATATTTTGAATATTCCTTTGCCGCCTCAAGATCATGAATTGAACATGGACCCACAATGACTAAAAGCTTCTGATTATTATGATGCAAAATATTTTGTATCGATCTTCTTGTTTTAGATACTGTATTAGCAGAGTCGTGATCTAAAGGTATATCATTATGTAATCTGCTTGGAGGTATTAATGGACGTGTTTCAAGAACATGTAAATCTGATGTCTTTTCTAAAGCTGAATTATTTGATGATGTCGTCATTGATTAATTAAGAAGTTTGAATATTTAAAAAAGCATTTATGAATACTCTCCTTTTCAATATTAAAAATAACAATAGATTAGGCATTAAACCTTACTAATGAAGAATTTGGAAACATTGCTAAAAGATTATGCAGATCATGTAGCTGAAAGAGCTGCCAAAGGTATACCACCTTTACCTTTAAATGCTGAACAAACAAATTGTATTACAAAATTATTAGAACAAGATAGTACTTACGATTCACCTTATTTACTTGATTTACTAATAAATAGAGTACCCCCAGGAGTTGATGAGGCTGCTTACGTAAAAGCAAGCTGGCTTTCGGCTATTGTTAATTCCGAAAAATATTGCAAATCAATTAATCCCGAAAAAGCAATTGAAATACTTGGAACAATGATAGGCGGATACAATGTAAATTCTTTGGTTGAAATCCTTAAAGGAGAAAATAGTTTACTCGCAAAAAAAGCGGCAGAAGTTTTAAAAAATATTATTCTTGTTTACGACTCGGCTAATGAAATTTATGAATTATCTCACAGTAATATTTATGCAAAAGAAGTTGTAAATAGTTGGGCAAATGCAGAATGGTTCATAAATAAAAAAGTTCTGGAGAAAGAGATTACTTGTTTAGTATTTAAAGTTGACGGTGAGACAAACACAGACGACTTATCTCCAGCTGTACATGCAACAACACGCCCTGATATTCCAATGCATGCATTAGCTATGTTGGAATTTAAAAAACCTGATGGACTAAAGATTCTTGATAATTTAAAAAAACAAAATTTACCAATAGCTTATGTTGGAGATGTTGTTGGAACAGGGAGTTCTAGAAAATCTGCTATTAATTCACTCATTTGGCATATAGGAGAAGATATCGCTTTTGTTCCCAACAAAAAAACAGGTGGAATAATAATTGGCAGCAAAATAGCCCCAATTTTCTTCAATACTGCACAAGATTCAGGAGCTTTACCTATAGAAGCTGATGTATCTCAAATGAAAACAGGAGATGTTATTAAAATATATCCTTATAAAGGCATTATTAAAAAAATTACAAAAGATTCAAATACTGAAGAATTAATAAGCAAATTCGAGTTGTATCCATCAACTCTTACTGATGAAATTCAAGCTGGAGGAAGAATAAATCTTATGATTGGAAGATCTCTTACGGACAAAATTAGAAACAAATTAGATTATCAACCAAGTGAAATATTTACTAGACCACAAAATCCAACCGAAAGTAATGCCGGCTTTACTCAAGCTCAAAAAATAGTGGGCAAAGCATGCGGTTTAGAGGGAGTAAGGCCAGGAATGACCTGTGAGCCAATTATGACCACAGTTGGAAGTCAAGATACTACTGGGCCAATGACTAGAGATGAACTAAAAGAACTAGCTTGTTTAGGATTTACTGCAGATTTAGTGATGCAAAGTTTTTGTCATACAGCTGCTTATCCTAAACCAGTAGATCTAGTTACCCATAAAGAATTACCTGATTTTATATCTCAAAGAGGTGGAGTAGCTCTTAAGCCTGGAGACGGCATAATTCATAGCTGGCTTAATAGAATGCTTCTCCCAGATACTGTTGGCACTGGCGGAGATAGTCATACTAGATTTCCTCTTGGCATTTCATTTCCTGGAGGCTCGGGCATTGTTGCCTTTGCCGCTGCAATAGGATCAATGCCATTAAATATGCCAGAATCTGTGCTGATTAAATTTAAGGGTGAATTATTACCAGGAATCACTCTTAGAGATTTAGTAAATGCAATCCCTCTCTTCGCAATTAAAAAAGGACTCTTAACTGTTGAGAAAGCAAATAAGAAAAATATATTCAACGGGAAAATTATGGAAATTGAAGGATTACCAAACCTAAAACTTGAACAGGCTTTTGAACTTACTGATGCTACTGCAGAACGCTCATGCGCTGGTAGCACAATACTTTTATCCCAAGAAACTGTTCAAGAATATTTAAAAAGCAATATTTGCTTGCTAGAAAAAATGATCGAGGGTAATTATGAAGATTCAAAATCGATTTCAAGAAGAATAAATGACATGAAAAATTGGTTAAAAAAACCATCATTAATTCAACCAGATTCAAACGCTCAGTATGAAGAAATCATTGAAATTGATTTAGCAAAAGTAACACAACCAATAGTTGCTTGCCCTAATGATCCAGATAATGTAAAAGAAATCACTGATGTTGCAAATACAAATATTGACGAGGTTTTTATAGGTTCTTGCATGACAAATATTGGTCATTACAGAGCAGCTGCAAAAGTTCTTGAAGGAGTACAAAATTTAAAAGCTAAATTATGGATTTGTCCACCAACAAAGATGGATGAAGAAACTCTAAAAGCTGAAGGTTACTATAAAATTTTTGAAGATTGTGGTGCAAGGTTAGAGTTACCCGGCTGTTCTTTATGTATGGGAAATCAAGCCAGAGTAGATGAAGGTTCCGTAGTATTTTCTACTAGTACAAGAAATTTTGACAATAGACTTGGCAAGAATGCACAAGTCTTTTTAGGTAGCGCTGAATTAGCAGCAGTTTGCGCACTGCTTGGCAAAATACCTGAAATAGAAGAATATCAGGATATTACTAAAAATAAAATTAATCCATATTCAGATGAACTTTATCGCTATCTTCAATTTGATGAAATACCCGATTTCAGCTTGACAAAGTAATCATGGACTATGCCAAACTTTATAAAAGATAATATTCAAAAGACAAGTAATAATTCTTCTCGTAGCATCAAAAAATTATTAAAACAAAGATCTCTAGTCGTTGCATTTTCGCTCTTATTAACGGGTCTTGGGGCTTCGATTACAAGCATATCTTTTAAAACTGGAATCTATTTTATTAATAATTGGAGATTAGCATTACTAGACCAATTCCCATCTATTGCGGTCTTACCTATTTTTGGAGCTCTAGGAGGAGCTATTGCAGGATACTTGATCAAAAATATAGCACCTGCCGCAAAAGGTTCAGGCGTTAGTCAAATCATGGGTTTCTTAAGACATAAAAAAGTTCCAATGAATTTAAAAGTAGGATTAGTAAAGCTCATATCAGGAATTATTGCAATTGGTAGTGGATTCCCTTTGGGTCCAGAAGGTCCATCAGTTCAAATGGGAGGATCCGTAGCTTGGCAAATGGCCAAGTGGCTCAAAGCTCCTACAGCTTTCAGAAGAGTAATAGTAGCAGCAGGTGGTGGTGCCGGAATAGCTGCAGTATTTAGCGCTCCATTAGGAGGGTTTATCTATGCAATAGAGGAGTTATTAAACTCTGCTAGACCAGTAATTTTATTATTAGTAGTAATTACAACTTTTATTGCAGATTCATCTGCTGATATTATTCAAGCTTTAGGTTTAGATCCTAAAGCAGGAGGCTTTGATTTTAACCTCGGATTTTTGATTCAAAAAGAATATGACCCATCAGTTTTTTTCTTACCTGTAGATTTTATTTACTTAGTCTTACTAGGAATAATTATTGGGATATTTGCAGAATTGTACAGCAGATATGTTTTGTTAATGCAAAATCTTGGGAAAAAGTGGTATAAAAATAAATTTGTTTTAAAAATGAGTATCTGTGGACTTATTTTAGGAAGTATCTATTCATGTTTACCCAGTACATTTCATAATTTAGATGAATTACAAAAAATAATAGCTGAACAAAGTACAAGTATTGGAATTGCTTTATTGGCAGTTTTAGTACTATTTATCACGACAGGTTTAGCTGCAGCATCCGGAGCTCCTGGAGGATTATTCTATCCAATGCTTACTTTAGGAGGGTCAATCGGACTAATAATGGGGAGCTGGGTAGAAATTGCTACAGGACATGCACCAAGTACATACATTTTTGCGGGAATGGGAGCTTTCGTAGCAGGATGTTCGCGAACGCCAATAACAGCAATGTTTTTAGCTTTTGCTTTAACAAAAAATTTATTAATAATGAAACCTGTGTTAATCAGCTGCATTGCCAGTTTCTTGGTAGCAAGAGCTTTTAATGAAGAATCAATTTATGAAAGACAAATACAAATAGAATTAGAAGACTAAGAAACTATCTTCAATCAAAAACAGCAGTTTTGCTGTTATAGACAAATATTTGATGATTTATATGTAATCTAACTGCTCTTGCTAAAGCTATTCTTTCAATATCTCTTCCTTTTCTAATCAAATCATCAACTTCATCCCTATGACTTACATTAACTGTACATTGCTCTATTATCGGGCCTTCATCAAGATCTTCTGTAACATAGTGAGCAGTAGCACCGATTAATTTAACGCCTCTCTTCCAAGCTCGATGATATGGTTGCCCGCCCTTAAATGCAGGTAAGAAAGAATGATGAATATTTATTATTGAAGAAAACTTTTTTAAAAAAGAGTCACTCAAAATTTGCATATATTTGGCTAATACAACAAGATCAATGTCATATTCTTTTAATAAATTTAAAAATTGATCTTCAACAATAGATTTATCAGTTTTAAAGGTATCAATATGGACAAATTTTGCATTAAAATCATTTGCAATATTTTCAAGATCAGAATGGTTTGAAATTATTAAAGGGACTTTCATTTTGAGTTCTCCATTTCTTACTCGCCAAAGTAAATCAATCAAACAATGATTTTGTTTACTCACGAAAATAGCAACATTTGGAATTTCATCAGAATAATTAACGTCAAGTTTTCCATTTACTTCATCTGCAATTTTTTCAAATTCTTTATAAATTTCATCTCTATTAAAAAATTGATTGTTACTATTCCATTCAATTCGACTAAGAAATAATCCTGCATCTTGATCTGTATGATGATCAGAATGTTTTATATTGCCACCGTAATTTGAAATCCAACTTGTAAGTAGACTTACAAGACCAGGACGATCGGGACAAACAATTTTGAATATAATTGAAGGATGTTCCAAAAAATCTTTAACTATTAAGTCAAATAAGCAAGTATATCTAATATATCAATGAAAACCTTAAAAGAAAATTTTCAAAAAGCAAACATAGTTATTATTGGATCAGGGATTATTGGAAAATTTAACGCCTTAGAATTATCAGAATTAGGTTTCCAGGTAACGATAATAGATCCAGCCCAACACCAAAATAGTAGCAATGCAGCTTTAGGCTTACTAATGGGTAATATGTATCAAAAAAGAAGAGGTAGAAGCTGGGATCTCAGGAAACAGAGCATTGAATTATGGCCACAATGGATTACATTCCTGCAAAAATTTAATTGTGAATTAAATATCGAAAAACCATTAATACAACTAACTACAGATGAAGAAAAGTTTAAAAAATTAGAGAAATTTGTTTATGAAAATAATGATCAAAACTTGCGAATTTTAGAAAGAGACTCAATATTTATCAAGAATATTAATAAAGCCTTCCAAGCAACAAGTATAAAAGGAATGATCTCGTTCAAAGATGGAAGAATAAATCCTTTTTCTTTACTTCAAACATTAGATCAATATCTAAAACATAAAAAAGTAAATTATTTGCGAGAAGAAATAATAAAAATAAGAAAATCAAACAATCAATGGATTTCTACAACAAGGAATAATGAAAACATCAAATCTGACATGGTTATTTTGTGTAATTCACTAAAAGCGATTGATTTAATAGGTAGCCTATCTCACAACATCAAATTAAAACCTGTTTTAGGACAAGCTATAGAAATTGAGATAAATGATGCAGAAGTTGATTTATTATCGCTGCCAAAACAATTCAACATAAATGGTAAAAATATAATTCTAAAATCAAACAATAAGCTAATTATTGGATCAACTGATGAATATAGTACTAAGCCAGAAGAAAATACATTCGAAAAACTTACAAATTTTCTCGATAAAAAACCAAATTGGCTGATGAAAGGAAAAATTTCTAAAAAATGGTTCGGAATAAGGTCAAGGCCAGATGGTGAACCTTCACCAATAATGAAAAATCTTGAAGATGGGCTAATTATATGTACAGGTTTTTATAAAAATGGGATTTTACTGGCTCCGGCTTGTTCTAAATGGGTTACTAATGAAGTTAAAAATTATCTTTATTAATCTTTTGTTTCAGTAAAGTCCGCATCAATTACGTCATCTCCACCTTTTTCGTTTGAATCACTCTGATCAGGACCGCCTGCAGCGCCAGGTGACGGTGGCTGATTACCTGGTTGCTGATAAACAGATGAACCAACTGCATAAAGTTCTTGCTGAAGTTCTTCAAGAAGTTTTTTCATTGATTCATAATCTTCTTTTGCAGTTGCTTCTTTTAAAGCATTACTTTTTTCTTCAACTTTAGACTTTGCTGCAGCATCAATTTTGTCTCCTAATTCACCAAGTTGCTTTTCTGTCTGGTAGACAAGTGTTTCAGCTTGATTTTTTAAATCGATTTTTTCTCTTTTTTCTTTATCTGCAGATGCATTTGATTCAGCATCTTTTACCATTTTTTCAACTTCATTATCAGATAAAGTAGAGGCACCAGTGATAGAGATACTTTGCTCTTTACCGCTTCCTTTATCTTTAGCAGTAACACTAAGAATACCGTTTGCATCGATATCAAATGTAACCTCAATTTGGGGTACACCTCTTGGAGCTGAAGGTATACCATCCAGTCTAAAAGTTCCTAAGCTTTTATTATCAGAAGCCATTTCTCTTTCACCCTGTAAAACATGTATTTCTACATTAGTTTGACCGTCTACAGCAGTTGAATATGTCTCAGATTTCTTTGTAGGTACTGTAGTATTTCTATTAATCATTTTTGTCATAACCCCACCTAAAGTTTCAACACCTAAAGAAAGTGGAGTAACGTCAAGCAATAATATATCTTTAACTTCTCCTGCTAAAACTCCTCCTTGAATCGCAGCTCCAACAGCTACTACCTCATCAGGATTGACAGTTTGATTTGGTTCCTTACCTATAATTTTTTTAACTAAATCTAATACTGCAGGTATCCTAGATGAACCTCCAACCATCACAACTTCATCAATTTCACTAGTAGAAATTTTTGCATCGCTAATAGCTCTCTCAACTGGGGTTTTGCACCTATCAATTAAAGAAGCTGCTAATTCCTCAAATTTTGCTCTAGTTAGGTTCAAATCCAGATGCTTTGGACCTTCGGGGGTAGCTGTGATAAAAGGCAAATTTATTTCACTTTGCGTAGCATTTGAAAGCTCAATTTTTGCTTTTTCTGCTGCTTCAGTCAGTCGTTGTAAAGCCTGCTTATCTTGTCTAAGATCAATTCCTTCATTTGATTTAAATGTACTGGCTAAATGATCCACGATACACCTATCAAAATCATCACCACCTAAATGTGTATCTCCGGATGTTGATAAAACTTCAGTTACTCCATCACCAGCTTCAATAACTGAGACGTCAAATGTTCCTCCACCTAAATCAAATACAAGAATTTTTTCATTTTCTTTGTCTAAGCCATATGCTAGAGCTGCAGCGGTTGGTTCATTAACAATTCTAAGAACCTCTAAACCTGCAATCTTTCCTGCATCCTTTGTGGCCTGTCTCTGAGAATCATTAAAATAAGCTGGAACAGTAATTACAGCCTGTGTAACCTTTTCGCCAAGATATTTACCGGCATCATCTGCTAACTTTCTTAAAACCTGAGAACTTACTTCTTCAGGGGAAAACTGCTTATCTAAAATTGGACACTTTAATTTGACACTAGAACCAGATTTTTCAACAGAATAACTAACTTCTTTAGATTCTTCATTTACTTCATCAACTCTTCTACCAACAAAACGCTTTGCTGAATAAAAAGTGTTTTCAGGGTTCATAACAGCTTGTCTTTTTGCGATTTGTCCTACAAGCTGATCTTGATTTTTTGTATATGCAACAACTGATGGAGTAGTTCTGAAACCCTCAGCATTTGCTATTACAGTAGGTTTACCACCTTCCATAACAGCGACACAACTATTAGTTGTTCCTAAATCGATTCCTACAACCTTACCCATGGGTAAATTCTCATATCTAATATTCTCCATAATCGGTCATCGGCGTCATTATTGTTACTCAAAGACGGGGTGTGGTTCCCGAACAGATCGTTATTTTTTTAGAAAAAAATCTAAACATGATTTCAAGTAAAACATCTTTTATTGCATTAATCGGCAATCCAGTAAGCCATTCTTTGTCACCGATTATGCAAAATGCTGCCCTTCAATATTTAGGACTAGATTTAATTTATATTGCTATCCCTTGCAAAGATGAAGATCTAGAATTAGTTCTGAATTCTTTGAAAAAAATTAATTGCAAAGGTTTAAATATTACAATTCCCCATAAAGAAAAAGTATTCAACCTCTGTAGTGAAATTTCGCCTATAGCAAGCAAACTAAAAGCAATTAACACTCTAAAGTTAAATTCTGAAAAAGAATGGAGCGCCACTAATACGGATGTAGAGGGATTTATTTATCCGTTAAAAACATTGAACTTAACCAAAAAACAATCGATTGTTCTTGGCTCAGGGGGTGCAGCAAGATCTGTTATTCAAGGATTAATAAATTTAAATTTTTCAAGAATTTCAGTTGTATCACGAAACATATCATCACTAAATGAATTAATAAAAAATTTTGAAAATCAAATTGAACTTCAGGTTTTGTTAAATAATAATAATCATGCTCAAAATTTAATTGCAGAAGCAGATTTAATTGTAAATACAACACCAGTAGGAATGAAAACACCTAAGTATGAAATGAATGTGTTGCCATATGGTGAGTCTTTTTGGAGATCTCTTAACTCAAAGACGATTGTTTATGATTTAATCTATAATCCTGCTCCAACCCATCTATTAAAATTTAGCGCAAACAAAGGTTGCATGACTATTGATGGTTCGCAAATGCTTGTTGCTCAGGGATTGAAATCATTATCATTTTGGACAAATGGCTTAGAAGTACCTTTTCATGTTATGAATGATGCACTAAAAAATTATCTTAAAAGTAAATGATGTTAATTTTCAAGGAACTGCACATCATGATGTATCGTTAAAGATGAACAGACGCTCATCACATCAATTTATGAGCCAAAGTCCTTGTCTGAAACTATGAACGATCAACACTCTTATTACGAAACCATGTACATCCTCCGCCCTGATATTGCGGAAGATGAAGTAACTAACCACATTGGCAAATATAATAAACTTTTAGAAGAATTTGGCGGTACCATCCTCGATAGTCAAATGAGGGGTAAAAGAAGATTAGCCTATCAAATAGCAAAACATAGAGAAGGTATTTACGTTCAACTAAGTCATCAGGGTGATGGACAACATATTTTCAAAATTGAAAAAGCAATGAGACTTAGTGAAGATGTTATTAGATATATGACCGTTAAACAAGAAGGACCTTTGCCAACTCCAAGACCTTCTAATAAAAGTTCAACTCAAGTAAATAATAAAGAGAATCCAGAAACTAAAGTTGAATCTAAGGAAAAACAATCAGTTATAAGCGCAGATACTTCAACTTCGGCAAAAGATACTGAAACAAAAGAAAATGCAGAATCTTAAGTATTAATCTTTTGTTTTTGAATTTAACTCAGCCCATATTTTGTTAGACATACCCCACATATAAATAAAACCCTCAGCCAAAGAATGATTGAAAACATCTTCCTTGCTGTAAGTCGCCAAATCTTCCCTGTAAAGTGAATTATTTTCCGACGTTCTCCCAATTACTATTGCGTTTCCCTTGTGAAGTCTAATCTTTACTCTTCCATTGACTGAAGTTTGAGTCGATGAAATAAATGCATCTAAACTATCTTTTAGAGGACCAAACCAAAAACCTTGATAGACTAATTGCCCCCATTTTTTTTCCACTATTCCTTTAAAGTCCACAACATCTGGGTTTAATGTAATGCTCTCTAATTCTTTATGAGCTTTAATTAAAAGTAATAGGCCAGGTGTTTCGTAAATTTCTCTACTTTTAATTCCTACTACTCGATCTTCAATCATATCTATTCTTCCAAAACCATGCGCACCTGAAAGATCATTCGCTTTTTGAATAATCTCAACTGGAGTTAAAAATTCATCATTAATTCCAATAGGAAAGCCATTTTTAAAGACAATTTCTATATCTTGAGGGGAATCAGGTGAATTATCAATTGATGATGTCATCGCAAATATATCTTCAGGTGCTTCTTGCATTGGGTCTTCTAAAATCCCTGCTTCAATACTCCTGCCAAGTAAGTTAACGTCTATTGAATAAGGTGATTTTTTTGATACTGGTGCAGGAATACCAAATTTTTCTCCATACACTATTGCCTCTTCCCTGCTCATGTTCCACTCTCTTGCGGGAGTAATTATTTTCAAATCAGGGCCTAAAGCATTAATTGCCAAATCAAATCGAACTTGATCATTGCCTTTACCTGTACATCCATGAGCTACTGCATCAGCATTAATCTCTCGAGCAATATTGACGAGATTTTCGGCAATTAAAGGTCTTGCAAGAGCTGTAGATAAAGGATATTTATCTAAATATAATGCGTTCGCTCTAATAGCTGGAAAAGCAAATCTCTCAACAAAACTATTAACTAAATTACCAACAATTGATTGAGATGCACCAGAATTTAAAGCTTTTTGTCTAATAAGCTCTAAATCCTCTCCTTGTCCAAGATCTGCTACAAAAGTAACCACTTCTGAAATTCCATATTCATTCTTCAGATATGGAATACACACGCTTGTATCTACTCCCCCAGAATATGCTAGTACAACTTTTTTTACCTGCTGCATCTAAATTTGCTCCATAAATTAAAAATTTTGACGAAATTAAGAATTTGAAAACTTATTAAAAACTAATATTATTGTAACTAAAAGAGCTGGGCCAAAAACTAGTATCAAGAGAAGAAAATTATTAATTATTAAAACATTAGGATTTAAGTATCCAATAAATTTAAATAATCCAGAAAATAACAATGAAATTAGCCAGATAAAAAAGTATTTTAAATTTCCTTTATCAAACAAAGTTTCCGTGTGCATTATTATGTATTATCTTATATATAGAACTTAACCCTTAATGGACTCAAATAAACTAAAACTTAGATTAGAAGATATTTCTGAAGTCAACCCTGCTTTAACGTGCTACCACAGAGATGATCCAGCTCCTGTTTTGCCATTAAGAGATGAACCTGATTTACTTTCTTGGCTTGAAAATACAGGGAGACTTGTTGCAGAAAAAGACGGAGATTCACAAGAAATTAGTACGATAGAAGAAGAAGAACTTTCAGCACTTATGGGAGAAAAGGAAGACTATAAAATTGAAGACGACCCATCAGAAGATGATTGGGAAGATTAAACACTTTAACTTTAAATCATTATTAATTTTAAATACTTTTGCTATAGTAATAACTTCCTATTTTTTTAATAATTTCATTTTACTAGGTGTTTACTTATTATTTTTTTTTATTTCATCAATCACAGTAAAGAATGGTCTAAATATAATCAAAAAATTAAATTTACTTCAAACTATTAGGAATGAAGGTCCTGCTAATCACTTTAAAAAAAGTGATACACCAACAATGGGTGGGATTTTTATGATAATCCCTTTTTTAATTTTTCTTTTGATAATAAGTATAAATTTAAATTCTCTAAAATTATTTCTTTTATTACTTACTGGTTTTGGTTTCTTTATTACAGGATTTTTAGATGATTATATAAGCATTAAGAACAAAAAAAACACAGGGCTAAAAACAAAAGAAAAATTTATCCTACAAAGTATTATCTCAATAATTTTTATATTTTTAGCCTATGAAAAAAATTTAATAAATCCATTAATTCTTGTATCTGACTCCTGGGGAATAAATATGAATATTTTCATATTACCAGTTTCTTTTTTAGTACTTGTTGGAATAAGTAATTCCGTCAATTTGACTGATGGACTTGATGGATTAGCAGCTGGGTGCAGTGGGATTGTTTTTTGTGGTTTAGGAACAGAAATTTTAATGAAAGAACAGCAGGAGCTTTTTGTTTTTAGTATCTTATGTTATTCAATGTCCGGAATATGCTTAGGATTTCTTAAATACAATAGGTATCCAGCAAAGATATTTATGGGTGACACAGGATCTCTAAGTATTGGTGCAATTCTTGGGTCAATAGCGTTATTAACTAATAGCATTTTTACCTTATCTATTTTCTCAGGAATATTTATTATTGAATCATTATCCGTAATGATTCAAGTAGGGTTTTTTAAAATTACAAAAAAATTATTTCACAAGGGTAAACGTATATTTTTAATGGCTCCACTTCACCACCATTTTGAACTCAAAGGAGTTAAAGAACAAAAAATAGTTGAAAATTTTTGGAAAATCAACATGTTACTTGTAATTTTAGGTATAGTTTTAAAAATAAATCTCTAAAAAATTTGTTATGAGTTTTTTTACATGGAAAGATAATGGATTAACAAGTGACTGCTCCAGTCTTGATGCGATGGCATCAAGATTCGAAGAAACTGCGAACTTAATGAAAAAACTATCTAAGAAGGGCTTCAAACTAAAGAAAACTCAAAACAATCAACTAATTCTTCACCATGATCCTAAAGTATTCGATCAATGGGGTTTTATAAGCGAAGAACTTCCTTTTAAACAACTCTGTTTAATATCAGAGGAAGAGTAACTATTTGACCTTAAAAACTCTTGTTTGAGTATTGATAAATAATTGCATACATGAGTGTTCCAACTAAAATGCCTGTTAACACCTTCAATTCCATTTCTGCTCCATAATTTCCACTGATTATGATTAGAAATTCCTTGTTCAAGTATACTTTTCAACTTATTAATATCCGTAACATCCACTAGAAGTCCATTTTCACACTTTGAGCGAATTTCTTTTGGTCCTCCATCATTTGTTGATATTATTGGCAACCCACATGAAGAAGCTTCAAGAAGAGTTAACCCAAAAGGCTCAGTTAAAGCTGGATTTACGAATACACCACCTCTGCTAGCAGCCCACCTATATAAAGCAGGTATCTGACTTGGAAGATGTTTTTTTGGATAAGCTACCTTTCCATACAAATTATATTTATCAATTGTTTCAAAAATATTATTGAAAACGTCTTTTTGTTGAGGGTCAAGTTTTGAGGTACTATCTCGACAACCCAAAATCAAAATTAAATTAGTTTTTCTTTTTAATTTTTCAGATCTTCCATATGCCTCAATCAAAGAAGGAATATTTTTTCTTCGTACAGCTCTAGAAATATGCAATAATGGTGGTTTTGTAGAGTCCTTAAGAAAAGGTCTCACCATATTCTCAATTTCAGCTGTCTCTGTTGTCGAGTGAATATGATGAAACTTTTTATGATCAACACCAGGAGGTATTACTTTAGCTTTAAGAGGTGAAAAAGAAGAATATTGAGAATATTGATAAACTGACTCTTGTTTAGTGCTCGTAACAATAATATCTGCGGACTTTAAAACTTTTTCTTCTGCCTCAATTCTCTTACTTATGGAAAAAAGATTTTCAATTTGGTTTGTTTTTAAACCAGTATCAAGCAATTTCCTTCTTTTTTCTCTCCCTAAAGAATGGCCAGTAAAAATAAGTGGGACGTTTAAGGATTGACTTAGTTTAACTCCTACATATCCAGCATCTGCATAGTGCGCATGAATAAAATGAGGCTTATTATCTTCTTTATAGAAAGAGATAAGTCTTTCAGTTAAATGATCCAAATAAGGCCAAAGCAATTCCTTTCTTAAATATTTATTAGGACCAAATTTGAATCTTAAAATTCTTACTCCAGGTTCTACAAATTCTTTTTCTTTAGAATATTCATCATCTACTTTAGGGTCTTTTATTAAACGAGTAACTAAATCCACTTGATCAACTTCTGAAGTATTAGCCAAACTTTTAACTAACTCTAAAACGTATTGTGTTTGCCCACCCGTATCTGCATCCCTGCCTAATTCAAGATTTTTGGAGCGTATAAGACCATGTAAATGTAAATGTAAAAATTTCAATCTCATTCAGCAAATCCTCGGATCAAAGACCTTTAATACTAATAAGATGAATTTCTCTAGGAAATATTAAGAAAGCATTATGATTTGAAATTTTTTTAATATAAAAGTTTTCAAAAAAGCAGTGGTAGAAGAGTTTTATGCCCCTTTAAAACAGAATTTCTTATTGTTGAAATAATTAAAATAAAAAGAAATACAACAAGGATCCTCTTATTTTAAAACCTTTTTAAGATATTTTGCTGTATGACTTGTAGGATTTTTAGCTACATCCTCAGGAATACCTTCTGCAATGATTTCTCCTCCTTTATCCCCTCCATCAGGTCCTAAATCGATAATCCAATCTGAACATCTAATAACATCTAAATTATGTTCAATAACAATTACTGAATTACCTTTATCTACCAACCGTTGTATTACATCCATTAATTTATGAACATCATAAAAACTTAACCCTGTAGTTGGTTCATCAATCAAATATAAAGTTTTTCCAGTAGCCCTTTTTGACAATTCTGTGGCTAACTTAACTCTTTGAGCCTCTCCACCAGATAATGTAGGAGCTGGCTGGCCTAATTTGACATATCCTAAGCCAACATCAACCAATGTAGATAATCTATCAGCAGCTTGAGGTATAGCAGAAAAAGTTTCTGCAGCTTGTTCAACAGTCATCTCTAAAACATCAGATATATTGAAACCTTTATATTTCACCTGAAGAGTTTCCCTATTAAAACGAGCTCCTTTACATACTTCACATTGAACATACACATCAGGTAAAAAATTCATTTCAATTACATTGACTCCCTGACCTTTACAAGCTTCGCATCTTCCTCCTTTCACATTAAAGCTAAATTGACCAGCCTGATAACCTCTTGCTTTTGCTTCTACTGTGGCAGTAAATATCTGCCTTATAGGATCAAAAGCACCAGTATATGTAGCAGGATTTGATCTTGGAGTTCTTCCTATTGGAGATTGATCAATAACGATAACTTTATCAATTGCTTTTATACCCTTTAACTCTTTTACACCTTGAGGAAAAGGGACTTTTAATCCTAGAGAGTGACATAATGCAGGATGAAGTAATTCATTTATCAAAGTGCTCTTCCCACTTCCACTCACACCAGTTACAGAAACTAATCTTCCTAAAGGAAATTCAACAGAAATATTTTTTAAATTATTTTTAGAGCAATTATTTAAAATTAAACTTTTTTTTACAGATGATCTACGTTCTTTTGGAGTAGGAATCGATTTCCTACCACTGAGATAAGCTCCAGTTAATGACTTTTCTGAATTTAAGACATCTTGATAAGATCCTTTAGCAATAATTTCCCCACCATAAACACCTGCCCCTGGACCAATATCTACTAAATAATCTGCGGATTTCATAGTATCTTCATCATGTTCAACGACAACCAACGTATTTCCCAAGTCTCTTAAGCTTTTTAATGTTTCTAATAATCTGTCATTATCTCTCTGATGCAAACCAATACTTGGTTCATCTAATACATATAAAACACCAGTAAGACCTGCACCTATTTGTGTAGCCAATCTAATACGCTGAGCCTCACCACCAGACAAAGTCATAGCTGGTCTATCTAAAGTCAAATAATCTAAACCTACATTAATTAAAAACTGCAAACGTAAACGAATCTCTTTTAAAACCAATTCACCTATCTGCTTTTGTTTTTCTGATAAAGATATATTTTCTTTCTTTATCTTACCTAAACCCATGATACGCTCTACGTGATTTAGGGTTTCAGAAACGCTTATAGAAGTTAAGTCAGTAATGTTGTACGGACCAAGTTTAACGGCCAAAGCCTCAGGTCTTAATCTTTTTCCAGAACATGTCTTACAGGGAACTAATTCTAAATACTTTTCTAATTTTTGTTTGACTGATTCTCCATTGGCTTCATTCAATTGCCTTTCTAATATTGGTAAAATTCCCTCAAAAGGTCTTTCAAAACCACTAGAAGTTTTAAAACGACTATCAGCTTGAATTAATATGGGTTTATCGGATCCCAAAAGTAGAACTTGTTTTTGCAAATCACTTAAATCTTTCCAAGGAGTTTTTAATTCAAAACCATAAGCTTGTCCAACAGAATAAAGTAAAGAGAAGTAATAAGTATTATCTTTTTCACTCCAAGGAGCTATTGCAGCATAAACAGGCAATGTTTTATCTGGAATAACTCTATCTGCAGTAAATTTTTTTAAATAACCAATCCCATGACAATCTGGACAGGCACCATATGGGCTATTAAAAGAAAATAATCTAGGAGAAAGTTCTTCAACAATAGAGCCATGTACAGGACATGCATAATTTTCTGAGTAAAGTTTTTCTCTCTCTAAGTTAGAAGGTAAATTTTCTCCTTTTTTTGGAACAACTTCTACTATTGCTAAGCCGTCACCTCTTTTGAGACAAGTTTGTAATGAATCATTTAATCTTTCTTGTATTCCTTCTCTTGCAATTAATCTATCAACTACTACCTCAATATTATGTATTTGATTTTTATCTAATTCAATACTGTCAGCAAGTTCTCTTACCTCTCCATTGATTCTTACCCTAGCAAATCCTTCAGCAGCTAGTCCGCCTATTAACTTTGTGTGTGTTCCTTTCTTACCTCTTACAACAGGAGCCAACAATTGATACCTTGTTCCTTCCGGTAAAAGAAGAATTTGATCCACCATTTCATCAATAGTTTGAGGCGCAATTGGAATCCCGCAATGGTGACAATGCGGCTCACCAGCACGACCAAACAATAATCTTAAATAATCTTGTATTTCTGTTACTGTTCCAACTGTTGATCTAGGATTATGACTTGTCGATTTTTGATCAATTGAAATGGCAGGTGATAAACCTTCAATATTATCAACATCTGGTTTATCTACTTGACCCAAAAATTGCCTTGCGTATGCAGAAAGACTCTCAACATATCTTCTTTGACCTTCAGCAAAAATAGTATCAAAGGCCAAAGAACTTTTACCACTTCCACTCACACCTGTAAAAACTATAAATTTATTCCTAGGTAGAGAAAGATCAATATTTTTTAAATTATGCTGACGAGCTCCCCTAATATTAATTGAGTTATCTTCTCCAAAACTACTATCAACTTTATTAACCATGTTTAAATCTAAAATATGATTTAAAAAGACTATTATAGTAGAATTTTTTCTATTTTACGCAGCTAAGCGATCAAGAAGTCTAGAAGCATATTCGTTTACTTCGCATGAACCTCCACCTATAAGTTCTATGAGTTCATTTTTTCTTTGATTTTTTGTAGTTAGTTTTGAAATTGAAGTATAAGTTATTCCATTAATTACATTTTTATTAACTTTGAAATGAGCTGATCCCCTAGCAGCTAAGAATGGCTGATGTGTAATACATAAGACTTGTTGATTTTTAGAAATTTCTTTTATGAGATCAACCAAAGCAAAGAAAGATTTACCACTTAAACCACTGTCAATTTCATCTAAAAAGAAAGTATTGGGTTGTTTAGAAATACTAGATTTAATAGCTAATAAAAATCTTGACATTTCTCCACCAGAAATAACATTTGATAATGGAGCAAGCGTCTGATCAGGATTAGCCGAAAACAAAAAACTTATATCGTCAATTCCATCGCCAGAAGGCTTACATTCAGAAAATTGAATTGAAAAATTTGCATTTTCTAAACCTAGATTGCTTAAAATTAACATTACTGAATTTTGTAACTGCTTAGCAATTTTTTTTCTTTCAGTAGATTGAATAACAAATAAAGAATTTAGATTACTTTGTAAATTCTCAATTTGAGATTTAATCCTGCCAATCTCATAACCTTGATCATTTTGTTGAAAATACGTTTTTAATTGATCGCGCTTTTCAATTAAATGAGTTAAATCCAATGAAAAAGTTCTCTCTAAGTTTTTTAAAAAGAATAATCTTTTTTGTATTTCTGGAAGATTAGATTCATAATTTTCTATTTCTTGCAAATATAATTTTAGATCAAAAATTAAATCTTCTACATCAGAATGAATATTTAATAACTTTTCTCTAAATTTTTGAATCTTTAAATCGAAATCTGCTGTTTTATTTAAAATCTTTAGTGATTGATTTATAAAAGAAGTTACTGAGGGTTCATCATGACTGAAATTATTTAAATTTTCTAATGATGATTTAATTGAATTATTATTTCAAGATTATTTACAAGTTTATTTTCTAATAACTCTAGTTCTAAAATTTCTTCACTTGAATTTAAATCAGCTTCTTCTAAACTCTTCAACATGTGTTTAATTGCCAAGTTTTTTTCTTCTTGATTCCTAAAAAATTCTATTTTTTCATCCATTAATCCTTTTAAAACTTTAGTTTCTCCCCATATACTTTTAATCCTATCGCTAGTATCGCTAAATTCTTGAGAACATAAGTCATCAATAATTTGCCTTCTCTTATCTAGAGAATCAAAAATAAAGGTGTCAGATTGACCTGCAAAATCTATTAAAAGTCCTCCAAGTTTTACTAATGATTGTCTATTAATTGGTAAATCATTAAGGCTATATTTTGATAAGATTTTATTATTTTTTTTATAAGATTTTCTTTTAATTTGTAGTTCTGAAGAAGATATTTCAAAACCATTACTAATTAACCAGCTATTAATTTGAAAAGAAGAAGAAAATATCGCCTCTATAACGCAAAAATCTTTTCCTGGACGTATTAAATGTTTTAGAGGTATATTAGTTCCACCAAACAAGGCATTTAGGGAATCCAAAATTAATGATTTTCCTGAACCTGAATCCCCAGTTATGATATTCAAACCTTTTTCGAAATTAATTTCTATAATTTCTATTAATGCAATATTTTCTATTTTTAAATGTACTAACATGATAAATCTTCCATATAAAAAAATTAACTTCTTTTTTAAAAAAATAAAGGTTTTAAATATATAAAGTTATGAAAGAAGATTTTACTGATTTTATTGAGTTATCTGGACTCTTAAATTACGATCCAAATACAATTTCTAAAATTTACAAAAAAAATCCTAAAAGACTTTTAAAAAGACTTTGGCAAACTATCATACCTATTTTGGCTTACATCTTCTCAGTAGGATGGGATAAATTAACTGGAAGATTGAAAAATGAACAGCAAGCAAGATTTAGAGCACGAGAATTAACAAATTTGTTAGTAGAACTTGGGCCTGCATTTGTTAAGGCAGGCCAAGCTTTATCAACAAGACCAGATATAATTCCAGGGATTCTTCTAGAGGAATTATCTGAATTGCAAGATCAACTCCCTGGGTTTGATGGCAATAAAGCTATGGAATTAATAGAAGAAGATTTAGGATACAAAATAAATGAAATCTTTTTAGAAATTGATAAAGAGCCAATTTCCGCAGCTTCTTTAGGGCAAGTACATAAAGCTAAATTAAAAAACGAAGAGATAGTTGCAATAAAAGTTCAAAGGCCAGGATTGAGAGAGCAAATAACCTTAGATCTCTACATAGTTAGAAATATTGCTTATTGGTTAAAAAACAATATCGGATTAATAAGAAGTGATCTAGTTGCTTTGATTGATGAATTAGGCAAGAGAGTTTTTGAAGAGATGGATTATCTAAATGAAGCTGCAAATGCAGAAAAATTTAGAGATATGCATAAACATAACAAGATGATTGCTGTACCAAAAATCTACAAAGAAATAACTTCAAGAAGAGTATTAGCAATGGAATGGATAGACGGTACAAAATTAACAAATTTAGAGGACGTAAAAAAATTAGGAATTAACCCTGATGAAATGATTGAAATAGGTGTGCAATGCAGTTTAGAACAGCTTTTAGAACATGGTTTTTTTCATGCAGACCCACATCCAGGTAATTTATTAGCCTTAGAAGATGGAAGATTATGTTATTTAGATTTTGGAATGATGAGCGAGGTTTCCCGAGAATCTAGATCTGGGTTAATTCAAGCAGTGGTACATTTGGTAAATAAAAACTTCGATAAATTGTCTCAAGATTTCGTAAAATTGGGATTTTTATCAGAGGAGGTTAATCTAGAACCCATTGTTCCAGCATTTCAAGATGTTTTCATTAACGCTGTTGAACAAGGAGTTTCGAAAATGGATTTTAAGAGCGTTACAGACGATATGTCTGGTGTTATGTATAAATTCCCTTTCAGACTACCCCCATATTATGCGCTTATAATTAGGTCATTACTCACATTGGAAGGAATAGCTTTAAGCGTAGATCCAAACTTCAAGATATTAGGCGCGGCTTATCCATATTTTGCAAGAAGATTGATGGAAGATCCTGATCCACAATTAAGGGAAAGCCTTAAAGAAATGCTTTTTGATAATAAAAAATTTAAATGGGACCGTTTAGAAGATTTGCTTTCTAACGCTGCAAAGCAAACAAATCTCGATTTAGAAAAACTTTTAGACGAAGTTATAAATCTTCTCTTTTCTCCAAATGGAGGATTTCTTAGAAATGAGATAGTTGAAGGTTTAACAAATCAGATAGATTTACTAAGTCTAAAAATATTAAAAAGTTTGAATAACTATCTTCCACAATCAATTAAATTAAATACTATTAACGAAAATAACAACTTGAATGACCTTATAATGTATGTAGAACCATTGAGAAACTTTTTAGAAATTTTACAAAAAGTACCCGGATATTCAATTGACATTTTTCTAAAAAGGTTTCCAAGACTTATAAATGAACCTTATACAAAAGAAATGGGTATAAAAATTGCAAAAAAAGTTACTGAAAAAGGAGTAGTAAGACTTGTTAAGATTGCTGCTGGTGCAAATATATAAATGAAGTTTAGTAAAACTTTAATATTTAAAACATTTTTTATTTTAGCAATTTCCCCATTTTTTTTAAATATTCCAAAAGCTAATTCTGCTGAAGAAATTAAGATCATATACAGCATATTTTCTAGAACAATTAAAGTGAATTCTTTAAAAACTTTTGCTAGAGAAGGTAAATCGACAAGAAAATTAAAGAAAATTTTGAAAGCAACCGGATCTCCCGATAAAGAAATTAGAGAAGTTTTAAACAAAGATTTTGAAGTTCCTATTACCATTGCAAGCAAACTTGTATACTCTGAGATAGGAAATGTTTTTTTAACAAGACTTTCATCTATTATCCACCCACCCAGAGCCACTGATGAAAGAACAGGCATGTTGGCACTTAGAGCAAGCGTGATTCAAGGTATTAACATAGGAAATGGAAAAATAAATCTAATAAATTTTTTTGAAGGATATCCAACTAAAACTGTAATTTTAGATGTAAGTGCTTTGAGCAAAGTTATGAATAAAGTAGAATCGATTTCAGAATTATTAACCTTTTTCACCAATTCCCCTTTAGAAAAAATCAAAACAAATTAAACAACCATGGTGTTATTAAATAAAATCAAAAATAAACTACGTTTTAACTATAGAAAAAAAAGATGGCCAGGCCTTATAGAAGCTTATAAACAATATCTCCCAGTTACAAAGAAAACTCCTATTATTTCCCTCAATGAAGGAAATACACCAC
Source organism: Prochlorococcus sp. AG-347-B23 (assembly GCA_003281715.1). Classification (GTDB taxonomy): domain Bacteria; phylum Cyanobacteriota; class Cyanobacteriia; order PCC-6307; family Cyanobiaceae; genus Prochlorococcus_A. Next base: position 45,849 of record QCBE01000007.1, read on the forward strand.
TGATTTTAAGTAAATCAATTAGCAACTTAATTGGAAATGGAACAAAAGTTTTTTTAAAATATGATGGCCTTAATCCAACAGGATCTTTTAAAGATCGTGGTATGACTATGGCAATTAGCAAAGCAAAAGAAGAAGGCCGTGAGGCAGTCATTTGTGCAAGTACTGGAAATACCTCTGCAGCAGCAGCAGCATATGCTTCGAGAGGAAGATTAAAACCTTATGTTTTAATACCAGAAGGTTTTGTTGCACAAGGAAAGCTTGCGCAAGCATTAATGTATGGCGCAGAGATAATATCTATTAATGGAAACTTTGATAAGGCTCTTGAAATTGTTAGAGATTTATCCTCAGAACATCCTATAGAGCTTGTTAATTCTGTTAATCCATATCGAATACAAGGACAAAAAACGGCAGCTTTTGAAATAGTTGATGACTTAGGTCATGCTCCTGATTGGCTTTGTATTCCAATGGGCAATGCAGGAAATATAACTGCTTATTGGATGGGATTTAAAGAATATTCAAAAATTAAAAGAAATTTGAAATTACCCATAATGATGGGTTTTCAATCAGAAGGCTCTGCTCCATTGGTAAAAAATATTATAGTTAAAGATCCAGAAACAATTGCAACCGCAATAAGAATTGGTAATCCTGTTAATAGAGAAAAAGCAAAAAAAGTAAGAAAAGAGAGTAAAGGAGATTTTCAGTCAGTTACAGATGCAGAAATAATCGATGCTTATAAAATCCTTGCCAAAGAGGGGGTTTTTTGTGAACCTGCAAGCGCAGCATCAGTTGCTGGACTGATTAAAAATAAAAATAGAATTCAAAAAGAATCGACTATTGTTTGTGTTCTGACTGGAAATGGCTTGAAAGATCCTGATTGCGCTATAAAAAACAACGATGCTATTTTTAGGAAAAATATTGAACCTTCATTAAAAAATATAACTAAAATCTTAGGATATTAAAATCCAAAAAAAATAGTGTCTGTGGAAATCAATTAAAAACAAACCTAATTTGTTGAAAAGTACATAACAAGAAATTCTACTTGTTGAATAAATTTCAAATTTTCAAAAAAAGAAAAAAATATTCAACAAATAAAAATTTTTTTGCACATAGTTTTTTCTTGGTAAACTAAGTATACAAGCTGTTTAATTTAAGAATTCCACAGTTCCCACAAGAACTACTACTACTAAGCTTTTTATTTTATTATTTTTATATTAGAAATAAAATCAAAAATTAATTTATTGAATTTAATTTACGAAAAAAGTATATTGTATTTATAAAAAGTTCCAAATTCTGATGGAAATTATTTGTAATCAAAATGAATTAAATAATGCTATACAACTAGTTAGCAAGGCAGTTGCTTCAAGACCCACGCATCCAATTCTTGCAAATATACTTTTAACAGCTGACGAAGGAACTAATAAAATTAGCGTCACAGGATTTGATTTGAATTTAGGAATTCAAACTTCTTTTGATGGAACTGTTAAAAATAGTGGAGCTATTACTATACCTTCAAAACTTTTATCCGAAATAGTAAATAAACTACCCAATGAAACTCCTGTTTCTCTAGAAGTAGACGAGAATTCAGATAATATCCTAATAAAAAGTGACAGAGGTTCTTTTAATCTAAAAGGGATACCCTCTGATGAATATCCTAATTTACCATTTGTTGAAAGCGGTACTTCTTTGAATATTGATCCTAGTTCTTTTTTAAAGGCTTTAAAATCTACCATTTTTGCCAGTAGTAATGATGATTCAAAGCAACTACTCACAGGTGTCAATTTCACCTTCAAACCAAACTATTTAGAGTCTGCTTCTACAGATGGTCATAGACTGGCTGTTGCTTTAATTGGTAATGGAGAACATATTGAAAATAAAGAAAACTTATCTTTAAATGTTGATAGTTTATCCGTAACCATCCCAACTAGATCATTAAGAGAAATTGAAAAACTAGTATCTTTGAGAAGCTCAGAAAATTCAATTAAGCTTTTCTATGACAAAGGTCAAGTAGTATTTATATCTTCTAATCAAATAATTACTACAAGAACCTTAGAAGGTACTTATCCTAATTATTCACAATTAATTCCTGATTCTTTTTCCAAAATTTTAAATTTTAATACAAAGAAATTAATTGATGCATTAGAAAGAATTGCTGTTTTAGCTGATCAGCAAAGTAGTGTTGTAAAGATTAAATTAGATGATAAAGATTTAGCTTCAATCAGCGCAGATGCTCAAGATATTGGAAATGCAAATGAATCAATACCTGTTTCTTATTCTGGAGAAAATTTTGATATTGCATTTAACGTAAGATATCTTTTAGAAGGTTTAAAAGTTATTGCTTCTGAAAATGTACTTTTAAAGTGTAATATTTCAACTACTCCAGCTGTTTTTGTTCCAGAAGATAATCTTAATTCTTTTACTTATTTAGTTATGCCTGTGCAGGTTCGTTCTTAATTTGAAATTACCTAAAGAAATTTTATTAAGTGAATTACTAAATTATAGTGTTAAGGGTAATATGGTCCTTAATTATGGAAATGGTGAAAATGTTTGGATGCACCCTCCAGTTCACCGGATTCTAGGATGGTATTCTCGTCCTTCAAATTTTGATTTAAAAAGAAATGTTTGGCGATTAAATCAAATTAATCAAATAATAGATAATGAAATTTATGTCAAAGGTGATCCAGCTATTTCGGATTTAGCAACTTTAAATAGGTTCCCAACTTTAATAGAAGCTAATCTTATAAACATAAATGGATCAAAAATTGGAGTCATTGCAGATTTTTTATTTGAAATGAAAACGGGAAAAATTAAATATTACTTAGTTTCTAGATCTAATCCTAAGATTCCAGGTTCTAGTAGATGGAAATTAACTATTGATAATATCAATGATCAACAACCAGGTTTGGTATTTTGTGAAAGTAATTCTTTAGATGATTTATCTGTAATAAAATCAAGTATTAAAAATGAATTTATGCAAAAAGGGAAAAAAATTTTTGATAGATTTGATGATATGAAAAATATTGCTTCTAATAGATTAGAGGAATGGCTTGAAGAAGATGAAGATATTAGCCAAAACTTAGATTTTAAACAAAAAAGTTTTTATAATAATAAGAGAACATCCATGCCTTTTAGTGAAAAAAAAGAAGATGACCCTTGGATATAAATAATGATAAATCAAGAAAATAATGATCTATATGATCTTAATGAAGCACTACAAGTTGAAAATTTAACACTTAATGATTACGAAGAAATTTGCAAAAGATTAAAGAGAAAACCTAACAGAACGGAATTAGGCATGTTTGGCGTTATGTGGTCCGAGCATTGTTGTTATAGAAATTCAAAACCTTTACTATCTAAGTTTCCCACTAAAGGTAAAAATGTTTTAGTTGGACCTGGAGAAAATGCTGGCGTTATTGATGTTGGAAATAATCAAAAACTTGTTTTTAAAATAGAAAGTCATAATCACCCTTCTGCTATTGAACCTTTTCAAGGCGCAGCAACAGGTGTAGGAGGAATTTTAAGAGATATATTTACAATGGGTGCAAGACCAATTGCAGTCTTAAATTCATTGAGATTCGGCAACCTTGATAAATCATCAAATGTTGATTTACTACGAGGAGTTGTATCCGGTATTGCACATTATGGAAATTGCGTAGGTGTGCCGACTGTTGGAGGTGAAATTGACTTCGATGATAGTTACTCTGGAAATCCTCTCGTGAATGTTATGGCTTTAGGACTTTTAGAGACCGAGGAAATCGTTTGTTCTGGAGCTAAAAATGTGGGATCACCAGTGTTATATGTTGGTAATACAACTGGTAGAGATGGTGTTGGTGGTGCTAGTTTTGCTAGTTCAGAATTAACCACAACTTCTTTGGATGATAGACCTGCAGTTCAGGTAGGTGATCCATTTGTTGAGAAAAGTCTTATTGAAGCTTGTTTGGATGCATTCAAGACAGGGGATGTAATTGCAGCTCAAGATATGGGTGCTGCAGGTTTAACATGCAGTAGCGCAGAAATGGCTGCAAATGGCAATTTAGGGATATCTATTGATTTAGATTTAGTCCCTTCCAGAGAAGATGATATGTCCTCATACCAATATTTATTATCTGAATCGCAAGAAAGGATGTTGTTTGTAGTTAAAGATGAAAAAATTAATGATCTAATTGAAAAATTTAATAAATGGGGATTATATGCCAGTGTTATTGGTGAAGTAATAGGAACTAATGAGGTAATTATTACTCATAAAGGTAAAATTGTGGCCCAAATACCTACTTCTGCTCTATCTGATGATACTCCTGTAAATTTTCACAAGGTGATTACGAATCCACCCGATGACCTTTTAAATAAATGGAAATGGAAAGAAAATGATTTACCAGAAATTCATGAGCAAAAAATATTTTCATTGAAGGAAAATAAGAATTTTTCTTTTTCAGAAATCATTTTAAAACTACTCTCTAATCCATCAATAGCTTCTAAACGATGGATTTATAAACAATATGACTCTCAAGTTCAGGCAAATACAGTTTTTAAACCTGGAAAATCAGATGCAGCCGTAGTAAGACTAAGGGAACAAAATAAAAAAAATAAAAGTAAAGTATTTTCTGGTGTCGCTGCTTCAGTGGATTGCAATAGTAGATGGGTTGCGCTTGATCCTTTTAGAGGATCTATCGCTGCAGTTGCAGAGTCCGCTAGAAACGTTAGTTGTGTTGGCGCTGAACCAGTAGCAATTACAAATAATTTAAATTTTTCTTCTCCTGAGAATGAAATAGGATATTGGCAACTCTCATCTTCATGTAATGGAATTGCTGAAGCCTGTAAAGCTTTAGAAACGCCTGTTACTGGAGGAAATGTTTCTTTATATAATGAATCAAAAAATAAAGATAATGAAATTACACCCATTAAACCTACTCCAGTTATTGGCATGGTTGGAAAGATAGATAATATTGTAAAAGCTACAAGTAGTGAATGGAAAAATATTGATGATCAAATCTGGTTGGTTGGCTCTCATAAATCAGAAACAACTATTGCAGCTAGTTCTTACTTAGAATATTTTCATGGTGAAATTACAGGTCGTCCCCCTAAAATAGATTTGATGGATGAAAAGTTTTGTCAAGGTTTTTTAAGAAATTCGATTTCAAAAGGTTTTGTAATTTCTTCTCACGATATTAGTGATGGGGGCTTAGCTATAGCTTTAGCAGAGTGTTGTATTTTGTCAGAAAAAGGAGCAACTTTAGAATTGCAAAAAGATATTGCTAGAGATGATAATTTGTTGTTTGCAGAGGGAGGTTCTAGAATTATTTTTTCAATAGATAAAATGAAAAATAAAGAATGGCTTAATTACTTAAAAAAAATTCAAATAAATTTTCCAGCAAGTGTGTACGTAAAAAAAATAGGATATGTTTCGAGTGAAAATCTTAATATTAAAATTCAAAATAAAAATATCTGCAATATTAGAGTTGAGCAATTAACCGAAAAATTTAATAATAGTATTTCAGGACACTTTTAAATATGAAAAAAAATTTTCAACTATTAAAATTTTTAAGAAATTAAGTTATGTGCGGAATAGTTGGAATTGTTTCTTCTGATGATGTAAATCAACAAATTTACGATAGTCTTTTGCTATTGCAGCATAGAGGTCAAGATTCAACAGGTATAGCTACAATGGAGAATACTATTTTCCATATACATAAGGCAAAAGGTCAGGTTAATACTGCATATAGAACTAGAGATATGAGGAATTTAATCGGCAAAATTGGATTGGGTCATGTTAGGTATGCAACAAAAGGATCAGCAGAGAGTGTAGAGGAAGCTCAGCCTTTTTATGTTAATGCTCCTTATGGAATTGTTTTGATACATAATGGCAATTTGACCAATACCAGAGATTTAGAAAAACAATTATTTAGTATTGATAAGCGGCATACAAATTCCTCAAGTGATACTGAAATGTTATTAAATGTATTTGCTACAGAATTGCAAGAACAAATTCATAAACAGCAATTAGAACCTGATATTATTTTTGATGCTGTTAAATCTTTACATAAAAGAATTCAAGGATCATATGCTTCAATCGCATTAATTTCTGGACATGGTTTATTAGCATTTAGAGATCCTTTTGGAATAAGACCTTTAGTTATAGGAAAAAGATTTTCATCAAGAACAAAAAGAGAAGAGTGGATGGTTGCTAGTGAATCTTTAGTTCTTGAAAATAATGATTATCAAGTCGTTAGAGATGTAGATCCTGGAGAAGCTATTTTTATAAATTTTAATGGCGAGTTTTTTTCTAAGCAATGTTCTGATAATCCAATGTTATATCCTTGCGCATTTGAATATGTTTATTTAGCGAGGCCTGATTCAATTATGAATGGAATTTCAGTGTATAAAGCTCGTTTAAAAATGGGAGATTATTTGTCGGAAACAATAAAAGAATCAATTAATTCTGGAGATGTTGATGTTGTAATGCCAATCCCTGATTCTTCTCGGCCTGCTGCTATGCAAGTTGCAAGACAGTTAGGGATAGAATATAGAGAAGGTTTTTTCAAAAATAGATATGTTGGTAGAACATTTATTATGCCTGGCCAGCAGAAACGTAAGAAATCTGTAAGACAAAAATTAAATGCTATGAGTGCAGAGTTTAAAAATAAAAATGTATTAATTGTCGATGACTCGATAGTAAGAGGTACTACATCAAAAGAAATTGTTCAAATGGCTAAAGATGCAGGAGCAAATAAAGTTTTTTTTACATCAGCAGCACCGCCTGTTCGTTTTCCTCATGTTTATGGAATTAATATGCCTAATAGGGATGAATTAATAGCACATGATAGAACAATAAATGAAATTGCTGATCAACTTGAAATTGATAATCTCGTTTATCAAAGTGTTGAAAATTTAAGAAAATCTATAATAAATGATTCTCATATTAAAGATTTGGAGATGAGTTGTTTTACCGGTTCTTATGTGACAGGTACAGTTAATCAAGAGTACTTAAATTGGGTTGAAAATGAATATAAATCTTAATCGATAAAGTTTTCGAGTCGAAAACAATTTTCAAGATGTTCGTCTTCATCTATTTCTAAAAAGTCAATTAAAAAATTTGTTTTATTAGATTTGAAATTTAATTTATCAATTTCTAACCTAGCAGATTTATTTTTGTTAGTTTCAATATCAAGGTAAGAATTACTTGGCAAAATTTTGATAAAGTAATCATTTTTAATTTGAGTTTTTTCATGTAAATACCCCAGAAAATAATCATTTGCGAAATAAATTTCATTACTATTTATACCAAAAATTTTTCCTTTTCTAGAAACTAAATATATATTTTCTCCATTTTGATATTGACAACAAGAAACAATCTTTTCACTTGGTAAAAGTTTCATAAGCATTAATCCTTGAGATTGTTTAGAAGTCGGTGTTAAGAATTTATTTGATAAATTAAATTTAAAAATTCTTCCTATCGAAGTAAGTATTATTAAATTTTTGTCTTCAGTAAAAATAAAAGAATCAATAGTACTAATATTATTTTTTAATTTTGTTATTGAGAAAGATCTATTACTTTTAATCATATCCTCATCGAATAAAACTTTTTTGAATCTTCCATCAGAATTTAAGATACATAAATAATTTTTAATTCCTTTTTTAATTGAATGAAAATTAATTATTTCCTTTGGATCAATATTTCCCAGGATTTTATTATCTAATTTATAGTCATTATTAATGTTTTGCTCCCAATCAACATGAAAAACTTTTCCTGTAAACGTAAGTCCAATTATTTTTAAATTTTTATCAATTTCACATATAAATTTTTGAATATTTTTATTATCTATAATTTTATTTACATCTTCAAATGATTTTTTATAAGAATTAAAAATCATTTTTCTCAAATATAATCTATTGTCTATGTATAGTTTAGTTTTTTTACTTATCAAGTCTTCTAAAATTTGATTATTAATTGTTTCTAATTCTTCATTTTGATCTATATTTTTAAGTAGTTTTGTTTTTCTTTTAATATTAAAATTTTTCTTTAATATTAATAATTCTTCTATTAGTAATTTAAGTAATATTTCTCTCTCGTTTAATAATTTTAGATAATAATCTTTTTTTTCTTGTAATTTTTTTATATCTTCAACTATTTGAATTCTTTCAAGATTTGTCAATTTTTTTAGTGGCATATCTAAGACTGAATTTGCTTGCTTTTCACTCAGATCAAAAAAAGTTATTAATTTAGATTTAGCCTCCATCAAATTTTCTGAGTTTTCAATAATTTCAATAACTTTTTTTATATTTTTTGTTGCTTTGGATAAACCCTTCAATATTTCCAGTTTTTCAATAGTATTTTTTAGATAATAATTAGTCCTTTTTCTAATTGTTTCTTCTCGAAATTCAAGGAAATAGTTTAGATAAGTTTTTAAATTTAACTGGACAGGTTTACCTTTAATTAAAGCTAAGAAAATAGCACCAAAATTATTTTGGAGAGTTGTTTTTTTATATAAATTAGAAATTACAAGTTCAGCTTTAAAATCTTTTTTTAACTCTATTACAATTCTCATTCCATCTCTATCACTTTCATCCCTAATATCAGATATGCCATTAATTTTGCCTGAATTAACAAGCTCTGCTAGTTTTTCAATCCATCCTGCTTTGCTTATTTGATAAGGTAGTTCTGTAATAATTAACGCATTTTTTTTATGTTTACCTTTTCCTAAATTTATTTCTTCTGTCTTAACTACTCCTCTTGTTGTTATAGATCCTTTGCCTGTTGCGTAAAGCTCTTCTATAGCTGGACTATAAATTAATTCTCCTCCTGTCGGGAAATCAGGTCCTTTAATAATTGTAGAAAGTTTTTTATTGCTAATATCTTTGTTTTTTATTACGGCAATTAAACCATCTACTATTTCTCCTAGATTGTGGGGCGGAATGTTAGTTGCCATTCCAACGGCAATTCCAGATGAACCGTTTAACAATAAAAATGGAAGTTGAGCTGGAAGAACATCTGGCTCTTTTTGTGAACCATCAAAGTTATTTGAGAAATTTACTGTTTCTGAGCCAATCTCATCAAGAAATCCTTTATGAGCTATCGGCGCTAATCTGGTTTCGGTATATCTCATTGCTGCTGGTGGATCGTTATCCACAGATCCAAAATTTCCATGGCCGTCTAAAGTAGGATATTTAGTTGAAAAATTTTGTACTAGCCTTACTAAGGCATCATAAACTGCTTGATCTCCATGAGGATGGTACTTTCCAAGTACATCTCCAACAACTCTTGCACACTTTCTAAATGGTCTATCCGGTGTTAAACCTAATTCATACATTGCAAATAGTATTCTTCTCTGCACAGGTTTAAGGCCGTCTCTTGCATCGGGTAAAGCTCTTCCAACAATTACACTCATTGCATATTCCAAATAAGAACGTTTCATTTCTTCTTGGAGTGAGATAGAAGTTAAATTTTTCTTATCCATTAGAGTGCAAATTTAGATATTTATTTATTAACTAAATTAAGACTAATATGTAAAAAAATATTTACCAGTATTGAAAATTAAGAAGATGTATTTATTTTAGATTTTGCTAAAATCACATCTGTTTGTATATTTTTGTTTTGTAAAAGAATTTCTGTTGAAGTTTGTAATTTTTCTCCCCATAACTGTTCTTTTCTAAAGTCATAGTTCACATATTTTGGTTCTTTAATTAAAGATTTTTTTGCAAGTTGCAGTGCTAATTTAATATCTTTCATTCTTAAACATGAAGCAAGTCCTAATAATGGTTCTGCATTATCTTCAATTGAGATTGCCTTTTCAAAAAATTTTATAGATAGATTGATGTTATTTTCTTCGAAATAAGCTAAACCTTGATTATTAATTGCTTGCCAGAAATCAGGTTTAATTTTTACAGATTTGTCAAATAACTTTATGGCTCCAGAGTAATTTTTTTCCATCAATAATATATTTCCTAACTGAAAAATAGCTTTATGGTTATTTGGTTCAATCTTTAATCCAGTTTCTAAAGAGGTCTTTGCATTTTTTAGTTGTGAAATTTTTAAATAAATATTACTTTTGGAAAAGTATATTTCGCTAATATTTGAATTTAGTTTTTGTGCTTTATTTAATGAATTTAATGCTTGTTTATATAGGTTGTTAGCTATCTGTGCATCAGCCAAAATTAACCATAGTTTTTCATCTGTTTTATTTATTCTTACAGCCAACTTTGCTAGGCTTAGGCTTTGTTTATATTGTCCAAAATATAAAAGCTGATATGCATTTTTGCCAATAGATAAACTTTCTTTTTTTAAGTTTTTAATTGTCGGGTAATAATAATATGGTACCAATGATTTAACTTGTTCTACTTTCAAAAAGTAAAAACTGATCAAAAAGATAAATAATATTTTTCTTAATAAATTTTTCATATATTTTTTAACTATCTAGATTTGCTTTTATGTTTCTTCTCCACATCCATGGTTTAATTCTCTTTAATGTTGTACCTTTGAGATTTTCTTTCCAAGTTGTATCGTCCCAACTTAATGAATCAATATTAAGGTTTTTAATCCATTCTTTTGGAGTAGTTTCGAAATTATTGTTGAATGGTACAGATTTATTCCAAGGGCATACATCTTGGCAAATATCACATCCAGCAACCCATCCATTTAAATTTTCTTTTATCTTGCTTGGAATAGTTTTTTCTCTACTTTCTATGGTGTGGTACGCAATGCATAGATCTGATTTTATGACAAAAGGTTCTATGATTGCTTTTGTTGGACAAAGTTCAATACACCTATCACATTTTCCACAAAGTGATTGATGAGGTTCGTCTGGTACTAAATCTTTTGTAAGAATCATAAAACCTAAAGTCAACCAAGAACCACTCTTTTTGCTTATTAAATTACTATTTTTACCAATCCAACCAAGACCTGATTCTTCAGCCCATGCTTTTTCAAGAAGTGGAGAAGTATCAACACATATCTTCCATTTGCAATCTGGAATTTCTAAGTTAATCCATTTACCAATATTCTTTAATTTTTTGTAAATTACTTTATGGTAGTCTTCTCCTTGACTAAATTTCCCAACCTTGAGGATTTTGTCTTTGTTGTTGCTTTCTGAACTAATGTAAGTAAATCCAACGCTTAATACACTTTTTGCCCCATCAAGAAGTGAGTATATGTTTTTCCTTCTTTCTGATTCCATCCATTTCATCTCACTATGGTAGTTTTCTGATAACCATCTGTCTAATGCATTAGTTCTTAATTTTAAGCGCGAACTGCCTGGTATTGAAGCAATTCCAGATATTGTAAAACCTTCGTTAATTGCTTTTTCTTTTAATTTTTTACTAATTTCTTTCTTGTCTTGAAGGGCATTGATCATTTCTTTATTATGTATAACATTTCTTGTAAAAGTTATTATTTTAAAGAGGAAACTTATAAATATATTTTATTTATTAGAAAAATATATATCCTAACTAAGTAAAAACAGTTAAATTATTAGTAAAGTTAATTTAATTGGAAAAGTTATTTTGGTTGAATCTAATCAAAATCAAGATTCTAATCTAGGATCTAGGCTTCAACAGGATCTAAAAAATGATCTTATTGCTGGATTGTTGGTTGTAATACCTTTAGCAACTACTATTTGGTTGTCATCATTGGTTAGTAAATTTGTTTTAACATTAGTTACTTCTGTTCCTAAGCAATTAAATCCTTTTATTACTTTAAATCCATTGTTACAAGATTTAATTAATCTTACTTTGGGTCTAACTGTTCCTTTATTAGCTATTTTGCTTATTGGCTTAATGGCAAGAAATTTTGTAGGAAGATGGTTACTAGAATTTGGAGAGGGTACTTTATCAAAAATTCCTGTAGCAGGAGCAGTTTATAAAACTCTTAAACAATTGCTCGAAACGTTCTTAAGTAATAAATCTAATAGATTTAGAAGAGTAGTTTTAGTTGAATATCCACGCGAGGGACTTTATAGTATAGGTTTTGTAACTGGCGATGTTGGTCCTTCTTTGCAGCAAGAATTAGAAGAAAAGTTACTTAGTGTTTTTATACCTACAGCACCTAACCCAACTACTGGCTGGTATACTCTGGTTCCTGAATCGTCTGTTAAAGATTTAGATATTTCCGTTGAAGATGCTTTTAGAACAATAATTTCGGCTGGTATAGTTAATCCGGATGAAAAAAATAATACTACAAATCCAACCTTTTCAAAATTATTTTCTCAATTACGCGCTTCCACGAATACTTCTTCCTAATTGATGCAAAATAATAAATCCCTTGCTAGAGAATTATCATTAATTTCTTTAGGTCTGATAAAAGATGATGGTGATTTTAAATTACATAAATTTGAAATCGAAGAGATATTTGAATCGGCTTTGGAATCTCTCATAGACCATTGCAGAGATCAATTAGATAATTGTGAATCTGATTTAGAACATGCATCGCAAAAAATATTAGATAGTGAATTGCAAGAAGGGACGGATTCTTCATTTTCAAATGTAAGAGAAGAATTAAAAAAAGCTTTAAAAAAAATTGAAGATGTAATGAATACTCTCTCAGTAACTTTAGATTTTCCTAAGTTAATAGTTTCTAGTGAGCAAATTGATATTAAAGAAGATGTAATTCAAAGAATTAGTAATATTATTGATAACCTTAAAGTAATTGATTCTGATATTGATCAAGCAATGGATGGATGGAGATTAAAAAGATTACCAAGAATTGACCGAGATATTTTGCGTTTAGCTTATATAGATATTAATTTTCTCCACACCCCTGTCGCAGTTGCTTGTGATGAAGCAGTAAATTTAGCTAATAAATATAGTGATGTTCAAGGAAGGAAATTTATTAATGGAGTTTTAAGGAGATTACAAACTGTTAAATTAAAATGATTATTTGATATAAATAGATAATATTTCAAATTTTATTTAATACGAACTTAAACTATCAATGACTAATAATGATTCTGATAATTCTCGAGAGTGG
>QCBE01000008.1 GCA_003281715.1 Prochlorococcus sp. AG-347-B23
TATTTTTATCAATTGATTCTTGTAAGGTTTTTAAGTTATCAAATAGAGCCTCTTTTGTGAAACTTGCTTTTCCAAAGCGGACATGAACGATTCCAGCCTTATCTGCTCTAAATTCGAGCTTGCCAGCTTTGAATTCTTTTATTGCATTAGCAATGTCATTAGTTACTGTACCAGCTTTAGGATTAGGCATTAAACCTCTAGGTCCTAAAACTCTTCCTAATTTTGCAACCTTTGGCATCATATCTGGAGTTGCAATAAGTAGATCAAACTCCATATTTCCTTTATTGATGCTTTCCACTAGGTCTTCTTCTCCAAATAAATCTGCACCAGCAGCCTTAGCTTTCGATACATTCTCACCACTTGTAATTACTGCAATTTTGATGCTTTGGCCAGTACCATGTGGCAATGCAACAGTAGTCCTTAATTGTTGATCAGTATATTTTGGATCAATACCTAAACGTATATGTGCTTCAATAGTTTCATCAAATTTTGCATTAGCATTTTCCTTGATAATACTAAGAGCTTCAAGTGGTGCGTAAATGCGATCTTCTATCTTTGTTGATAGAGCCGCCATTCTTTTGGATAGTTTTTTCATAATAATGTTGGGTGCAAACGGTTATTAACTAACCTCCCCTAAATAGTGAGAAATTTTGTACTGAACTCAATCAGTGATAGAGACGCCCATATTACGAGCAGTACCCTCAATTACTTTCATTGCTGATTCAACACTAGAACAGTTTAGATCAGGAAGCTTAGTTTTGGCTATTTCTTCTAATTGAGCTTTACTTATATTCCCAACAGAGCCTTTTGCTGATTCACCTGATCCTTTCTCTATACCAGCTGCTTTTGTTATTAAAACGGAAGCAGGAGGCGTTTTTGTGATAAAAGTAAAGCTTCTATCTTCAAAAACAGAAATCTCGACTGGAATTACAAAACCTGCTTTATCTTGTGTCCTTGCGTTGTATTCTTTGCAAAATGCCATGATATTGACACCATGTTGTCCTAAAGCTGGGCCTACAGGAGGAGCAGGATTTGCTTTGCCTGCTTGTAGAGCAAGCTTGATAACTGCAACAATTTTTTTTGCCATTAGATTAGAAAATTTAAGCTGAAGTAGAAAATCATAATTTTACTCGATAAACAAGAACAATTAGAAATTAATTTTGTTTATTGATTTGAGAGAATTCTAATTCTACAGGAGTCTCGCGCCCAAATATTGAAAGTAATGCTTTTAATTTATTTCTTTCTCCGGAAACTTCTACAACTTCTCCCTGGAAATCCTTGAATGGACCGCTAGTTACAATGATTCTATCTTTTTCTTCAATATCTAACTTGATTACAGCTTTTTTCTCTGATGCGCGCTTAAAGATTCTATTAACTTCTTGTCTTGATAATGGTCGAGGTTTGATATGACCTCGCGATCTTCCGCTGCCTCTACCGTCTTCAGCACCGACAAAGTTAATTACATTTGGAGTACTTTTAACAGCCATCATTGTATCTTCATCCAAAATCATTCTTACGAGGACATAACCTGGGAAAACTTTTTCTTCAGTAGTTTGTCTGCTTCCATCTTTTTTTAATTTAATTCCAGGAGTTTGGGGAATTTCAATTTCAATGATTCTATTATTAACACCTAAAGTTACTGATCTCTGCTCAAGAGTCGCTTTTACTTTTTTTCACAGCTTGATGCTACTTGAACTGCATACCATCTTGCGATGCTTGTATTTGCTTTTGAAGAAGCAAGGTTTGTAGTTAATTCATTACTCATTTTTCTGGAAGCTTAATTAAGATCTTTATAAATGGATATTCGGGAGATAATTCAACCAAAAATTTGCGAGGCTGCCCACCCATAGAATCTGCTAACAGAAGCAATGGCTGCAGCAGAAAAAGATACCATAATTATAACTGCTACTGATTCGCTAAAAAGTTGTTGTTTGTTAGGCCACACGACAAGTTTAAGCTCATCGTAGGTAGATCTAAAAAAATTATTCTTTTTTTTAGGCTCTTCAACTTCAGGAGAATCCTTTTTAAGAGGTTCTTTATTAGTAGTAGGACTTGTCACAAAATTTGTTTGGAATTAAGCATTATGCTTTAGTTTTTATTTTAGCTTATTGATTTACTCCTCAGCTAGGTTTGAAAACGATCTCATCTTTTTTAGCAGGATTAAGTTTAATTGTTATATTTTTTTTATTTTTGAAGTTATCCTCTAAAAGTTTTGCAGCCAAGGGATTTTCTATTTGTCTTCTAAGTTCCCTGCTAAGTGGCCTAGCACCATATTCAGGTTCGTAAGAATCGTTTGCAATTTTGTCGATAACTTTTTTATCTATAGCGATATTTATTTTTTGCTCAAGTAGCAGGTTCTTTAAATCTTCTGTTTGTAGAATGATTATTTTTTGAAGTTCATCAATAGATAATGGATCAAACTTTACTACTTCGTCAATTCTATTTAAAAATTCAGGTCTAAAAATTGAAGACAATGCATTACTAATTGAATCATCTAGAATTTGTTGATCTTTTTCTAACTTTCCCTCACTTTTAGAAATCTTTTGCGAATACTCCAGTATAGATTTACCAGCTAGGTTACTTGTCATAATGATTACCGTATTTTTGAAATCTACGGTCCTTCCTTGTGAGTCCGTTAATCTTCCTTCATCTAAGACTTGCAAAAGGATATTAAATACTTCTGCATGTGCTTTTTCTATCTCATCAAGAAGTATTACTGAATAGGGTTTGCGTCTTACAGCTTCAGTTAATTGACCTCCCTCTTCATAACCAACATAACCTGGGGGAGCTCCTAAAAGTCTTGCTACGGCATTTTTCTCCATATATTCACTCATGTCTAATCTTAAAAGTGCGTCTTCTTCATCAAATAAAGCTGTTGCAAGAGATTTTGCTAATTCTGTTTTACCAACACCAGTAGGACCCATAAATAAAAAAGATCCAATAGGTCTTTTGGGACTTTTCATGCCAACTCGAGCTCTTCTAATTGCAGCAGAAACAGCTTCTATAGCTTTTTCTTGTCCAATAACTTTTTCACTTAGTTCTTTTTCTAGATTGACTAATTTTTTACGTTCATTTGAAACTACTTTAGAAATTGGAATTCCTGTGATTTTTGATATAACATCTGCAATATCATCAGGTTCAACTTGATATTTAAAAGGGAAATTTCTATTTTTCTTTATTTTATTAAAGTTCTCTTCAACTTTTTGCATGTCATTCACTATTTCACTTAACTCTTCTTCAAGCTTTTCTAAATAATCTAGATCATTTTCAATTTCTCGATTTGATTTATCTTTAATTTGTTTGGTTAGCTTATCTTCTTCTTTCATTAAAATAGATAATTCCTCCATTTCTTCACGTAAATTGTTCCAATTTTCCAAAAGAACGTTCAATTTTGCCTCTGATTGTTTTCTATTATTCAATAGTTTTTCTTGAGCTTCGACATTTTCTCCTTGCAAATTATTCAATTTTTCATCAATAGTATTAAGTTTGTTTTCTTGTTGGAGAATGATTTGAGGCATATTATTAGACTCGATTTTCAACTGTGCAGCTGCTTCATCAATTAAATCTATTGCACTATCAGGGAGACATTTATCGCTGATGTATCTATCGGCCAATTTTGCAGAATAGTTTACAGCCTCTTCAGAAATTTTTATGCCATGATGTAATTCATATTTCTTTTTGATCCCTTGTAATATTTTTACGCTTAATTCTACTGAAGGTTCATTAACAGCTATCTTTTGAAAGCAATTATTTAATGCCTGATCTTTTTCAATAGTTTCACGAAATTTCTCAGGTGTTGTTGTACCGATACATCTAAGTTCTCCTTCAGCTAGTAAAGGTTTTAAGATATTACTGATGTCGGTAGAAGATCTGTCAGAACTTAATATTGAGTGAATTTCATCAATAAAAAGAATCATTCCTTGGTTTGGATTATTTAGTTCCTGCATTATTAAGCTTAGTCTTTCCTCTAGTTGACCTCTAAATTTGGTCCCAGAAACTAATGCACCTAAGTCAAGTGAAATAATTTTTAAGTCCTTTAAAGTATCAGGAACTTTTTTGTCTACAATTAATTGAGCAAGTAATTTTGCAATTGAGGTTTTACCAACTCCAGGATTGCCAATAAGTATAGGGTTATTTTTGTTTCTTCTGCAGAGTACCCTCATTAAATTATTGAGCTCATTTTCTCTTCCTAAAACAGGATCCAGTAAGCCTTTTTTAGCTGATCCTGTTAAATCTTTTCCATAAATTGAAAGAACAGTTTCATCTTTTCCAACTTGTTTTTTGGTTTCAATTTGAAGTTCACTTTTCGGTAATGGAACAATAGCTTTTTTAAATTTTTCTTCTTTTACAAGAGTCTCTTCAGTCTCGTTGTTTGATTCGAAATTAGATTGATTATTTATTTCAATTACATTCCCATAATTATTAAAAGAATCTTTTGATTTATTAATATTTGGGTAAAACTTTAATTCTTCCTCTAATTTTTCCATGGAAAGGTTTCCTTCTTCAAAAACATAATTTCCAATTCTTAAATCTCTTCCAAGAGCAATTAGTAAATGAGGGATTTCTATTAATCTCGATCCCCATTGAGTTTTAATCTGATTCGCGTTATCTAATAAAATTTCTAAATCTTCTCCGATAGTAAAAATATCTGAGTCATTTGTTGGTGTCTCTTCTAAAAAATCTTCTGTTATGTCTAAAACTGTATCTTGGTCGATTGATAATTTTTCAATGAAGGCAAAGAATTCACTTGATGAGAACAATGTATGAATTATGTGTTCAATATTAAATTCGCTATGATCCCATTTTTTTGCGGTTTCTTCCCCTAATAAAAGAAGATTCCAACTAATATCGCTAAATAGTTCAGGACTGGATGTAAGTGTTTCTCTCATAAACTATAAAAACTATAGTTGATTATTAATTAATATTCTAAATAGGAACTGCATTAATAATCATCCAATAATTTTCAAATTGTAAGATGAATTTGAAAATTATTTAGATGAGCGGATTTGAGGGGACTTTAGAATCAAAAAAAACGTTAAATAATATCTAAGCCCTTATAAAATTAAGATTATAGTTGGTTAACAATTATATTTCAGATATTAGCCAAATAGTTCAGCTATTAATAGGATTTAAATAGTAATAATTAAATTGTGAAAGAAACTATTGATTTTCTTATTGATACTGTTGAAGCAAGGCAAGTCCTTGATTCAAGAGGTAATCCAACTGTAGAGGCAGAAGTATTTTTGGAATGTGGTGCAAGTGGTAGAGCAATTGTTCCCAGCGGAGCTAGCACTGGTGCTCATGAGGCACATGAATTAAGAGATGGTGGTTCGAAATATATGGGAAAAGGCGTTTTGAATGCTGTTAATAAAATTCATGAAACCATATCGCCGGCTTTATGTGGTTTGTCATCTTTAGATCAAACTGCAGTAGATAAATTAATGATTGAAATTGATGGAACTCCTAATAAGTCTAACCTTGGAGCAAATTCAATCCTTGCAGTAAGTCTTGCCACTGCTAGAGCATCAGCAAATGCTTTAGACATTCCCCTATATAGATATCTTGGAGATCCATTATCCAATCTTCTTCCAGTCCCATTGATGAATGTAATAAATGGTGGTGCACATGCACCAAATAGTCTTGATTTTCAGGAATTTATGCTTGTTCCACATGGAGTTAATAATTTCAGTGAATCATTAAGAATGGGTACTGAAATTTTTCACTCATTAAAATCATTACTTGATCAAAAAGGTCTATCTACCGCTGTAGGCGATGAGGGTGGATTTGCCCCGAATTTGTCATCAAGCGAAGAAGCAGGGGACTTATTATTAGAAGCAATTCAAAAAGCAGGATTTAAGCCTGGTGAGCAGGTATCTTTAGCTTTAGATGCTGCTAGTACTGAATTTTATAGTGATGGTATTTATAAATATGAAGGTAAAAGTTTAAATAGTTCTGAAATGATTTCATATCTTTCAAGATTAGTTTCTAATTATCCCATAGTTTCAATAGAGGACGGTTTAGCTGAGGATGATTGGGAGGGTTGGTCAGAATTAAACAAAGAATTAGGGAATAAAGTTCAGCTTGTAGGTGATGATTTATTCGTTACTAATACAGAAAGATTACGGAAAGGGATTATAGAAAAATCTGCCAATTCAATCCTAATAAAGGTAAATCAAATTGGAACATTAACTGAAACTTTGGAAGCTATTGAGTTAGCTAAAATGTCTGGTTTCACAAGTGTTATAAGTCATAGAAGTGGTGAGACTGAAGATACAACAATCGCAGATTTATCTGTCGCCACAAGATCGGGTCAGATCAAGACTGGCTCTTTGAGCAGAAGTGAAAGGATTGCAAAATATAATAGGCTTTTAAAAATTGAGGAGGAATTAGGAAATCAAGCAAGATTCGCTGGAGCTCTAGGTTTAGGTCCAAAAAATATATAGTTTTTTTAGCGCTTAAGTTTTTCTAAACGTGAGCCTTTTCTCATACTTAATTGGCACTTTATCCAATCAATACTTATTGGTAGTGCAAAAAAAAGTGGCAACAATGCAAAATTATTTTGTTTATTGGTTACAAGTAAAGCAGATGCAATTGATAAACTTCCTATGAGAATTGAATGACCTAAAGTTTTTTGAGCCGTAAACATTTTTTTGAATTGCCTATCAGACTCTCCCATTCTTATTTGCAATTGTAAATCGCCCTGTTCTAATCTTTCTAAACTTTCATCTATTCTTTTGGGAATTCCAACAGCTTTCGATCCTAGTTCACCTACTTGCCTTCCAAATTGGTTAATTAAATCGTTGGGACTTTGATTATTTGAAGTCATAAGTTCTATTAAATAAGGCTTGGTAACTGATACAAGGTTAAACCCTGGATCAAGCATTCTACCAACTCCTTCAAAAGTTGATAAAGCTCTCATCACAAAGATTAAATCTACTGGCAGTTGAAATGGCGTTTCATAAACCAGTTCGTATAAATCTCCAGATAATTTTTCAATAATATTAGGACTAAATGGCGGAGTTAAGGCTTCTTTAAGCATCAATCTGACTAATCTTCTGACTGGTCCTACATCAATATCTTTTGAAATTAGCCCAGCTTGTTGTAATTGACTAACAAGTGATGAGGCGTCTCTAAGAGCAGCAGCCTTAACCATCCCCCCTAATCTTGTTTGAAGGTTATTTGAGATGTTCCCCATCATTCCAAAATCATAAAAAATCAATTTACCTTCACTTGAAACTGCTAGATTCCCTGGATGAGGATCTGCATGAAAAAACCCGTAATTTACTAATTGTTTTAAGTAGCTGATTGCACCTATCTCTGCAATTTTAGATAAATCAATTTCTTGTGATTTTAATTTTTCTAAATCGCTTATTTTTGTCCCCTCTAAATAACTTAAACAAAGCACTTTTTCACTGCTCATATCCCAAATTACTTCAGGAACTTCAACATTTTCATCATCAAGAAATTGCTGCCTAAATCTTGCTGCATATTGCGCTTCGCAATTAAAATCAAGTTCTTTCATAAGAACTTTCCTACACTCTTTAGCAATCTCAACCCAGTTTCTACCTCGACTCCAATTCTTATTTTTCTGCAATAATCCTGCTATTTGCTGCATTATGCCCAAATCGATAATAAACAATTCTTTTAAATTGGGTCTTTGAACTTTAAAAACTACTTTCTTACCATCTTTTAAAGTCGCTCTATGAACCTGAGCTAGTGATGCTGATCCAACCGGATCGCATATTATTTGATCTATTTCATTAAACTTAGACCCTAGTTCATTTCTTATAGTCTCTTCAACTTGTGCAAATGAAAAATTAGGTACTTGATCCTGCAATTTAGACAATTCCTGTATCCAGGTATTAGGAATTAAATCAGGTCTCGCTGATAATAATTGTCCAATTTTAATAAATGCTGAACCAAGCTCTATTAATTGATTAGTAAACCACCTAGCTCTTTTAATTTGGACCCTACTTTTTTCATTGTTCTTGGTTTGGAAAATTGTAAATCTAATATTATCTATCCATAAATTTAATAAAAGCGAAATCAGAGTTATCCAAATAAGAAAGGACCTCTTCAATTTTTTTAAACGATAATGAAGAACGTGATAACTCATTTAACTTGATTATTTATAGTTTTATTAAAGAGATCAATTTGCTTATTGATACCTTCAATTTCATTTAAAGCTTTTTTTATTTTGGGATCTTGATAAGTATTTGTAGACTCATTTTCTTCAATATTCTCTGCTTTTTCTAGTCTTGATGCTTCTTCGATTATGGATTCTTTTAAACTATCAAATTCTTTTTTGAGAATTTCAGGAGCATCCTGAGCAATATGTGTTGCTTCTTCAATTTTTTCAACCAATATTTCGTTTAATTTTTCGGTTACTTTCTTAATGGCAGCTTTTAAAAGGTAATCAGAGTTGGTCATGAAAAATATAATGTTTCAACGGCAATTGATTTTTCGATATGATCTAATAATAGATCAATACAGAACATTTCACGTAACTGATCATTTTGATAATTAATTTTTTATGTTTTTCCTATGTAAGTTTGTATCTATATTAAGCTTTTTTCTCTTTTTTCTTTTAACTTATATTTATATAAAGGTTCAGGTATTTACTTTAAAAATATCTTCTAACCAAGAACTCATCTAATTAACTACAAAAGGAGTTTTTAAAAATTGGAAATCATTGAGTCAGATGTAGTTATTATCGGAGGAGGCCCGGCAGGATGTACTTGCGCACTTTATACATCTCGTTCAAATTTAAAGACAGTAATTTTAGATAAAAATCCATCTGTTGGCGCCTTAGCAATAACTCATCAAATAGCTAATTATCCAGGGGTTCCTGTTGATATAAGTGGAGAAAAATTACTTACCCTAATGAGAGAACAGGCTGTGCAATACGGCACAGATTATAGAAGAGCGCAAGTGTTTGGAATAGACGCTAGTGGAGAATGGAAAATGGTTTACACGCCCGAAGGCACTTTTAAAGCTAAAGCACTTGTACTTGCAAGTGGAGCCATGGGTAGGCCTGCATCATTTAAGGGAGAAGCGGATTTTCTTGGTAAAGGAGTAAGTTATTGTGCTACATGTGATGGGGCTTTTTATAAAAATAGAGAGGTTGCCGTTGTTGGAGTAAACAAGGAGGCAATTGAAGAGGCAACTGTTCTAACTAAATTCGCATCAACCGTGCATTGGATTACATCAAGTGATCCTAAATCAGATAACGAAGAAGCTATGGAATTGATGGATAATTCAAATATAAAACATTGGAGTAGAACAAGATTATTAGAAATATTGGGAGATGATATGGGTGTTAATGGGGTCGTTGTAAAAAATAAGCAAGAGGAAAATCCTATCAATTTAAATTTAGATGGAGTGTTTGTCTACATGAGTGGTTCGAAGCCGATTACTGATTTTTTAGGGGATCAAATTGCTTTAAAAGAAGACGGAGGAGTTATTGTGGATGACTTTATGTCTACAAATTCTGATGGAGTATGGGCTATTGGAGATATAAGAAACACACCATTTAAGCAAGCCGTAGTTGCAGCTTCTGACGGATGTATTGCTGCAATGTCAATTGATAGATATTTAAATAGTAGAAAAAATATTAGAGTGGATTGGATTCATTCTTAAATAAAATATTCCTTCTTTGATCTAAAGGGGTGTTGCTTCAGAAATATAAGCGACTCCTCCGTAATAGCTCAAATCGTCCCTGATGTTATCTCTCATTTTATCTATTAATTCTTGCTCGCAAAAAACAATTACATGAGCATTTGCTCCTAATCCTGTAAATTCCATATCTTCTGTAACAACTCTTTCAGGTCCTCTGCCTGTAGCGTGTTTCATAACTGTATATCCAGGAACATTAGCTTTTTCTAATGTTTTAATGATTGCATCTAGTTCTCTTTCACTAAATATCAAATCTAATCTTTTCATTTTTATAAAGGTGATAGTGGGATAATAGTATTTACTAAACTCATATATATGGGAATGCCGAGAACTATATTGAATGGGAAAGTTAGACCTAGTGTAGTTGAAATGTAATAACTAGATTTAGCTTCTGGAACTGTCATCCTCATTGCTGCAGGAACTGCTAAATAAGACGCGCTTGCACATAAAACCACAAATAAAAGTGCATTGCCAGGTCCTAAAGATAAAAATCTTGCAACGAAAACACCAATAAATGCGTTAAATAAAGGCATAAAAATGGCAAATCCAATCAAGAACGAACCCGCATTTTTCAGTCTCGGCAATCTTTGAGCAGCAACTATTCCCATATCTAACAAGAAGAAGCATTCTGCTCCATAGAATAATTGTCCAGTAAAAGGCTCCATTTTTTCAATACCTGAGGGATTACTGGAAGCAGTGAGAAATCCTACAATCAAGCTTGAGAGCAATAAATAAACTGATCCATTCAAAAGTGATTCGTGTAATATTGCACTTAGATGCATTTTTCTTGATTTTGGTCTATTTTTTGGAGCTGCAAATTTCACAAGTAATAATCCAACAATTATTGCGGGAGACTCCATTAAAGCTAAAGCGCCAACCATAAACCCATCAAAAGCTATTTTTTGACTTTCTAAAAAACTTTCTGCAGAGATAAATGTAACAGCACTAATCGAACCGTATGCTGCTGCTATCGCGGCTGAATTAAAGACATCAAACTTAAATCTTAAAATTAAAAATCCAATCAGCGGGATTACTAGTGACATAAGTATTGCAGCACTTAAAGTAGGCAATACTTGATCTGTAAAACCACTTTTCTGTATCTCTATACCTCCTTTAAAACCAATAGCTAGGAGTAGGTATAAGGAGAAGAGTTTAGGTAATGGAGCTGGTATCTCTAAATCAGATTTAAAGAGTACTGATATTGCTCCAATCAAAAAGAAAAGAACTGGCGGGGCTAATACATTTTGCAGAATTGGACTTATTTCCATAAATTATTAGGCTATTTCATTTAGAGCAGTTTCTAAAGCTTCTTTTCTTGTTTCAATAATCCCTTCAACTCCAAACTTAGCTAATCTATCTTTTACTTTTTCATTAGCACCTGCAACAAATGCTTTTCTGGAATTATTTTTTGCTTCTTGCATCATATCTTCTATTGCCAGAGTCGCGGTCACTCCAAGTCTTGGAACATCAGTGATATCTAATATCAAAACTTTGTAGTTTCTTACAAGCATCATTCTCTCAGATATACCTTTAGCTGCTCCAAAACTAAGTGGTCCTTTAAGTCTAAATAGCATTACTTCTCCTGAACATCTATCTAGTAGTGCTTTTTCATCAGCAGGTAATGCATTTTTAGCTTGATCATCTTTTGATAAAGGATTATCCTCATCCATACCTTCTAGTTGAGTTTCAGTTATTGAATCGATAGTGAGCATATTTGCTATGAATACACCTACTAAAACTGCCCAAATTAAATCCCAAAAAACTGTCATCAAAAGTACGCCATACATTACTACTGAAGTTTTTAAAGATAATTTGTGAGCCCTCCTTAAAAATCCCCAATCAATAATATCTAAACCTACTTTTATAAGGATTCCTGCTAGTAACGCAGTTGGTATTTGCTCAGCTAAAGGTCCCGCACCAACTAAAACTATCAACAATACAACTGAGTGAACCATACCAGAGATAGGAGTTGATCCTCCAGATTTAACATTTATGACTGTTCTCATTGTTGCTCCTGCTCCAGGTAAACCTGAAAACAGACCTGCAACTGCATTTCCTATCCCTTGACCAATAAGTTCTCTATCAGAATTATGTTTTGTTTGAGAGATATTGTCTGCTACTAGAGATGTCAGTAAGGAGTCAATTGCGCCAAGTACTGCTAGGACTAATCCTGCTTTGAAAATAATTGGAAAATATTGATTAAAACTTGGGAAATTTAAAGATGGAACTCCCCTTGGAATTTCTCCAATTCTATCAATTGCTCCATCTCCAAAAATTAATATTGATATTGGAGTAACTATCAATAGTGCCAAGAGAGGAGAAGGTACCCACTGACTTATTTTTCTAGGAGTAAGAAATACTATACCTAGTGTCATTATTGCAACTCCAATAGCAGCACCATTGGGCTGGAAATTTGAAAATACAGTAGTTAAAGATTCGACTACTCCACCTCGAGTGCTAATTCCAAGTAATGGTCCAATCTGAAGCGCAATGATTATTACTCCAATACCAGACATAAATCCTGAAACAACAGAATATGGAACTAAAGTAATGTATTTACCTAGTTTTAGAATCCCGAATAATATTTGCAGTAAGCCGCCAATGACTACCGCTGCCATAACTAAAGGTAAAATTTGTCCTGCAGAAAGATCTCTTGGAACCCCTACTGCGGCCAAGCCTGCTACTACACCTGCAACAGTTACACTCATGGGACCGGTAGGTCCACTAACTTGAGCAGGTGTTCCGCCGAATAATGCGGCTAAAAAACCAACTACTACTGCTCCATAAAGTCCATAAATTGCTCCGCCAGGTCCTAACGCAGCATTTCCAAAAGCAAGAGCGAGAGGTAAAGCCACTACTGCGGCTGTGATGCCTCCTAGAATATCGCCTCTTACATTTTTCAGATGAAATCCATTAATTATGTTCAAAGATGCTTTCCTCAAAATAAATACTTAACTAAAAGATATTATCTCTAAATGATGTAAATTTGTGAAAAATGAAGATTGTGCAAAATATTTTTGTAACTTTTTTTGCTCTTATTAAATAAATTTTAGTTAATTTTCCTGAACAAAAGTAGTCTCTGATTAATTTTTGTGCGAGGCAAGCGATTAATGTATTAGATAAATATTTTTCAATTTAAATAATATTCAAATGAATTCGATTATTCGTCCAAGAAGATTAAGAAGAAATGAGGCAATTAGAGAAATGGTAAGAGAAAACCATTTAAAAGCTTCGGACTTTATATATCCATTATTTATTCATGAAAAAGATTTTAAAGAGGAAATTTCGGCAATGCCAGGAACTTTTAGGTGGGATATTAATGGCTTAATAAAGGAGGTTACTAGGGCATGGGGATTGGGAATAAGGTGTGTGGTTCTTTTCCCAAAAATAAACGATAGCTTAAAGTCTGAAGATGGAGCAGAGTGTTTAAATGAAGACGGTTTAATTCCTAGAGCTATTCGAATATTAAAAAAAGAGATTCCAGAAATGGCAATAATGACAGATGTTGCCTTGGACCCTTACTCGTGTGATGGACATGATGGCTTAGTTGATGAAACTGGAAAAATATTGAATGATGAAACGATTGAAATTTTAAAAAAACAAGCTTTAACTCAAGCAAGAGCTGGAGCAGATTTTATTGGTCCTAGTGACATGATGGATGGGAGAGTTGGAGCAATTAGGACTGCTCTTGATAGCGAAGGATTTAGTGATGTTGGTATTATCAGTTATACAGCTAAATATTCATCTGCTTATTATGGTCCATTTAGAACTGCTTTAGATTCGGCTCCTCGAGAAAATAGTAAGAAAATAATTCCAGACAATAAGTCTACATATCAAATGGACCCTGCCAATTCAAAAGAGGCTTTAATTGAATCTGCATTGGATCAGTATGAAGGAGCTGATATTTTGATGGTAAAACCAGGAATTTCATATTTGGATATTGTTTATAGACTAAGCACATTTTCAAATAAGCCCATAGCTGCATACAACGTTAGTGGGGAGTATTCCATGGTAAAGTCTGCTGCTATGAAGAACTGGATTAACGAAAAAGATATTGTTTTAGAAACAT
This sequence comes from Prochlorococcus sp. AG-347-B23, assembly GCA_003281715.1. GTDB lineage: Bacteria > Cyanobacteriota > Cyanobacteriia > PCC-6307 > Cyanobiaceae > Prochlorococcus_A. The sequence goes on from QCBE01000008.1 coordinate 13,745, forward strand.
TGCTTAGTTTTAAAAGAGCAGGAGCAAAATTAATACTCACTTATCATGCTTGTGATGCATCTCAATGGTTGCAGGATACTTAAAAACTCATTATTAATAAAAATTTCGTTTATTCTTAGGTAAGGAATAAATTAATTAATTGCTTGGATTTGAAGTTTTCACAAGGAGTAAATAGGATTGGTCACATTGCACTTAGAGTAGAGAATCTCGAAAGGGCTAAATCCTTTTATATTAAGCTGGGTATGAATTTAGTTTGGGACGATAAAGATTGGTCTTATTTAGAAGCTGGAAAAGGGAAAGATGGACTTGCGTTGTTAGGCCCTAGCTACAAAGCTGCAGGACCTCACTTTGCTTTTCATTTTGAAAATAAAAAAGAAGTGGAGAATATTCAAAATGATTTAAAAAATTCTGGTGTAAAAGTTGGTCCTTTACATGAGCATAGAGATGGAACAGCATCCTTTTATTTGAAGGATACTGAAGGAAACTGGCTTGAGATGCTTTATGTTCCTCCTGAAGGGATTCAATCGAATGTTTGATTCTTCTTTTTTATATGCAAGAGAAAAGTTATTCTAAAAAATCATATTCACATAACACATTAGCAGAAGAATCTATAAGCCTTTTAGAGTGGGATTCATTGAAAATGCATTTATCTTCATTCGCCTCAACGGAAATGGGTAAACGAGCAATTTTAAGTTTTGATCTTCCTTCAGAATACGAATCATCTAAACGACTTTTGAATGAAACTATTGAAATAAATGAGCTAGAAAATAATTTAGATAAATCAATTAGTTTTTCTGGTGTTTTTGATATTAGTAGAAATATTGAAATTTGTTCTAAGGGAGGAGTAATTTCATCTTCTGAATTATTAGAAATAGCGAAAACAATAGCTGCAGCAAGAAATTTAAAAAAAATCTTATTAGATTTTGAACAAAGGCCTTATATTTCATCATTTACAAAAAATTTAATTGACCATCAGAATATCGAAACGATTTTTAAAAAAGGTATTGAATCTAATGGAAGGATTTCAGACAATGCGAGTAATGAACTTTCTATTCTTAGAAAAGAATTATTATCTAAGAAACTTGAAAGAAAAATATTAGTTGAGAAATTTATTCAAAAGAATTTAGCTTATTTGCAAGATACAACTATTGGAGATCGATATGGTAGGCCTGTTTTAGCAGTGAAAGTTAATTATGTAGACAAATTTAAAGGCATAATTCATGACTCTTCATCTTCAGGAAATACAGTATATTTTGAGCCTGATAGTGTAGTAACTAAAGGTAATAAGATTGCTTCTTTAGAGGCTAGGATCACAGCAGAAGAATTTAAATTACTTAAGAAATGGTCCCAAGTTGTTTGTGATAATTCAGAAAATCTTATTGAAATGGTATCTATTTTATTGAGATTAGAAAATGCTCTAACGCGTTCAAGATATTCGAAATGGATTGGAGGTAGAACTCCTACGTTTGAGAAAAATCCTATTATTTCTTTAATTGGTTTTTCTCATCCGTTATTGATTTGGGAACATAAGAAAAAAGGAGCTCCTCCCCCAGTGGCTATCGATTTTCATATAAATAGAAATATTAAGGTTGTAGCTATTACAGGTCCAAATACTGGAGGTAAAACGGCAGCTTTAAAAGGATTAGGTTTGTCTTTACTTATGGCTAGATCAGGATTATTGATACCCTCAACTCATAATCCTATTATCCCTTTTTGTCCAAATATATATGTGGATATAGGAGATAATCAATCATTAGAAGAAAATTTATCAACCTTCAGTGGGCATATATCCCGCATAAAAGGGATATTAGATTCACTTGATAATAAAAAAGGGTTATCAGTTGTTTTGTTAGATGAGATTGGATCAGGTACAGATCCTCTTGAAGGAACTGCTCTTGCGATGGCTTTATTAAAAGAATTTGCAAATAAATCTGATATCACTTTAGCAACTACACATTATGGAGATATTAAGGCTCTAAAATATAATGACTCAAGATTTGAAAATGTATCAGTTGCCTTTGATGAGGATTCTTTGAAGCCAAAATATATACTCAACTGGGGTATTCCTGGGAGAAGTAATGCCTTGTCAATTTCAAAGAGAATTGGCCTCGATGAAGGCATACTTAATGAAGCTGAAAATTATCTAAAGCCAAAAGAAGTTGATAGTATTAACAGTATTATAAAAGGACTTGAGGAAGAGAGGATTAAACAACAAAATTCTGCAGAAGCAGCTGCAGAACTCATTGCAAGGACTGAAATATTACATGATGAACTGAAGAGAAATTATGAATATCAAAAAATAAATGCTGAAAAAATCCAGGAAATTGAAAGGTCTAAATTATCAAAACACATAGTATCCGCTAAAAAAGAGGTAATAGATTTGATTAAAAAATTAAGAGATAAAAATGTTAATGGAGAGGATACGAGAATTATAGGAAAAAGATTAAAGGAAATTGAGACGGAACATCTAACCCAAAAAAAATTTGAAAAGTCAATATCATGGGATCCTCAGTTAGGCGATTTTGTAAAAATTAAAAGTCTAAATAGTATTGGACAAATTGTAGATTTAGATAAAAAAGGTGGTTTTTACGAAGTTAAATGTGGTTCATTCAGAAGCACATTATCTGTCAATGACTTTGAAGGTATTAATGGTGAAAAGCCTAATTTCAAAATGTCAAAAATTGAGATCAAGTCTACAAGAGAAGATTTTTCTTTTTCTAAAATTAGAACGAGTAAAAATACAATCGATGTAAGAGGACTAAGAGTTCATGAAGCCGAAATAATTATTGAGGAGAAAATTAGAAAATTTCATGGACCGCTATGGATTGTTCATGGAATTGGAACAGGGAAATTAAAAAAAGGACTAAGAAATTGGTTATCAGGTTTAAATTATGTTGATAAAATTGAAGATGCAGCCAACAACGAAGGTGGACCTGGTTGCAGTATTGCGTGGATAAAATAAAATTTAAAATACCTAGAAAACAATTTAATAAGCGTATTAAGTGCAATTTATTGATCAAGCAAACATTATTCTTAAAGCTGGAAAAGGTGGAAATGGAATAGTTTCATTTAGAAGAGAAAAGTTCGTTCCTGCTGGAGGACCTTCTGGGGGAAATGGTGGCAGAGGGGGTTCAGTTATTTTGATGGCTGATAATAATCTTCAAACATTATTGGATTTCAAATTCAAACATGAAATAATTGCTGAAGATGGATGCAAAGGAGGTCCTAATAAGAGATCAGGTGCTTCAGGTGAGGATAGAATCCTTAAAGTCCCCTGCGGTACAGAAATAAGGGATATTAAAACCGGCATTATTTTAGGAGACTTAACTAAAGATAAACAAAGTTTAACTATTGCCATTGGAGGAAGAGGTGGACATGGTAATGCTTACTATTTAAGTAATCAAAATAGAGCCCCAGAATCATTCACTGAAGGGAAAGATGGTGAGATATGGGAGGTTCAATTAGAACTAAAACTACTTGCAGAGGTTGGGATTATAGGCCTTCCAAATGCTGGGAAAAGTACTTTGATTTCCGTTGTATCATCTGCCCGTCCAAAAATTGCAAATTATCCTTTCACTACTCTAATACCTAACTTAGGTGTAGTAAGAAAAATTGATGGGAATGGTTGCCTTTTTGCAGATATTCCTGGATTAATATCAGGTGCAGCTAATGGAGTAGGTTTAGGCCATGATTTTTTAAGGCACATCCAAAGAACGAAGATTCTTGTTCACTTAATTGATGCAATTGCAGAAAATCCTTTACATGATTTTGACATTATTGAGCAGGAATTAAAAAAATATGGGAAAGGTCTTTTAGATAAAGAGAGGATAATAGTGTTAAATAAAATGGAGCTGGTTGATGATGATTATTTGAAAATAATTACAAAAAAGTTAGAAGATTTATCAAAAAAGAAAGTTTTAGTTATTTCTTCATCTTTAAAAAAGGGTTTATCCTCACTGCTTTCTGAAGTGTGGAAAAGGATCTAACTTAAATTAAAAATTTTTTTGTAAATAAATAGACTTGATTTAATAATGAAAATTAGCCATAAATAAGATAATTCTTTAAACATAATATGAATTTCTACAGTTGTTTTGATAAACAAGGAAAAATAATAGCTAGATGTCAAACCATTCAAGATATTGAGGTTCTTAAGAAAATGGGAAGACCCATTGTAGAAGTTAAGGAAATGAAAAATGAAGAGTCTGTGGTATGTTCTCTTACAGGTAGCCCATCAGATTTTAATATGGATTACTAAAAGAATTCAAGAAACTAAAAAAAGGGCTTTAAAGCCCTTTTTTTTATGCATTATTTAATAATTAAGAAAACTTAATCATCATAAACAAGGCATTCTGGTTCATCCGGGTTGGCGTCGCAAAATAATTCCAAAGCATTAGGGTCATGTTTATCTTCTGGATGATGATCCTTATATTCTTCGAGTTCCTTTAGCTCTTCAGTTAAATGTCTGACCTTTGGAAGATTGCCCTCTGCTTTTGCAGATTCGATTTCCGATTGATCTTTTTTGATGTGTTCGTCAATGGATTTCATTTTAAGCTTTTCGTACTTTAGTAGACATACATAACATAGTTAATTTCTAATGAAATTGCATTATCTATGAACTAAATAAGTGTTCATTACAACATCATTTTTTTTTGAAATTGATTTTTATATTTTTTCGGACTCTAATCTCATTATTTCCTCTAGCGATGGTAAAACTGGGATTAGTTGATTTGGGTTTAAAGGGAATAGAGCTTTATAGTAATCTTTTTTCCAGTCATTGTCGAAGCATGTCCTATTTACGTTAGATAATTTAAAGAATTTTAATCTCCATTCAATAATCTTTTCAAAACTTGATAGTTCTTGTTCAGTACATTTGAAAAGTTTGCTATATATCAATTCCCATCTTATCAGCGTTGGAAAAAGGTAAATATCTGCGTAGGTTAACTCTTCTCCAAATATCCAGTCCCCTTTATTTTTCTTTAGTAAATTTTCAATTTCATTTATAGCTGCGAAAAGATTTTGACTTGCTTTTTCATAAGCTGACTGGTTTCTGGCGAAACCACATTTATATACGCCATCATTAATGCTGTTATTAACTAAATCTAAAAATTTTTGATTACAGTCTTTAATAGTTAATATCTGATATTTTGATTGATTTTTTATTGAATTGAGTAGTCTTATAATCTGTGAACTTTCATTAGACAGAATATTTACTTCATCTTTTACAAAGCTAATTAAAAGAGGTAATGTCGCTCTAAAAATAATGTTTTTATTAGCTTTTTTGTAAAGGTCTGAAAGTCTAATACATCCCTCAATCTTTGTATTGAAAATCCATTCGCCATGCTCAACATCTGCTTTTAAAAAAATAACTTTAACTTTTTTAGATAGATGTTTTATTTCGTGGACGAGTAAAGTTCTTTGACACCATGGACAAGAATTCCCTACCAATAAATAAATTTGTCCACTCTCATTATTAATATCATATTCACTATCAATTTTTATCCCTTTGGGCCTTTTATAATTACCATGTAAATCTGATGGCGCGAAGCCATTCATTAATTGGGTCCAAAACCAAAACCAGAATCTTCTGGAGGCCTTTATAAGGTATTTGTTTTGCATGAAATTTTATTTTTAAAGAAAAAATGACTGTTCAAAGAATACTTATCGTTTCAGGCACCCATGGGAATGAAATTAATCCTGTGTGGGCGGTTAAGCAATTTAGTAGAAGGGAAAATAGGCTAAATTATGGTATTGAGTATGAGTACATCATAGGTAATCCTGTTGCTTATGAAAAAGGGAGCAGATATATAGATAAAGATTTAAATAGATCTTTTAAAGAATGTAAAAATTTTGATCAACGTAAAAATAGCTCTTATGAGATTAATAGAGCTAATTTTTTAGTAGATGAATTTGGAATTAACGGATCTAAATCCTGTCAAATTGCAATCGATTTGCATACTACTACTGCAAATATGGGAACTAGTATTGTTTTGTATGGGAGGAGATGCAAAGATTTTTGTTTAGCTGCATTACTTCAAAACAAATTTGGATTACCTATTTATTTGCATGAAAAAGATAAATTCCAAACTGGCTTTCTTGTAGAAGCTTGGCCATGTGGTTTAGTTATTGAAATAGGAGCTGTCGCACAAAATTTTTATGATCCAAACATCGTGAATAGATTCTCTTTAATAATTAGCTCCCTAAGGGAAGAGATAGATAAATTAAAAAATAATCTTATTGAACTTCCAAAGGAATTGGTTATTTACGTTCATCAAGGGAGTATAGATTATCCAAGAGATGAAAAGGGGGATATTGATGGCCTAATTCATCCTGAGAGAATAAACCAAGATTGGAAAATGATTAAACAAGGAGATCCATTATTTATTGATAGCCAAGGAATGGTGCACAAATATGACCGAGATCAATTGATTTGGCCTGTTTTTATTGGAGAAGCCGCTTATAAGGAAAAAAAAATTGCGATGAGCTACACAAAAAAAGAAGTGATTTGTTCCAAAAAACAATGGGTTCAAGAGTTTGAAAGTCTTTAAATTAAGAAACCGGAACAATAAATCGTAGAAAACTAATAAGGATTTTTTATTTTATAGATAAGTTTATTTAATATTTATTACTTTTATTTTTTTTTCTAATTTTTAAAACTTAAAAACTTAAATTCTTTCACTCCAATAAATAACAGCTCCAAAAGCCTCTAATTGCAGTCTTCTATGCTTAGCATCTCTTAAGGAAACTACCTCTCTAGATCTTTTTCCGTTAAGAAGCCATTCGATTATTACCAAGTTGAATCCTCAATAACAAAGAAAATCTTAAGACATGGAAGTTCTTTTCTCCTGTTATCCAAAAAATAAATTTACTTAAAGAAAAATATTTACACATTTTTAGCGATTTTGGTCTAAAATCTTCGAAGCGGAATATATTTTCCGTTTTTATTTACACGTCTCATATTAGAGACATACTTTACGAACTCATGACAACTATTCAGCAGCAGCGTTCTTCGCTGTTAAAAGGTTGGCCACAGTTTTGTGAGTGGGTAACATCAACTAACAACAGAATTTATGTTGGTTGGTTCGGCGTCTTAATGATTCCATGCCTTCTTACAGCAGCGGCTTGCTTCATCGTTGCATTCATCGCAGCACCACCAGTAGACATTGACGGAATTAGAGAGCCAGTTGCTGGTTCATTCTTATATGGAAACAACATCATCTCAGGTGCAGTTGTTCCTTCATCTAACGCTATTGGTCTACACTTCTACCCAATTTGGGAAGCAGCTACTGTAGATGAGTGGTTATACAACGGTGGTCCTTACCAGCTTGTAATTTTCCACTTCCTAATTGGTATCTCAGCATACATGGGAAGACAGTGGGAGCTTTCATACCGTTTAGGTATGCGTCCTTGGATCTGTGTTGCATACTCTGCACCAGTTTCAGCAGCTTTCGCAGTATTTCTTGTATACCCATTCGGTCAAGGTTCATTCTCTGACGGAATGCCTCTAGGTATCTCTGGAACATTCAACTTCATGTTTGTTTTCCAGGCAGAGCACAACATTCTTATGCACCCATTCCACATGGCTGGTGTTGCTGGTATGTTCGGAGGATCTTTATTCTCAGCTATGCACGGTTCACTTGTTACTTCATCTCTAATCAGAGAAACAACTGAGACAGAATCTCAGAACTATGGTTACAAGTTCGGACAAGAAGAAGAAACATATAACATCGTTGCAGCTCATGGCTACTTCGGTCGTTTGATCTTCCAATATGCAAGTTTCAACAACAGCAGAAGTCTTCACTTCTTCCTAGCTGTATTCCCAGTTGTTTGTGTATGGTTAACTTCAATGGGTATCTGCACAATGGCATTCAACCTTAACGGTTTCAACTTCAACCAGTCAGTTGTTGATGCAAACGGTAAGATTGTTCCTACATGGGGTGACGTTCTTAACAGAGCAAACCTAGGTATGGAAGTAATGCACGAGCGTAACGCTCACAACTTCCCACTTGATCTAGCAGCAGCTGAGTCTACAACAGTAGCTCTTTCAGCTCCAGCTATCGGTTAAGCTTAAAGTTCTTAAATTTACAAGCTCCCTTCTTGGGGGCTTTTTTTTTTGTTTAATTTTCAATTGGTTTCATATAATGTTTATATATAGATAAAACATTTGATATTTCTATGAGTAGTAGTTTTGGAAAAATTTTTCGTGTTAGTACTTTTGGAGAATCACATGGTGGTGCAGTAGGAGTTATCCTTGATGGATGTCCACCTAAGTTAAAAATAGATATAAATCTGATACAAAATGAATTAGATAGGCGTAGACCTGGCCAAAGTGACATTACAACACCCAGAAATGAAGAAGATAAAATTGAAATATTAAGTGGGATAAAGGAAGGGTTAACACTTGGAACTCCAATAGCAATGTTGGTAAGAAATAAGGATCAAAGACCAGGAGATTATAATGATTTGGAGCAGGTATTTAGACCTTCTCATGCAGATGGTACATATCATCTGAAATATGGAATTCAGGCAAGTTCTGGCGGTGGGAGAGCTTCTGCTAGAGAAACAATTGGGAGAGTAGCTGCAGGTGCTGTAGCAAAACAATTATTAAAAACCTTCTGCAACACTGAAATACTATCTTGGGTAAAGCGTATACATGATATTGATTCTGATATAAATAAAGAGAAGATTTCTCTCAAAAAAATAGATTCTAATATTGTTAGATGTCCTGATGAAAAAGTATCAACAGAAATGATCGAGAGAATTAAGGAATTAAAGGGTCAAGGAGACTCTTGCGGCGGTGTTATTGAATGTTTAGTAAGAAATGTTCCCTCAGGTCTTGGGATGCCTGTTTTTGATAAATTAGAAGCTGATTTAGCAAAGGCTTTGATGTCTTTACCTGCCACTAAAGGCTTTGAAATAGGTTCGGGTTTCTCTGGAACTTATTTAAAAGGAAGCGAACATAATGATGCCTTCATCAAGTCTGATGATATTAGTAAGTTAAGAACAACTTCAAACAATTCAGGAGGTATACAGGGCGGAATAAGTAATGGTGAAAATATCGAGATGAAGATAGCTTTTAAACCTACAGCAACCATTGGGAAAGAACAGAAAACAGTAAATGCTGAAGGTAAAGAAGTACTTATGAAAGCAAAAGGGAGACACGATCCATGCGTTCTACCAAGAGCAGTTCCCATGGTTGATGCTATGGTAGCTTTAGTACTTGCTGATCATTTGCTTCTAAATCATGCCCAATGTGACTTAATAAATAAGTAGTAGTTTTGTTGAATAAATTATATTTATCCTTAACTTAATTATTTTTGAGCCATTCATATATTTTTGGATCAAATTTTTTATTTTTGATAGCTTTATCTCCAATTACAACTGCTTTATACCCTAAAGATTTATAAGTTTTTAAATCATTGATTGATAGTCCTCCAGCAGCAATGAAATCAATATTTTTATAGTTGAGTATATTTATCGAACTATCTTTACTTTTTATTGGGTAAATTTTGATAATGTTGCAATTTAAATCTATCGCTTCCTTAAGATCTTTTAAATTATTGATTCCAGGAATTAATAAATAATTTTTTGACTGCGCAAAATTGAAAAGATCTTTATCCCAAAATTTCATCATCGAAAAATTTAATCCAATTTTTAAAGAATCTTCTATTGAATGCTCATTAACTATGGAGGCAGAGCCTAAATTAATTCTTGGATATTTAATTTTGATATCGGATACAAAATCGAACCAATTTTCGTTGCTAGACCAACTTATTTCAATATTCTTTAATCCTAATTTTACTAAGTTTTCTAATTCTTCAAAAAATGAATTTCTTATAGAGATATTTGAGTAAATATTATCTTCAGGTTTTATAAGTAAAAAAAAAGAATCAAATTTCAGGAACTCCGAAAAAGAATCTTTTTTATTATTCATTAAAATTTAAAATTTCGCTTTAAATATAGTTTGCGACTTTTACTTCTGAGCGGTTAAGCAAATCTTGAATATCTTCAGTATCTATAGTTTCTCTTTCAATGAGCATTTGAGCCATTTCGTCAAGGACAGTTCTATTATCTGTCAAAACTTTTGTAGCTCTTTTATATGCCACATCAACAAGCTCTGAAACCTCAACATCGATAGTAGCAGCAGTATCTTCAGAGAAGTCTCTTGTAGAACTCATATCTCTTCCAAGAAACATCCCACCTTGAGATTGACCTAAAGCGACTGGACCTATTTTGTCACTCATACCAAATTTAGTGATCATTTGTCTTGCTACATTAGCAACTTGCTGTAAGTCGTTTGAAGCTCCAGTGGTAACTTCTTCTTCTCCATAGACTATCTCTTCGGCAACTCTTCCACCAAGAGCTACAGCCATTTGATTTTGAAGGTAAGAACGAGAGTAAAGACCAGATTCCATTCTTTCCTCACTTGGAGTAAAGAAGGTTAAACCTCCAGCTTGACCTCTAGGGATTATTGAAACTTTTGCTACCGGATCATAATCAGGCATTAATGCTCCAACGAGTGCATGACCAGCTTCGTGATAAGCAACTAGTTCTTTTTTCTTGTCACTGATTACTCTATCTTTCTTTTCTGGACCTGCCATGACTCTTTCGATGGCATCACCGACTTCATCATTACTTACTTTATCTAAATCTTTTCTAGCTGCTAGTATTGCTGCTTCATTTAAAAGATTAGCTAAATCTGCCCCAGTAAATCCTGGTGTTCTTCTGGCAACTTTATCTAAATCAACGTCTTTTGAAAGAGTTTTATCTTTAGCATGGACATTTAATATCTGTAATCTTCCAGCATAATCTGGTCTATCTACTGTTACTTGTCTATCGAATCTTCCTGGACGCATTAAAGCTGAATCTAAGACATCAGGTCTGTTGGTGGCAGCAACAATTATTATTCCTGAATTACCCTCGAAACCATCCATTTCCGTTAGAAGTTGATTTAATGTTTGTTCTCTTTCATCATTTCCTCCGCCCATACCAGCACCTCTTTGTCTTCCAACTGCATCTATTTCGTCAATAAATACAATACAAGGAGCATTTTTTTTAGCTTGTTCAAAAAGATCTCTAACTCTGCTAGCTCCAACTCCTACAAACATTTCTACAAATTCTGAACCGGATATTGAGAAAAAAGGTACACCTGCTTCTCCAGCTACTGCTTTTGCTAACAATGTTTTTCCTGTACCAGGAGGGCCAACAAGAAGAACTCCTTTTGGAATTTTTGCTCCGACTGCGGTAAATCTATCTGGACTCTTAAGAAAATCTACAACTTCTGTGAGTTCTAACTTTGCACCTTCAACACCAGCAACATCTGAAAAAGTCACTTGCGTGGATGGTTCCATTTGCAATCTTGCTTTGCTCTTGCCAAAACTCATAGCAGGATTACCACCCCCAGCATTCCCACTTTGGGATCTTCTGAAAAGAAAAAATAGACCCCCAATCAAAAGTACTGGGAAAATTAAGCTACTTACAGCCTGTTGCCATGGGTTGGCTAATTTTGTAGGAGTTACAGCTATATCTACATTATTCTCAGTCAGTATTTTTAGTAAATCTTTGTCTGGGGCTAAATTGACCTCAGACCTGCTCCCATCATTTTCAACAACTTGGGCCGTGGCATTATCTGGAGATATTAGGACTCTACTGATTTCTTTATCTTGTACTGCCTCTATAAAATCACTATATCTCAAGGTTTTTGTAGAACTTTCAGTACTAGGTTTATCAAAAACTGAAGTACCAATGAAAATTACAGTAATAACAGCTAGGACATAAAGTCCTACGTTTCTCCAACGTTTGTTCACGATAAAAAATCTTTAATAAATCTATAATACTAATAATAAAACAATATTAAGAGCGTCTTAGAACATCTACTACACTTTTGAATGCAAACCATTCAGGAATTGGTTCGCCATTCCTCAATTTCTTTCTAAATTCAGTACCACTAAGTTTCATAATTTCATAATTAAATTCTTTAGCTTCTTCAGCTGTTATGTATCCTTTTTCCTTCGTATAAACTAAATTTTTTGAAGGGACAGTTTGCATCATCAATTCATCTGCACACTTATTCGCAAAATTCTGGGCGTCATATGGACCATAAAAATCTTCACCAGTTGATGAAGACTTACAACCAGCCATATCTCTACCAATAATGAAGTGGGTGCAGCCATAATTTCTTCTGATTATCATATGTTGAAGAGCTTCTCTTGGCCCAGCCATATGCATTGAATAAGGTAAAAAAGCCCATTTTATTCTTTCATCAGATATTTCCTCTTCTAATTCTTTATAGGTCAAATATCTAACTTTTCCAGGGATATCATCTTGTTGAGTTGGTCCACAAGTTGGATGAACTAAAACAACTGAGTTAGAAGAGACATTATCTGAAAGTAAGGCATTAGTAAATAATTCATAATGTGCTCTATGAATTGGATTTCTGCATTGAAATGCAACTACATCATGATTTGATGGCAGTGTAGATCTAACTTCTTCTGGGGTTTTGCAGGGGAATTCTCTAATTGGTAGTTCGAAACCATAAACTCTTCCTCCTATATAAAATCTCCCTCTCTCGTTAAAAATCATCTTAACAGCAGGATGATCTAAAGCATTAGTACCATAACAAAGTTCAGCTTCTAAGGATTTGTCAGGCTCCCATTTAGAGCTGACTTCTACAACTGCTATTTTTTGTTTTTTATAAGTAAGCAATATTGTCTCTCCAGCTTTTACTTTCTCATTATTTGAATCTAATACTATAGGCAAGCCAAAAAGCAACCCATTTGTATTTCTATTATTTTTAATTACCGAATTGTAGTTATTTTCATCCATAAATCCCTCCAATGGAGAAAAAGCTCCAACCATCAAAAGTTCTACATCGCAAGCATTTCTCTCGCTACATTCAAACTCATAAGTAGCTTTAGAGATAAGATCATTTCTAAGGTTTTTATCTTTGATGATTAAATTTTTTAGTTCCCCTCCATAAGGCGGTATTAGTCCATTATTATCTGTTTTAGTTTTTTGTTGTAATTCCATTTTTAAATTGATAAAGAAAAATTTTGAAAAAAAAAAAGGGGTTTAACCCCCTTTTTCTCTTAAGTAGGATTTATGCCTTTCTGCCGTAAAGCTCCCCAATTATTTTTACATCAAGTGGATCCTTTGAACCCATATCTGTATCTGAAGGTTGGATTGCTTCAAAAGTACCAGCAAATTCGTCTGTGTCAGAATCTACATTGTTGATTGAAAGAGTAATAACGCCAGTACCGTTTACATCAACTTTAATATTTTCTTTTGCAAGTTCTTCGTCATCGCCTCCTAATGCAACTAAACCTTGAGCATATTCAACACCTGTATTTTTAGCTCTTGCCTTAGGATCTAGAAAGTCACCAGTTCTGTAGTTAGGTGTAAATGTTGAACCACTAACCTCAGTGCCTGGCTCAATTGATGAAGGTAAATCAGCTGTAAGATCTTTTGCTGAGAATGCAAATGGCACCTCTAAACCACCAGGAGTTAATACAGTAATAAGTTGAAAATCAATTCCACCCTTTTCAGTGAATGTTCCTGAATCTATATCTCCATAAACTTCTGTCACTGTGGTGTTATTTCTAGGACTAATAATTTTTGTAGAAACAAATTCTGCAGCTTTTCGTTTTGTCCCTGGTACTTTTACATAAACTTCTGTTGGATGCATGCATATTCCTTTAAGGCTATCTCCACTCCCTAGAGATATTGATCCGACAAGAGATGAGTCTAATGTAGGGCAATCATTAGCTTTTCCTGTGTTAACAACATCTGTGAATTGTGCATTTCCTCTTTCAGAAAAAGCAAATGTTTTAACAGGTACGAAAGCAAAAGTTATACAAATTGAAATAACAAAAGCCAAGAAAGAACGAATTCTCATAATTAAAGTTGCAGTAAAGTTCTGTGACGATAGATTAAAGGTCATCTAATAAGTTCAGTACGGATATTACAAGGGAAAGGACCATAAAAGATAGGACTATTAAATCCTCGAAACAACCCGTAGCTTTTTAGATTTTAAAAAACTGGAATTATTTTAAGCTATCACATTATTTTTAATGATTAAGATTACAAAAAAATACAAATAAAAAATTTTTTTTATTTTTTTAATGAAATAATTTGGGTTATTAATTTATTTGCTAAATCAATTTTTGATGTTTTGTTTATGTAGTGTTCCATATTATTAGTATCAAATAACCAACCTTCATTTTGTGCCAAAAAGCCAAATCCTTGGCCTTCAAGATCAATTGGATTTGCGAATAGATAATCACAACCCTTTTGGATAATCTTTTCTTTAATTGTCTTTCGTGCTTCTTCGATAGACCCTGTAAAAGCACAAAAGCCTATAAAAACTTGGTTATCTTTTTTTGTTTTACTAATTGTTTTTAAAATATCTGGGACTAGCTCAAAGTTTTGATTCAAGTGAGCATTAATTTTATTTTTTGGAATTTTAGCTGAAGTATCAGATGTTATTTTAAAATCAGATACTGCTGCATTCATGAAAAAATAATCGCAATTTGATATTTCATTATTAAGCGCCCTAATTAAATCAACACTAGTTTCAATTTCATATCTTTTTATTCCATCAGTAAGATTCTTATCGATTTTCAGAGGACCATGAACATATTTTACTTGAGCTCCCCTGAACCTCGCTACTTGAGAAAGAAGTAGGCCCATAGCTCCAGAACTTTTGTTTGTAATGTGTCTTGCCGCGTCAATTTTCTCTGAGGTACACCCTCCAGTTATTAAAATTTCTTTATTAAGTAAATCTTTGCGATATTCATTTTGTTTATATGAAGCTATAAATTCAAGAGCTAATTGGATTAGATCATTAGGAGGTATCTTACCGATGCCAATAGCATCACATGCTAAGAGGCCTTCACTTGGTTGCAAAGACAAAACATTTTCGTAATTCTGTAAATTCTTATAATTTTTTTGGACAGCTTTATTTAGCCACATTTGTGTATTCATTGCTGGTGCAACAATAATTGGCTTTATATTTGCTATTAAGATGCTTGGGATCAATCCCTCTGCATTTCCAGTTACCCATTTTGCTAATGTTGTCGCTGTTAAAGGGGCGATGATTAAAATATCAGCCCAATTACTTAGTTCTATGTGAAGAGGTATTGATTGACCATCAGACCATTGATCATTTTCTAAAATGCACGGGTTTCTACTTAAAATAGAAAGAGAAAGTGGTTTTATTAATTTTTCTGCATTTTTTGATAAAACGCATCTTATTTCATAATTTTCTTTCGCTAATTGGCTAACTAATAATGGAATTCTTACAGCTGCAATACTTCCAGTTATTAATAAAAGAACCTTTATTTTGGAGTCCTTACTTTTAGTTTTCATCGAAAGGTTCCTGATCGAGGAGATGGGTATAATTAGTCGTTAATTCAGGCCTATTGATTGCAAGAGCCCTAAGTAAGTGCCAATCTTTTAAACCATCAAATGGAGTATTATAATTATCTTCCTCTAGCCTTTTAGCGAGCTCAAGGGTCATTTCTTCATCAAAAGAATTTACTAGTTCCTCACTTATTTTATTGTCAGAAATGAATTTCATATTGAGTAAAGTCAATATAGCCTAATAATAAAGCCTCAAGTTATTATTTAAAATTGATATAAGAATTAAGTACATATTTTCAAGGATATGAAAATTTTCAATTTTCATAATCTTTTCAAATTGTTGTTAGGTCATTTATCTTCATTCTCAGTCATAAATATGTAAACTCTCCTTTTCAAAAATATTCTTTCTTAAAATATAACCAAAAATTTATATCATGCCGCAAACCAAAAGAGAGCAAGTCATTAGTCACATACGCTATTTAAGGCAAGAGCTCAGAGAAATGCATTTAGGAATAAAAGAAGATGACCTTTTCCCTGACCCAGGCGAATTAAGAGGGTTAATGGCTCAGTTGGAAGCATTACTTGAATTAATAGAAGGAAATACTAAAATTCAATCAAACTCTGAAGCGGCTTAGTTTAATGCAAAATGGTTGTTAAACCTCAAAAGACAAAATTTCAGCTAAAAATTGTGGAAAATATTCAAACATTAAGTATTTGGGCTAATAATCCATGGCGAAGATATTCAATATCGTTGATTACACTTTTAATCGGATACTTTTTTGGAAGTTCTCTTGGTATGGTAAGTGCCGTTGTGGAACTCATGGATCCTGTAGCCGCTTTTTTATCAGTAGTTTTTATTGAGTTTTTAATAGTTTTGAGAAGAAATCTTAGATTTGAAAGGAAAAAGAAATTTTTAGTACTCTTATTAGATTCTTTAAGATTGGGATTATTTTATGGTTTCTTTACTGAAAGTCTTAAGTTGCTATAAATTTACTTATTGTGTTTCTGTAATAGATAAAGCAAAGCCATTCTTATAGGGATACCATTTGCAACTTGATTATTAATTAAGCAATTAGGATATCGATCTACCACTTTGCTGCTAATTTCAATATCTCTGTTAATGGGACCGGGATGTAGAATTGGAATCTCTTTATTATTTAAAGATAATTTCTCTGGGGTTAAGCCATAATCCAAACTATATGAATCAATGCTACTTAGTAAATTTTCCATCATTCTCTCTTTCTGGAGTCTTAAAACAATAATCGCATCTGCAATTTTTATTGATTCTTCCAATGATCTAGAAATTGTTATGGAACCTCTTGATTTTACAGGATCTTCTGTTTGATTTGGATCTGGGGTTTTTAAAAAATTGATAAATTCATCAGGTATTAATGTCTTAGGACCACATAAGATTATATCGGCTCCGAATGCACTTAAAGCCCAAAGATTTGACCTGGCAACCCTTGAATGATTAACGTCGCCAATTATTAAAATTTTTTTGGAATTTAAAACCTCTGGATTCAGTGTTTTTTGGGAAAAGAATTTTATCAATGTATAGATGTCAAGCAATCCTTGGCTGGGGTGACTATGTAATCCATCTCCCGCATTAAGAACCGAAGTCTTGGCATTTATTGCATCAAGTTTTTTTGCGATCTCAAAGGTTATGTAACTTGATGAATGTCTGATAACTAGTGTATCTGCCCCCATAGCAGAATAAGTTATGGCTGTATCAATTATTGTTTCGCCTTTTGTTAAAGAGCTGGAGGATGGCGCAAACGTTTGGACATCAGCAGAAAGTCTTTTTGCTGCAAGCTCAAAACTATTTTTTGTTCTTGTACTAGCTTCAAAAAATAAAGACGTTACCAAAGTCCCTTGTAAGGCCGGTATCTTTTTTGTTCCTGCATTCTTTAGTGCATCAAATCTATTAGCTAATTCAAATACTGACTCATAATCATTAATTGAAAAATTAGCTAGTGTGTGGATATGTTTATGAGGCCAAATTTGCATTACGCTTAAAAAGATAAATGATTATTGAAATTTAGGTGTTCTGTCACCTTTTAATCTTTTACTTACACTCCTACTATTTTTGAGATACCAACGCCATTTTATATTTTTTGCCTTTGATATGCCAATTCTCGTAGTTCGAACAAGATCTTTTTCTTCTAGAGTGAAGTTTCGTGGAGAAATCCATAGAGATTTGTTATTAAGAACTTCAAGTGAGTTAAATGAAATGTCTACACTGAATGTTTTTGTTACTAAGCCAGGTCCAGAAGCTAATCTTTCATTCTTATTAGAGATAAAAACTGATCTTATCAAAACACCACTCGCAAAATTTTCTTTATCAGTAACTATGTTTAAACAATGATGAATGCCATAAGATTTGTAAATATAAAATGTGCCAGGTTTGCCAAATAATGATTTGTTTGATTCAGTCATTTTGAGGTAGCCATGACAGGCCTCTTCTTCCTGTGAATAAGCTTCAGTTTCAACAATTACCCCTTTAACTTGATCTATCTCATTATTTTTTTTTATGAGGTGACAGCCTAATAAATCAGGTGCAACAAATTTAGAGTGCCGATAAAAAAAATTTTTTGGAAAGAATTCTTCTTCTATTTTTCAATATCTATCTAATAACATGTTTAGCTGAGAAAAATAATTAAAGCTATTAATTGATATTGATTTTCAAAAAAATGTGATTATTTTTTTAAATTATTTGAAATTCAAAGGATATGTAAATAAGTTGTTCTAAATAAACTATTATTTAATAAGAAAGATATCAAATGTATGACAAAAATAACTAAAGAGGAAGTAAAAAAAGTTGCTCATTTAGCAAGATTAGAACTTAACGAGAATGAAATTAATAATCATGCACAACAATTAGAAAAGATATTGGATTATATAAGACAACTTGAAAAAATTGATGCAGATGATGTCCCCTGTACAACGAGAGCTATAGAGGTTGTAAATGTATTTAGAAAAGACGAAAAGAAAAATTCTGATTGTAATGAAGAACTTTTAGAATTGGGTCCATCGAGAGAAGATAAATATTTTAAAGTACCAAAAATTATTAATGAATGAGTAAGTTAATTGCTTCCAATAAATGTTTTGTTGACTATCTTTAATAAAAATTTTTTTATCTTAAAGCTTGGATATAAATTTATGATTTTTCTTATTTTCCCCCTCTTTTTGCTATGACTCCTTACACCTATTAATAAATCATAAATAAAGTTAAAAATGTCATCTTTACTTTCAAATATCCCAACCCTTTGAGGGGAGCCTTTTTTATCCAATAATGGCTTAGTTTTTTCATAAGCTATTTTATATTCAAACCAAGGAATCGAAGGCCATAGATGATGAATGAGATGGTAATTTTGACCCATTATTAGTAAATTCATAAATTTGCTTGGATAAACTCGAGAATTTATCCATTTATTTCTTGATCGAAATGGTCTATGGGGTAAATAATCAAAAAATATTCCTAAAGTGACCCCTACCATTAATGCTGGTCCGAACCATAAATTATAAATTAAATTCATAAAGTCAAATTTCAAACCTGCCAAGATAATTGTAACGAATATGGATCTTTCAATTCCCCATTGTAGTAATTCATATCTTCGCCAGAGTTTTCTTTGAAAGAAAAACACCTCATGATAAAAAAATCTTGGAGCAATTAGCCAAATTGGACCAAAAGTACTGACAATATGATCTGGATCATTTTTGGGGTGATTTACGTGAATATGATGTTGTAAATGAACTCTCGTAAAAACTGGGAAGCTAAAACCTAATAGAATAGCTGAGCCATGGCCCATTGCTTGATTTATCCAAGGAACTGGATGAGCAGCTTTATGACAGGCATCATGAATAACAGTACCTTCAATATGCAAAGCCAAAAAAGCAGTGGCTACAAGTAAAGGTAAAGGCCAAACACCTCTGTACCATTGCCATATGCTAAGAAACGCGAGAAAATAACCGCCAAAAAATAAACCTAATGTTGGATTCCAAAAACTTGGCGGATCGACGTAATTTTTAATCTCTTTTTGCCAATTAAATGTTTTTGAAGAATTAGTATTTTTAGTGGTATTTTTACTGGTTAAGTTTGAAATCGTTTCTTTTATTCTTTAGATAATATAACTAAAATTTTCAGATGATTGCATGCTTAAACATAAAAAATTTCTTTTAGGAGATTTTTAATTCAATTTTAATGTGTCAAATTAATCATCTTAAGAAAAAAAAATTTTAAAATAAACCTCTTTCAATTATTATTTTATTTGAGCGGTCGTGGCGGAATTGGTAGACGCGCGAGTTTTAGGTACTCGTATCTTCGGGTGTGGGAGTTCAAGTCTCCCCGACCGCACTTAAGGAAATTCTGATAGATAAATTGTTTCTTGATATCAACTCTTATAATTTAAATAAGTAGTTAATTTAATGAATAGTTTGATATTCTATTTGGGAACTTTTTATTTTTTGGTTGGGACCATTTTTCTAATTGTACCGATAATTTATCTTGAGCTCGGTAAACCAAAAGACTTAATAAAAGCTTTTTTAAATTTATTAATAGGTTTGTTATTAATAATTAAAAATAAAACACTAGATGAATCATTTTTTGTAATTTTCCTTTTTTTTACAGTACTAGTTGTTTTTATCTAGTAGAGCTTTTTTTATCTAGATGGTACCAATTGACAGATAACGAAAAGAAAAAATTAATTACCTTTTTGGAGTTTAAAAATAACTTTTTGAAAATATTAGAATCCATATATCTGATATTTGGTGATTTTACGAAACCTTCAAATTTTTTTAATTTTGGTAGCAACTATAAAAATACAACCCAAAAAAAGTGGGTAAGAAATGATAAAGATGATAATATAAAAGTCTGAAAGAAACAAATTAGTTATTTGAAACAACCCCAAAAAACAACAGGTCAATTAAGAAGGAATATAATGAATTAGATTTATTTAAATAATTCTTTTGATCACCAATATTTCTTATATCGTCGTATGAAATCTCAAAATAGCAAAGAACAAAAATCAGACTTTTCTTATAAGGAAACTTTAAATTTATTAAAAACTGACTTCTCAATGCGCGCTAACTCCGTTGTAAGAGAACCTGAGATACAGTATTTTTGGGCTAATAATGATATTGATTTCCAATTAGGTTCAAACAATTCAGGAGAAATATTTACATTACATGATGGCCCTCCTTATGCAAATGGAGCTCTTCATATGGGTCATGCCCTTAATAAAGTTTTAAAAGACATAATTAATAAGTACAAAACCTTAAGAGGATTTAGGGTTCATTTCGTACCTGGTTGGGATTGTCATGGATTACCTATTGAATTAAAAGTTCTTCAGAATTTAAAATCTGATGAAAGAAAGAATCTTGACACTCTAAATTTAAGAAAAAAAGCAACAGATTATGCCCATATCCAAATTAATAATCAGAAGGAGGGTTTCAAAAGGTGGGGCATATGGGGAGATTGGAATAACCCTTACTTAACTCTTAAGAAAAGTTATGAATCTGCTCAGATTGGAGTATTTGGGAAAATGTTTTTAAATGGCTATATATATCGAGGTCTTAAACCTGTCCATTGGAGCCCAAGTTCAAGGACTGCACTTGCAGAAGCAGAATTAGAATATCCTGATGAACATTATTCAAAAAGTATTTATGTTTCATTAAAAATCACTAAAATACCTGAGGAAATTCTATTAAATTTCATCCAAGAAAACCTTAATATCAAAAAAGATTTTTTTCAAAATAATTCTTTCATAACTATTTGGACCACTACTCCTTGGACCATACCTGCAAATGAAGCAGTTGCAGTAAATCCAAAAATAAAGTACGTTTTTGCTATCGATGAAGAGAAGAAAATTTACCTTTTTGCTGAGGATTTATCTTCTGAAATAAGTAAGAAATTTAATAAAGATTTCAAGTTCCTATTAGAGGTTAAAGGCTCCAAATTGGAAAATATTGAATATCAACATCCTTCTAAGAATAAAAATTGCAGACTTGTAATTGGAGGAGATTATATTACTACAGAATCAGGAACTGGAATTGTTCATACTGCTCCTGGCCATGGGATAGATGATTTTAATATAGGTCAAAAATATGATTTACCAATAACATGTGTCGTTGATGAAAAAGGTAACTTAAATGAAAATTCTGGTCAATTCAAAGGATCAAATGTCCTGAAAGATGCAAATGATTTAATTATTGAACATTTAAAAGTAAATAATTTGCTGCTATTTCAAGAAAATTATAAGCATAGATATCCGTATGATTGGAGAACTAAAAAACCAACTATTTTTAGGGCAACAGAACAATGGTTTGCATCTGTAAATGGCTTTAGATCATCTGCATTAAAGGCAATCGAAGATGTTGAATGGATGCCAGAGACTGGAAAGAAAAGAATTTATTCTATGGTTGTTGGAAGAGGAGATTGGTGTATTTCTAGACAAAGGTCATGGGGAGTCCCTATTCCAGTTTTTTATAAAAAAAATAGTAATGAAATTCTCCTTAACAAAGAGATAATTAATCATATTCAAGAACTTTTTAGTGAATATGGAGCAGATATTTGGTGGGATTGGGATGTTAAGAATCTTTTGCCAGAAAATTATGCAAAAGAATCTGATCTATGGAAAAAAGGAACAGATACAATGGATGTTTGGTTCGATTCAGGATCTAGCTGGGCCGCAGTTTGTGAACTAAGAAGTGAATTAAAATATCCAGCAGATCTTTATTTAGAGGGCTCAGATCAACATCGAGGATGGTTTCAATCTTCTTTGTTAACATCCGTTGCAGTCAATAATAAACCTCCATATAAGAAAGTTTTAACTCATGGTTTTGCACTTGATGAAAACGGAAGAAAAATGAGCAAATCTTTAGGAAATGTTGTTGATCCAAATATTATTATTAATGGAGGTAATAATAAAAAAACTAATCCTGCTTATGGTGCTGATGTTTTAAGGCTATGGGTAAGCTCTGTAGATTATTCAGTAGATGTTCCAATTGGTTCAAATATACTCAAGCAACTTTCAGACGTTTATAGAAAAGTTCGTAATACTGCAAGATATCTCCTAGGTAATATTCATGATTATGATCCTAAAATTGATAGTTTTGAAATTGATCAATTGCCTCTCTTAGATCAATGGATGTTAGGTAGATTAGTTGAGGTTACAGATCAAATATCAAATGCTTATGAAAATTATGAATTTTCAAAATTTTTCCAAATTTTGCAAAGTTTTTGCGTTGTAGATCTATCAAATTTTTATTTGGATATTGCGAAGGATAGGTTATATGTAAGTTCTAAATCACAATTTAGGAGAAGATCTTGTCAGTTCGTCATGTCAAAAGTTGTTGAAAATTTAGCCGTACTTATTTCTCCAGTGCTTTGTCATATGGCTGAAGATATTTGGCAAAATATTCCATACTCAACTAAAGAAAAATCAGTCTTTCAAAGAGGATGGCCAATATTTTCGCAGTCATGGAAAAATCAAATACTTAATGAGCACATCGCAAATTTAAGAAATTTGAGAGTTGAAATTAACAAGGCTATAGAAGGATGTAGGAACAAACAAATAATTGGAGCAGCTTTGGAAACTGAAGTTAATTATTTACCTGAAGATAAATCTTTAAAAGAGTCACTTTCCTGGCTAAAAGAATTTGGCAATCAAGATGTAGATTTATTTAGAGATTGGCTTATAGTATCAAACTTCCAAGTAGTATCCGAATTGGTGGAAAATTCTCTGATTATTGATAACAATGCACTTGGTAAAATTCAAATAAACAAAGCTAAAGGTCAAAAATGTGATAGATGTTGGCATTATCAAGAAGAAACTTTTAATGGAATGCAAAATACAAAATTATGCAAAAGATGTTCAAATATTATTAATTTTGAATTGATTTAAATCCAGTTTTTTTGATTCAAAAAGAAAATTGAGTTTTGATTTTCTCTTATAAAATTTTCTTCGGTTTCTGTTAATGGTGCTTTATAAAGTTTAAAGTTTGTAATTGTGTAAGAAAGTGTTATTACTTTTTTTTCTGAATCTATTTCAATTGGATGAGTTGTTGAGCTACTGTAACCTCTGAAAATAAGTATTTCTAATTGTTCTTTTTGATTTTCTTTTAGAATAAATCCCTCTAGTTTAAGTATCTTATCAGGTATCTCGGAACTTATTTTTTCAAGACTATTTATTAAATCAATTTTTGCCATTTTCTGAGAAGCAGGAGTTTCTTCCATTTTTAGGTAATTTGATTATTGACCATTGAATAAGGCCTAAAATATAGATTAATAATGAAAATAATCCTAAGAATTTTGATATTGGCTGGGTAAAGTTAGCTCCAAAGAAAAAATTAAATAAATTTTTTATAGTAATGTATAAATTTGAAGAAGGCTGAAGCCATATCGCACACGCATCCGAATTGATAAAAGAAAAGCAGTTAAAGTTTTGTAAACTCTGAATAAAGAAATTGAGAGATATAAAAGTTATCGTCCATCTCCATATTTTTGTTGTTGTGGTAAGGGAGTTAGAAAAATCATATTCTCTTAATTCATCATTAATATCGTTCCAAAACCAAACTGAAACTGTCATTAATAATGTTGAAATATTTGTTATCACAAGAGCATAATTATACTTTCCTATTAAAAGTAGAAGGCTTATAAAAAATAAAAGGGATACTTTCCAATAAATTGATAGAAGTTTAATAACTGCTTTATTTCTTTTTTTAATTGACCAGAAGGATAAAGTAACAGGAATACCAATAAGGAAAATTGTTGAAAGTTGAAAGGATAGCCAAATAGAAAGTTGATTAAAAACGTTCAAAACTTTTTCTTTTTAAACACATAATAATTAAACATCAAACTTTTACTTTTGAACTTACTATTGTCATAGTTATGAATATTATGCATCCTTATATTATTGCTTAGGAATATATTGATAATTGTATGAGACAGCATGTTAATCCCCTTAGTAGTAATTTCAATCAAATTGAGAGAATACCTTCTTTGAGCGAAATGTTTGATGATTCTAAATCGAATCTTCATTTGGATGTAGGTTGTGCTGCTGGTGAGTTTCTATTTGATTTGGCTTTAGTTAATACCAGTTGGAATTATTTAGGAATTGAAATTCGTGAGAAATTAGTCAAGAATGCTAAATTGAAAGCGCTTGAAAGAGAAATCAAAAATCTATATTTTATATTCGGTAATGCTAATAATATTTTGAATGATGTCCAAAGTAAATTTATTATCAAAAATCTAAAAAGTCTTTCTTTTAATTTTCCAGATCCATGGTTTAAAAAGAGACATTATAAAAGGCGTGTAATTCAGCCAGAATTTATTAATATTCTTTCAAATTCATTGCAAAAAGGCACCTTAATTTTTATAAAAACGGATGTAAAGGATTTATTCGATTATATGGATTACACCATATCAAGTAATTATTATTTTAAAACAATAGATAAAAAAGATTTTAATTATTCCGAAAGTTTTAATCCAAATAAAGTTAAAACTAATCGGGAAAAATATGTGATTGTTAACCAACTTGATATTTTTGAAAAGATTTATATAAAAATTTAATACATCGTTATTTTATTATTTTATCAATTTCTAAAAAGAGTTTGTTTGTTATTTCGCTTGATAAAGAATCAATTTTCTTATGACTTTTGGCCTCAACTAGAACTCTTATAACCGGTTCTGTACCGCTAGGCCTTATATAAACTCTACAATTATCCGAATATATTTTCTGAAAAAACTCTATAGTTTGCTCAATTAAGATTTTGTTTTTTGGATTTAATTTATTAAGGTTAAAATCTAACTTAATATTAGTTAGTTTTTGAGGAAAAGGTTCGAAACTACTTTTAAGCCAATCATTTAAATTAATATTTTTCTTTTTACAATATTTGGAAATTTGAAGTGCAGTCAAAATTCCATCACCAGAAAAGTTATTAATTTTTGAAAGTATATGACCTGACTGCTCACCTCCTAAAACAGCTCTTTTTTTCTTAATTGCGTCATGAACATATTTATCTCCTACATCAGTTCTATGTAAAATTCCTCCAATTTTTTTCCAGGACTTTTCAAAACCCAAGTTTGCCATTTGCGTTGATACTAGTAAATTATTGGTGAGAATCTTTTGTTCCATAAGTTCTCTACCCCAAAGAAAAAGAATATGATCTCCATCCAGCACATTACCTTCTGAATCGATTCCAATTACTCTATCGGCATCTCCATCGAAGCTGAACCCCATATCTGCAGGACTCTCTCTTAATGCTTTTTTTAATGGTTCGAGGTTAGTAGAACCACAATTCAAATTAATTTTCAAACCATTTTTAGAGTTATTGATAACTTTTACATCAGCACCAAGAGACTGAAAAATTTTTTTTGCGCAAGTTGTTGCTGATCCATAGCATGTGTCTAATATTACTCTCAAACCGCTTAAACTTTCTCCACCCATTGTTTGGATTAGGCTTTTAATATAAGAATCCATAAGATCTTTATTTGTTTTTAGGGAAACCACTTTTATAGGAATTGATATATTTTGTTTTGACTCTTCAATTAATTTTTGAATCTTATTTTCGAAATATTTAGTAATTTTTTGACCATTGTGATCAAAAATTTTTATGCCGTTATAATTTGGGGGATTATGACTTGCAGATATCATGATTCCACTACTCAGGCTCTCTTGTTTGATTAAAAAAGGTATAGCTGGAGTAGGGCAGATTCCAATATTTATAAATTTTTTACCACTTTCATTGATTCCTTGTGTGATTGCCTGAAGCAGAATATCTCCACTAATTCTTGTATCTCTTCCAATTAATATTGGATTATTCTTCTCCTCCAAAGTCGAACCTAGAGCAAATCCTACTTTGTAGGCTAAAGAATAAGTTAACTCTTCATTATATTTTCCCCTTATTCCATCAGTTCCAAAGATTGAATGCATAATTAGATTTCAGGAATCAAAGAAATTTTGATAATTATTTAGTACTTATCTTATCAGTTGATTAAAAACTTATAGATTTCAATTCTCTTTAATTGTTTTATTTATTTAGTATGTTTTTAGCTAACAACACCCTAACAGTGCAATCTGAAAGTCGAGAAACAATTTTCAAGACAAATTTAAAAACAATACTCGTTTTGTTTGTTGTTGTAGTTATTTTTTCTTTGATTTTGTTTAGAAATCTCTTTTTTCAATCAACTTTCCTTCTTAAGAGTTTTGGAGAATTATCTGTTGACCCTGTAATAGCTTTTACAAATAATAAGCCTACCTTTCTGGAGTTTTATGCTGAGTGGTGTGAAGTTTGTAAAGAGATGGCTCCAAAAGTATCTGCTTTAAAAGATGAATATGAAAAAGATATAAATTTTGTTTTTTTAAATGTTGATAATCAAAAATGGGATATTTACATACAAAAATTTGATGTTAATGGTATTCCTCAAGTTAATCTTTTTGATGAGAAAGGTAATTTAATTTCTACCTTTATTGGTAAACAAGAAGAAACAACAATAAGAAAATCTTTAGCTAATTTGGAGGGAAAGGCAAAATCCAATGAAAAATTTATTAATGATGAATTTTCAGTAGTAAAAGAAAATAATAATGGTCAGGTTAATCCTCGTAGTCATGGTTGATTTTTACCAATCTAGAGACTTTGATACGATAGGAAAACTTTTTTTGAAAATAGATTTGCAATTTTGGGCAATAGACTTATGTTCTTCTTGAGTACCATGAGCTGATCTTAAATTGATGTAATGTATCCATGATCTGCATGATCCAGTCATATAGATTCTTGTTGGAGTTGCTAATGGTAAAACAAATCTCGCGCATTCTTTAGCTATTCCCTCAGAGAGTAAATCTTCATATAATTCTGATGCGGCTTTAAAATGTGAAGCAATTTTTGTATGGAATCTTTTTTTTAACTCATCAGGGAGGTCAGGAATAGAATTTTGCCTATTTTTAAAATCTTGTCTTCTCAACTCTGGCAAAGGAATATTACCCAATTGAGAACTATCTGCATATCGTTGTGAAAATTCCTGAAAAGTAAATGACCTATGTCTTAATATTTGAGCTGCTATTCCTCTGTTGGTTTCTATTTGTAAGGTCATAAATGACTGTTCAAATACACTCCAATGTTCATTTTTAATACAATAACTCAATAATTTTGAATAATCTTCATTTTTCTGATTTTTTGGATTACTAACTCTCGCAATGTAGGCCATTGTTTTTTCAGCCTCAGGAGTTAGGGAAATTAGTTCAACTTTATTCATTTTAGATCTTTGCTAGGGTTACCTTCTCAGGTTGATTTTGATATTTACCTCTTCGATCTTCATATGTTGTAGAGCAAGGATCACCTTCAAAAAAGAGTAGTTGACAGATCCCTTCATTCGCATAAATTCTACAATCTGCACCTGAGCTATTACTAAACTCTAAAGTTAAATGGCCTTCCCAACCTGCTTCTGCAGGTGTCGTATTAACTATAATTCCTAGTCGCGCATAAGTACTTTTGCCGATACATATTACAGTTATATTCTCTGGTACCTTCATTTTCTCTAAAGCCACCCCTAAACCATATGAGTGAGCAGGAAGAATAAAAAAATCACCATCTTCATCATGGTGAAGTACAGTTTTTTCTAAATTATCAGGATTAAACTTTTTGGGATTCATCACAGTTCCAGGCACGTGTCTAAAAATCAGGAATTCTTTTGATGAAAGTCTTAAATCATAGCCATAAGATGAACATCCGTAACTCAAAACTGGACTTTTTTGATTATCAGGATCAAGATGCCGTATTAAATTTGACTGGAAGGGGTTTATCATTCCTTCAGACGCTTTTTGATTTATCCAGAGGTCATTTTTAAGCATTGTTTTATGAACGAAGTTCGGTAATTTGGTTGGCCATTAATAATAAATCTTTAGGAATATCTGTACCAGTAAGGATTACATCTCCAGATATAAATCGGTTTTCAAGTGTTGAAATCAAATCATCCTTCTCTATAATTTTCTTCTCAATAGCAAGAAATATTTCGTCAAGTATGATTTGATCATTTTCACCAGAGAGTAATGCTTTTTTGCAAAAATCCCATAATTTATAAGTTGATTCATTAATAGATTTTTTTAAATCTTTATTGTTTTCAATTTCTTCAGAATGATATTGATCAAAAGAATTGGATGATCTTACCCAAGTTAAATTTCCACATAGCTTTACTGGATTAGAAATACCTTGTTTAACTCCTCCTTTCATGAATTGCACCAAAAGAACTTTTCTACCAAGAGCAGCATTTCTTAGCGAGTCTCTTATGATAGAAGAATAACTACCTCTGTATGAAGATTGATAAATTTGTATTTGCCCATTATGGTTAAATCTTTTTGAATTTAATTTGTTAACAGAACTGATTTTTACTACATTTGGATTATTTTTTGAATAACTCTTAGATGAACTGAGTACCATTATTTTAGATTTCTTTTTCTATATACAGTATAATTTGAATTTATTTACACTGCATATAGTGTAATTTTACTTAAAAAAAAGTTTAAAAAGTGAAAACTGCCCTAAATAATTTCACAGAAAAACAAATAAGAATCGAAAATTGTTACTGTTGATACAAGATATTTTAAAGTGTCTTCTTAAATTTTTGAATAGTAAAAATATTTATGAAACCTTCTTCTCAAGGATTCAGCAGGTTTAGTTCGCAACAATCCGGACAAAGTAAAATCAACTCTGTTGGAGAACGTTTTCCCATTAATAGAACTTTAATGGAAGTAATTAAAGGCCTTGAGGGTGCAAGCACAGAAATGGTTGAGAGATCTAAAACAATATTTTTCCCGGGAGATCCTGCTGAGAGGGTTTATTTGATAAGAAGAGGAGCAGTAAGGTTGTCAAGAGTTTATGAGTCAGGAGAAGAGATAACTGTTGCCCTTTTAAGAGAGAATAGTCTATTTGGTGTTTTATCTCTTCTTACAGGCCATAGATCTGATCGTTTCTATCATGCTATAGCATTTACAAGAGTGGAAATCATAACAGCACCTGCGAATTCTGTTTTAAGAGCGATAGAGGAAGATGCATCAGTAGGACTATTATTATTGCAGGGTCTTTCAAGCAGGATCCTACAAACAGAAACTATGATAGAAACTCTTACACATAGAGATATGTCTTCTCGTTTAGTAAGTTTTTTAATGGTACTTTGCAGAGACTTTGGAGTCGCAGGTGAAAAAGGTATTACTATAGATTTGAGGCTCTCGCATCAAGCTATTGCTGAAGCTATTGGTTCAACAAGAGTAACGATTACAAGACTACTGGGAGATCTAAAAGATTCTGGACTCCTCACTATTGAAAGAAAAAAGATCACAGTATTTGATCCAATAGCTCTTGCAAAAAGATTTAATTGATTCATCATTAATTATGATGTAAGGAGTGCTTGAAATAGTGTGGCTTGGATTTTAATTGTTTTTTTAATATTACTCGGAGGATTAATTGCACCATTTGGGGATATGCTTGGTACAAAGATTGGTAAAGCTAGATTTAGTATCTTAAAGTTAAGACCAAAAAAAACAGCAACCATCATAACAGTAATAACTGGAGGCTTTATTAGTTCAATATCTATTGGATTATTGATTTTGGTGAGTGAAGAATTTAGGCAGAGACTTTTTGTTGATATTCCTTTTTTGCAAAGAACTTTGGATGAGAGTAGAAAGGCCCTTCTTCCTTTGCAGGAGGAAAGGAAGAAGCTTGAAAATACGATTAACAAAAAAGAAAAGGAGTTAAATAAACTTAAAAGTGATGTTAAAGAATTTAGAAGGGGAAATGTAGTCATTAAAAGGGGGCAAACTTTATTTATTGCAGAAGTTTCTTCTAATCCAAATATAAAATTAGATCTTGCAAAGATTTATAATAGTGCAGATAGATATGTTCAGAAACTTGTAATCCCCAGTAAAAAAGGTATAAAAAATATTCTTTTGTGGAGATCTAGTGATATTTCTGAAATTGAAGAAGTTTCGGCAAAAGGGGGCAATTGGATCATTTTGATTAAATCAGCAACAAATGTTTTGAAAGGAGATAATTTTGTTTTTGTATATCCAGAATTGTTGAAAAATAAAATCATTGTAAGAAATGGGGAAGTTATTACAAGCGAAATTCTTGAAAAAAAAGACCTAGATTATAAAAATATAAATTCAAAAATTAAAACTTTGCTAGGGAAAACAAGAGATGAAATTAAGTTAAGAGGATCTATTGTTAACGAAATTACGACAAGAGGGGACTTTATAAAAAAAATTAGAGACACATTGAGAATAAATCAAAAAAATAAATATCGATTAGAGGTTATATCTTTAAAAGATAGTAAAATTGCAGACCCAATAATAGTTGAGTTGGAAATTACTAAATTAAAATCTTGAATGCTTAAAATAATCTCTATAGATCCTGGTAAATTTAAATGTGGACTTATTTTAGCTGAAATAAGTGAAAAAAAAATTTATGAAGCAATCATTCTTAAAAGTGAATTGCTTGAAGATTATGTCAGAAATTTGAATACCGTTGAAGATATATCAAAAATTATTATTGGTAACGGCACCACTAGTAGAGCGATTAGAGAAAAATTGGTTTTTTGTAACAAAGAAATAATAACTTTTGAAGAAAAAAATACTACTTATAGAGCTAAAGAAAGATATTTTGAACTTTTCCCAATTAAAGGTTTGAAGTTTTTAATTCCTAAAGAGGTCTTTATTCTTAATAAAAATCTTGATGCTGTATCAGCCTTGATTATTTTAGAGGATTATTGCAAAATGAAGTTTACTTTGAATCAAAATATAGATTTTAAAACTTGGCTGAAATAGTGAACTTATATTCATTACCTGCTTCTAGTTCATAATCTTTTTTCAATAGAAATCTTAATAAGGCATTCTCAATCAATGCTCTTCCCAAAGGAGGATTCACAGATAATATACCGTTGCTAAAAGACCATACAAAAGTCCATTTAAATTGACTTGCTTCTACAACCCCCTTTATATGTTTTTTTGAGAAGCAATATTCTTTAACACTTACATTTGCTATTGTTTCTGGTTTTGAACGCATTTATTAAATTTGGTCTTTATCGAAAGAATTTAATTCATCCATTATAAATGCTTCTTTTCTAGTATTTAATTCTTCTAGGGATCCTATTACTTTTTTATATACTTTATCCAATATTGATTTTTCTTCTATAGAAATATTGCCTAATACATGAGAGATGGTATTAAAATTATTATTTGTGTTGATTGAGGGAGGAGATCCAATACCAATTCTTATTCTATTGAAATTTTGAGTTTTTAATTTTTCGATGATGCTTTTGAGCCCATTATGTCCACCTGAACTCCCTTTTTTTCTAAATCTTATTTTTCCAAGAGGAAGATCTTTATCATCCACAATAATAAAAATCTGATCTAAGTTAATTTTGTACCAATCTACTATTGCTCGAACAGCGTCACCACTATTATTCATAAACGTATTTGGTAAAAATAATCTATAAGTAGAGTCTTTTATTTTGAATTCAGAGCAGGAACTTTTAAGTTTTTCCTTTAATAAAAAATTTGAATTGTACTTTTCTGAGAGATTTTTAAGTAGTATAAAACCAATATTATGCCTATTATTAGAATATTTTTTGCCGGGATTTCCCAGTCCAATTAAATATATTTCATTCATAATCTATCTCTAAATCTCTTTATTGAGAATTATAAATATATAAACAAACTATAACTAGGTAAATTAAAGCGAAAGTTCAATAGAAGTTTATTGAGTAATATTTAAATTAAGTTAATAAACTTTTTTAGAAATTTAGTTTCCGTTCCAATCTACTGAGAAACCTTGCAATAGTAAAGATTGGTTATAAATTTGTAGAAGAATAACTAAAAAAACTAGAAGTAGTAGACCTATGACTGTCATCACAGGGACTGCTCCCCAACCAGGCACAACTTTTCCTTGTCCTGAGTTACCGATTGCTTTTAAAAGACTTCCTAAGGCTGTTTTTTGACCCATGTTGAATTCACTAAATCGAATATTATTTCGTTATTGTATAAGAACTTATACATAAATTGTTTACAAACTTATCAAAATTGATGCAAACTTTATCATCTGCTCCAGATCCTGCAGTTTCCATAGCAGTAACAATTCTGGCAATACTATTAGCTCTAACTGGCTTTGGACTTTGGACTGCATTTGGACCTAAAGCTGCAAAGCTTACTGATCCTTGGGATGATCATGATGATTAAATCCCAAAGTATTTCAAAATTTTCCAAAAATACAAAAAGTAAACCTTTTACCATAAATTAAATATATCTTTAATAAGATATAAATCTGTCAGTACTCTCATCATTCCATGCTTGCCTTAAAAATTTCTGTTTACACAATCGTTTTTTTCTTCGTTGGAATTTTCCTATTTGGATTCCTAGCAAGTGATCCAACTAGAACTCCTAACAGAAAAGATTTAGAGAGTCCTCAAGATTAAAAAAGTCTCTACTTAATTTTCTAAACTTTGAATATAAGTATTTTTAAAAAATCCATATTTTATTTTTTTCTATTACTTAACTTTGTTCCATCGAGTGAAGCTAGAGATTTTTTAGAATTTCGAGATAAAAAACATATTCCAAAAATAGACATTGTTTCGTCAAATTTATCAAAACATAACTTAGAAAATTCAATATCGAAAAATCGAAACATCACTAATAAATATAAAAGTGTACCTAATTTTATAAATGAAATTTCTATTTCACTTTCTGCTAATTTTCCTAAAAATCAAGAAGAATTGGTAATTGAATCTGAAATTCAATCTGAAGAAAATAACATTTTGTTTGCTGAAGGAAATGTCTTAGCAAAATATAAAGGTAAATTTCTTAAAGCTGATAAATTAATTTACGATAAATCAAAAAAAATTATCAACGCTTCGGGGAATATAACTTTGGTTTTTGGTGAGCAAATTCTTAAAATGTCAAAACTTGAATATAATTTTAGAGATAAAACAGGGTATTTAATTGACGTAAAAGGTTCTATAAATTCTGATCAATTAATTAGTGATATATCAAAAAATTTTTATAGTTCAGATATTAAAAAGTTTGATTATTTATTAAATTTACAAAAAAAGGAAGTACTTAATACTCCTGACAAGATTAATAATTGGATTTTTTCTACAAAAAAAATAATTATTGATGGAAAAAAATGGAAGAGTAAAAAAGCAATATTTTCTAATGATATACTTCAGTTTAAACAAGTAAAAATAGAGATTAATTCATTAGAAGCTTTCTCCTTGAATGAAGAGTTAAGATTTAGATCTGCTATGAATAATTTAGTTTTAGATGAAAATGTTTCAATCCCATTTTGGCTTGGTAATAGAGCAATAACTAAATCTGGACAAAACTTTGATTCAAAAAGTAGCTGGACAATTGGTTATGATAATTTAGATAAAGATGGTTTAACCATTGGTAGAAAGCTTAACCCCATTAATTTAGATGATAATTTTATTATTGACCTAGAACCACAATTTTTAATTCAACGTTCAATTAATGGAAAGACAAAAAGTTTTGTAAAAAAGGGAGGTTTAATAACTGGAGAAAAGGTCAAAAGAGATGCCAGATCTGCTGATTTTTTTGGGTTTAAGTCACAAATAAAAGGGAAAGTTGGCAACTGGGATTTGGAAATAGAAAATCAAATTAATTCTTTTGATACCAACAAATTTTCAAATGCACTTAGATCGAAATCTATTTTGAAAAAAGAATTTAATTTCTTAAATGCTAAGTGGGATAAAAGTTTTTATGGAGTTTATAGAGATAGAGTATGGAATGGTTCATTGGGGGAAGCTGAAATTTATATAGGTTATGGCTCAAAATTAGAAAAAAAACATATTTGGGAAGTAAATGGTGTTACTAATACCGAAGTTTTATCTTTAGGTCTAGCTCATTTGAAAGGAGAGGCATTTAAAAGTAAAAACTTAGTTGATAGTTTAAAGGGTAATTTGTTTTACTCTTTAGATAAAAATATTCCATTAAGGGTTGAAAAACCTAAAAATAAAATGATTGATAGTTCTTTTGAGTATATTTATGAGCCAGTTAAAAAAGGACTGAGTCTGAATTCAAGACTGGCAGCATTGTATTCTCTATATGACAATGGCAAACATCAAGAATATATTGGTCTCGGTTTCGGCCCAGAGTTAGTTATTGGTAATTTTAAAACTAAAACTTTCGACTACACTCGAATTAGTATTTTTCCTTTTTACAAATTTAAAAACGGAGATAGTGTATTTAAATTTGATGAAATTTCTGACAAATTTACTTTAGATATTAGTTTTGATCAACAAATTTTTGGTCCAATCATTCTTAAAAGTAGTGGAACAATTAATTTAGATAATGATTCTAGTGATTATGGAAAATTCATCAATTCAAAAATCTCAATAAACTGGAAAAAAAGATCCTACGAGTGTGGTATTTTTTATCAGCCACATAATGAGGCTGGAGGAATTTCGTTTAAGTTATTTGGATTTAAATAACTATTAGAAATGAGAATTAAATTTTAAATATGGTAATTCATTAAATTTATTTTCAATTAGATTTTCATTCTCAAGAAGAGTTGAAGTCGCATCCCATTTTCCTGATAAAAACATTTTTCTTGAGCTTTCTTTAATCTCAAGATCAATATTTAATTCTTTTGATTTTGCTGAGGAATTATTCAGATCAATTTCTAGGAATAAACTTTTATTACCACTAAGATTTTGTAAGTCATGGATTGAATTTTTAGGAAGGGTAAAACATGGAACTCCTATTGCAATACAATTACCATAAAAAATATCGGCAAAACTCTCGCCGATTATTGCTCTTATACCCCATCTCATAAGTGCTTGAGGGGCATGTTCTCTGCTAGAACCGCATCCAAAATTGCTATTGACAATTAGTATTGTGGCATTTTTGTGTTCCTCCAAATCAAAAGGATGCTGTCCTTTTAAAGTTTTCCTATCGTCTTCAAAAACAGATTCACCCAATGAATCAAAGTTTACACACTTTAAAAAACGCGCAGGAATTATTCGATCCGTATCAATGTCGTTACCAATCAATGATATACATTGCCCTTTTATTTGTGTGATTTTTCCAATTGGTGGGGTAAACTCAAATTTCATTAGTTAATAAATTCTCGAACGTCACTGACTTTGCCATTAATTGCGGCAGCAGCAACCATTGCTGGACTCATGAGTAGTGTTCTCCCTCTGGGAGATCCCTGTCTACCTTTGAAATTTCTATTACTAGAACTAGCACTAATTTGATTACCTACTAGCTTATCTGAATTCATTGCTAAACACATTGAGCAGCCTGGTTCTCTCCATTGAAATCCAGAATCCCTAAATATCTGATCAAGACCTTCTTGCTTCGCTTCATTGGCCACTTTTTCTGAACCAGGAACTACAAATGCCTTTACATTCTTAGATACTTTTTTGTCTTTTAATACTTTAGCTGCAACTCTTAAGTCACTGATTCGCCCATTTGTGCAACTGCCTATGAAACAAACCTCTACCGGAATATCTTTTATAGATTGTCCTGGCTTGAAATTCATATATTCATAAGCCTCTTCAGCAACTAATTTGTCATTTGGGGACAATTCATCTAAAAGAGGGATTTGTTGATTAATGCCTATACTTTGGCCTGGAGTAATCCCCCAGGTAACGGTTGGTTCTATTTTAGAGGCATCTATTGTAATTACATCATCATAAATTGAGTCTTCATCGCTTTTTAATGATTTCCACCATGTGAGAGCTTTTTCCCAATGCTCATTTTTTGGTGAGCATAATTTATTTTTCATGTAACTAAAAGTCTTTTCATCAGGGTTTATGTAGCCGCATCTTGCTCCTCCTTCAATAGACATATTGCATATAGTCATTCTTTCTTCCATTGATAATACATTGATTGCAGGCCCTGCGAACTCATATGCAAAACCCACCCCAGCCTTTACACCGAGTGTATTAATAATATGAAGAACTAAATCCTTAGCATAAACCCCATTAGATAATTGATTTTCGCACCAAATTTGCCTTACCTTTAATTTATTCATGGATATGGTTTGGGTTGCAAGAACATCTCTTACTTGGCTAGTACCTATACCAAAAGCAATTGACCCAAAAGCTCCATGAGTTGAAGTATGTGAATCTCCACAAGCGATTGTCATACCAGGTTGAGTTAGCCCCAATTCTGGAGCTACTACATGAACTATTCCTTGACTTCCACTACCAATATTAAAAAATTTTATTTTATGTTGTAAGCAGTTCTTCTCAAGTGTTTCAATCATTTGCTCTGCAAGATTATCTTTGAAAGGTCTGCTTTGATTATCTGTTGGCACAATGTGATCAACTGTAGCTACAGTTCTACTAGGGAATTTTACTGTTAAATTTTTGTCTTTTAAAGCGCCAAATGCTTGAGGACTAGTCACTTCATGGATTAAGTGAAGACCAATAAAAATTTGATCTGAGCCACCAGGAAGGCTGGAAACTTTATGTAAATCCCAAACTTTATCAAATAAGGTATCTTTACTCAATTTGTAAAAAAAGCTACTTACTATTTGATAATAAGATTAATCTGAGGCTGTTCAAACACACATTTACACTTAGTGTTTGAATTTCAATTCTGTTTCGGGTTGAGTTAAATATTTTTTTTATATTAGTGATGTGATTATTTGGTCCTGAAATTGAGATATAGACAAGTCCAACTGGTTTATCTGGACTGCCTCCATTAGGACCAGCTATCCCACTAATTGCTATAGCCCAATCTGCTCCTAATTTCTCTTTTACATTTATTGCCATGGCCTCACAAACTTCTTCAGAAACAGCTCCATACTTTGTAAGCTTTTCTTTAGAAATATTTAATAATGAATTTTTTAGCTCATTACTATAGGAAACAATACTACCTTGAAAAACTTGAGATGAACCTGATATTGATGTTAGAGATGAAGATAGAAGACCTCCGGTGCAGGATTCAGCAAACACAATAGTTTGGTTCCTCTTAGTCAACTCTTTTATTAAAACGCTTGGCAAAGTATCATTATCTTCTCCAAAAATAAACTTTGAAAAATCTTTTTTTAATTTTTCTTTTACAGGCTTAATTATTTTTTTTGCGTCTAGGTCATTCTTTGCTCGCGCAGTAATTCTGATTTTAACCTCTCCTAAGTTTGCATATGGAGCAACAGTTGGGTTTTTAAGATTTAATAGATCATTTATTTTTTCTGCAACGCTAGATTCTCCAATTCCTGCAAATTTAAGAGTATTTGAAAAAAAGGAATAACTATCTGAGAATTTGGTTTTAATGAAATCATAAGCAGTCTCTTCCCACATAGTTTTCATTTCACTAGGTACTCCAGGGAAAGTAAGAATAGTAAATCCTTTTACTGGTTCCCATATCATTCCTGGGGCAGTGCCTCTAGGGTTATTAATTATTTGAGCATTTTTTGGGAAGAAACATTGTTTCCTTAAGCTAGAGGAATCGTTTTTGAGCTTTGAGTTTGGAAGTTTTTGTTTAATTTCATCCCATAAGTGAGGTCTTTCAAAAATAGATACATTAAAAGATTTGGCTATTGCTTCAGTAGTTAAGTCATCTGGGGTGGGTCCCAATCCACCCGTTGTAATTAGAAGATTACTTCTTTTCGATATTTCTTGAATTACTTTTATAATTCGATCACAATTATCACCTACAGTTGATTGCCTAAAGTGATTTAAGCCTAATAGCGACAACTGTTCAGAAATCCATTGAGCATTTGTGTTTATGATATTTCCTAAAAGTAACTCAGTTCCAATAGAAAGAATTTCAACTCCCTTGGAATTAGGACTCATTTAATTGATGCTTCAAGTTTGCCTTCATAAAGAGGAAAACGATTACATAAGTTTAATACTCTTTCTTTACATTGACTTTCAATCAGTGAATCATTTGGGTTAAGTAATCTATCAGCAATAATTTCGCCAACTTCAGCAAAAGCATTCTCATTAAAGCCTCTAGTAGTTAAAGCAGCAGTACCCAACCTTAACCCGCTTGTTACAAAAGGTGATTCGGGGTCA
The DNA here is from genome assembly GCA_003281715.1 of Prochlorococcus sp. AG-347-B23. GTDB lineage: Bacteria > Cyanobacteriota > Cyanobacteriia > PCC-6307 > Cyanobiaceae > Prochlorococcus_A. Next base: position 52,131 of record QCBE01000008.1, read on the forward strand.
AATGGAACAGTATTTTTATTTGCAGTGATATTCACTTCACTTACTAGCAAGTCAGCAATTTTACCTGTCATATTGATACTTCTTAAATCGAGTAAAACAATATGATTATCAGTGCCTCCACTAACGATATCAATACCTCTATTTATTAAAGTTGAAGCTAGAACTTTGGCATTTTTTATTACTTGTTGGGAATAATTAACAAAATCTTGCTGTAAGGCTTCTCCAAATGCAACTGCTTTAGCTGCAATAATGTGTTCTAGGGGCCCCCCTTGAGTCCCTGGGAAAACAGATTTATCAAATTTCTTGCCAAATTCTGCATCTTTACACAAAATAAGACCTCCTCTTGGCCCCCTTAATGTTTTATGAGTAGTTGTAGTTACTACATCACAATAAGGAATTGGATTTGGATGGAGTTTACTTGCTACAAGACCTGCTATGTGTGCAATATCAGCCATTAAGAATGCACCGACTTCATCTGCAATTTTCCTGAATGATTCAAAATCGATTGTTCTTGGATAAGCTGAATATCCGCATATGATCAATTTTGGTTTTGTTTCAAGTGCTATCTCTCTTATTTCATCAAAATTTAATTCACTACTCTCTTTGTTTACACCATAGTGAACTGCATTGAACCACTTACCACTCATATTTACTGGAGATCCATGAGTTAAGTGTCCACCATGAGATAAATCCATCCCTAGGATTGTGTCACCGGGTTTAAGTAAACTTAGGAAAACAGCAGCATTTGCCTGTGCTCCACTATGGGGCTGTACATTAGCCCAATTTGCATTAAATAATTTTTTTGCTCTTTGAATAGCTAATTCTTCGATTTCATCAACAAATTCACATCCCCCGTAATATCTTTTTTGAGGTAATCCCTCTGCATATTTATTTGTAAGGACTGATCCTTGAGCCTGCATGACTGCAATTGATGCGAAATTTTCGCTTGCGATTAACTCAAGATGAGTTTCTTGTCTATTTTTTTCAGAGTTAATAAACCTGGATATTACTGGATCACTTTCTTTAAGATCTTGATGGATATTCATTGAATTTTATAACTAATAACCATAATATAGACGATATTTTTTAGAAAAATATAAAAAGAATATTTCATAATTTAAAACGCGCCTGGAGAGATTCGAACTCCCGACACCCTGATCCGTAGTCAGGTGCTCTAATCCACTGAGCTACAGGCGCATAATTATGTAATATCTCTGTTTCAGGGTCTCTTAGTCAACTAGATTTCAGGTAAAATATCTATTATTAACAATCTAATTATTAATATGCCAATAAAGTGGTACGGAAATGGTGATTTAGAAGATCCCATTTATAAACATTTTTCTCGAATAGTAAATTTTGTTATTCACTGCATGATATTTACTGCGATAGTAAGTGGTACTTGGCTTCTAAAAGAAATTAAATATGAAATCGCTTTTTTTAATAATTTTGCAATTTTCTGGTCAATTCTTTTAGCCTCCCATTTACTATTTGTAATTTTGAAAAAACCAAAAGATACTTCAAAACAATCAACTTAATTAATTTTTAATTTATGGACTCGCAGATACGAATAAGTGATCTAGAAAATATTATTTCAGAAAAGGTTTTCATAAAAATAGAAAAGTGGAATTTATATCTTGGAGATGCTGGCCTAGCTAGAAATCTTGCTATTGAATGTATCAGCAATAAAGATCAAGGCCCATTGGAGGCTGCGAAAATAAGTTTGAAAGCAATAAATGTAAAAGTAGGGGATGGTGTTAACAGTATTCCACTGATCAATTTGATAACTAACTCACAAATTCTAGAATTAGAGGAGATTTTGGAAAGTTTTTTTGAAAACTAAATCTTTTTTTTATAGACTTTAAATTTATTTACTTTCAGGTATTTTGTAAGAAAAAAATAAATTACAAAAAAAGTTAGGGATCCAAATATTAATAATAAAAATTCTCCGAGATTTGAATTTAAGTTATTTGTAGTTTTAAGAATAGTAAAACAAAGGGTGCTATCTATAAATGCAGCTAATGACATGAGGATAATTTTCCTTAATAAATTCAAGTTAGGCAAGAAGATATTTTCATTTCTCAGATTAAAAGAAAGCAACACACAAACTATAAAGTTGACTATTACTGAAGATAAAATTATTCCTACAACTCCAAAATTATATGGAGAAAGATTCCCAAAATTATTAATTGGGGCACCAATTAATAACCAATCAAAAAAAATATTTAATATTATCCCTGCAGATGATGACTTGAAAGGGAAGTTTGTTTTTTCTATTGAATAGTAAATTCTTACTAATAAATCCCTATAAAGATAAAAAGGTATGCCAACTGCATAAGCAATTAATATATTTTTTACCTTTAACGCCGCTGAATAATCAAAAGATCCTCTCTGAAAAACTAACTCTACTATTTGATTATTAAATGTTATAAAAAATGCTGTTAAAAAAATAGTTGACAAGAAACAGTACTCTATTCCAGATATCAATTTTTTTTGGAGGCCTATATAGTCTCTATCACTCCTCAATTTAGAGAATTTTGGAAGTAATGGCAAAATCAAAGAGTTAGATAATATGCCTAATGGGGCTTGTATCAGAAAGTTTCCGTAAGCTAGTCCCGATGCTGCTCCTTGAAAACTTGAAGCGAAAAACATATCGATAAAAACATTAATTTGACTGAGACCTGATGAGATAGATGCTGGAATAATTAGTTTGAAAATCCTCCTCTCTTCATTATTAAATAATTGGAAGTTTGAATTAAATCTCAAGAGACCAATTTTATTTATTTCCAAAATTTGAACAATAAACTGAATTAAAGTTCCGGTCAAAGTTGCAAAAGCTAGTAATCCCGCATAAGTAAAGAAGTGAGAAAATACATTTTCATGGTTAAAAATCCAACTTAATAAAATAAAAAAAATAGTAGTTAGGCTTGTTATCGCTGGACTTATACTTGATAAAAAGAATTTTCTTTGGGAATTTAAGGCGCCAAAGCTTAAACCTATGAATCCTGATAAAGGGATACAAGGTGTAAGTATTTTTAATTGGTAAGTGGCTATTGATTTAGCTTCGGAACTTATATTGGGAGCTAATAATTCAATTAATAAATTGGAATTAAAGTATATCAATATAGCTAAACCAATTAATAATATTGAAAGTTTTATGCTTACATGAGTTAAAACAATCCCTCCATTTTTTTTGTTAAGGGGAGTTAGAACTGCAACGACTGCGTTATGTAAGGGACCATTAATGCCACCAATGATTATTAGCAAAAAACCTGGAATTATATATGCATAATTAAATGCGTCGTATGTTACCCCAACTCCAAAAGCAGCAGCTATGAATATTTGTCTTATACATCCAGCTAATTTACTAAGACTAGTACCAAATGAAATTGAAAAAACATTATTTTTTAAAAATGAATGCATTTGGAGTTGTCTAAATTTTTCAAGAAGTTTAAGTTTCAATTATATTTGATTTTTAACTAACAACATATTTATGAATGATCGGATAATTGAATTTGATCCATTAATTGAAGGAGTTTTAATCAAGAGGTATAAGAGATTTCTTGCAGATATAAAATTAGAGAGCGGAGAGGTAGTAACTGCTCATTGTGCCAACACAGGCCCAATGAAGGGACTTTTGAGTGAGGGAGCAAAGGTAAGAATAAGTGTTTCCTCTTCTCCAAAAAGAAAATTACCTTTTACTTGGGAACAGATATGTGTTTTAGATGCAAAAAATGAGGAGGTTTGGGTTGGTATTAATACTCTATTTGCAAATAAGTTAATCAAAAAGGTCATTGAGAAAAATTTGCTTGACGAAATAATAGGAGAAATAGAGACAATTAAATCTGAAGTTCCGTATGGAAAAGATCAAAAAAGCAGAATTGACTTTTTTTTAACTCCAAAATCTTCAAATCCTGATAAACGTAACATTTACGTAGAGGTTAAAAATACGACTTGGATTAGAGAAAATGTAGCTCTATTCCCTGACACAGTAACGAAAAGAGGCCAAAAACACCTCATAGAATTAAAGGAATTAATTCCTGAAAGTAAAAGTGTATTAGTACTTTGTATTACAAGAAAAGACGCTTGTTTTTTTTCCCCAGGTGATGAGGCAGATCCCTTATACGGCAATCTTTTTAGAGAATCTTTAAGTGCAGGAATGATAACGATTCCTTGTTCCTTTGAATTTCATATAGACCACATAACATGGAGAGGAATTAAACCTTTGAAATTAATAAAATCTTGATATTTTGAAATTTCTAAAAATAAAATTTTTTTAATCTAACAAATATTTTTTTAAGGTGCAACTATAAAAATGGTAACAACAACTACTAGACACCGATAAGTTTTTTGAATAAATTTAAATTTGAAAGGAAACAGTAAAACTGTTTTTTTGCAGATCTAATTTTTTTTTATGACCACTGCTTTGCAAACGCCTCAAAGGCGCTCTAGGTCCAGACTTCAAGATGCAAGTCTTGTTAATGGACCTATGCTCCTTTTGAGGAGTATTCGAGGATTTAGTTCAAACCGCTCCATGTTGTGGCTTGCAACTGTTCCCCTAGCTTTGTTTGGTTTAGGTATTTTTAATCTCTCAGCTCACGCAGCTGATTTACCTGAGTTGAATGCAGCTTTTCTTGCTAACAATTTATGGCTTTTGATCGCTACTATTTTAGTGATCTTCATGAACGCCGGTTTCGCTATGGTTGAGGCAGGTATGTGCCGTTCTAAGAACGCTGTTAACATTCTTGCTAAAAACCTCTTTGTATTTGCTCTAGCTGTAACTTCTTATTGGTTTATCGGCTATTCATTAATGTACGGAGGAAGTGTTGCTGACGGATGGCTTTATTTTGGAGGCTTATTTTTTGATCCAACAGTTACTGCAGATATGGTAACTGATGCTGGATTAGTCCCAACTGTTGATTTCTTGTTCCAGTCTGCTTTTGCAGGAACTGCGGCAACTATCGTTTCCGGTCTTGTTGCTGAAAGAGTTAAATTTGGAGAATTTGTTGTTTTTGCTGTTGTATTAACTGCATTTATATATCCAATTGCTGGTAGCTGGAAATGGAATGGTGGTTGGCTTGATTCTCTAGGTTTTGTTGATTTTGCTGGTTCTTCAATTGTTCACTCAGTTGGAGCATGGGCGGGTCTTGTAGGAGCTATGCTTCTTGGACCAAGAATTGGCAAATATTCTGATGGGAAACCACAGGCTATGCCAGGACACAATATGGCTATAGCTACTCTAGGTGCATTAGTCCTATGGATAGGTTGGTACGGATTTAACCCCGGTTCTCAACTTGCTATGGATCAATGGGTTCCATATGTTGCTGTAACAACTACTTTAGCCGCCGCCGCTGGAGCTATTGGTGCAACTATTGTTTCAACATTAACTTCTGGTAAGCCTGATCTTACAATGATAATTAACGGTATCCTTGCTGGTTTGGTTAGTATTACTGCCGGTTGTGGTGATATGACCCTTGCTGGAGCCTGGTTTGCAGGACTAGTAGGCGGAATTATCGTTGTATTTTCTGTAGCAGCACTTGATGCCGCTGAAATCGATGATCCTGTAGGTGCATTCTCTGTTCATGGAGTTTGTGGTGTATGGGGTACTGTAGTTATCGGTCTTTGGGGTACAGCTGTACAAGGTGATGGAGCAGGTATGGGATTGTTCAATGGTGGAGGTATTACCCTTCTTCTAGTTCAAGCTCTTGGTGCCGCAGCTTATGCTATTTGGACACTAGTTACTTGTTGGATTGCCTGGTCTGTAATTGGAGGTTTATTCGGTGGAATCCGAGTATCTGAAGAGGAAGAGACACAAGGCTTAGATATAGGAGAGCATGGAATGGAAGCATATCCAGACTTTGCATCTGCTAAATAATCAAACTAAAAATTGATTTAAGAAACCTGACTTATGTCAGGTTTCTTTTTTTTTACGAAAAATTATTTAAAACGTTGTAATATAAAATAATGGATACTCAAGCTTTTAGAAGATCTCTTCATCATTCTGATAGATATAATAGAAGGGGTTTCGATTCTCCAACAAAAAGAGCCCAAGCGTTAGAAGAAGCTTACCAAAGTGATTTGATAAGTTCTATTAGGGATAACGGTTTTACTTACACTAAAGGAAGACTAAATATTAAGTTAGCTAAAGCCTTCGGTTTCTGTTGGGGAGTTGAAAGAGCTGTGGCGATGGCTTATGAAACTAGAAGACATTACCCAAATGAGAATATTTGGATAACAAACGAAATAATTCATAATCCCTCGGTTAATGATCATTTAAGAAAGATGAATGTAAAATTCATTTCAGCTAAAAATGGAATAAAAGATTTTTCAT